>JADZBZ010000411.1 GCA_020851835.1 Acidobacteriota bacterium
GGTTCGTTTCGCCAGCCGACGTGCGACGCGGGCTTGTGCTCGTACGGCGAGGTGAGGATCACCGAGTCGAACCCGGAGAGCGCTGCCGGCAGGTCGCGCTGGTAAATCCAGCGGCGGCCCCCGGTCGCCCGCGGCTGCATCACCGACACCAGCCGTCGTCGCGGAAACCGCTGGCGGAGCGCCGCCCGGAGTTCGCGCAGCGACTCGGGATGCGAGGCCTTGTCCCGCACCACGATTCGACCGCCGGCCTCGAACGCGTCCTGGCGATCCGCCAGTCCCTCGAACCGTGCCAGCGCCCTGGCTGCACTGGTCAACGGCACACCAAACCTGCTGGCAGCTACGGCGGCCATCGCCGCGTTGCGCACGTTCATCCAGCCGTGCAGCGGCAATTCAACCCGGACGCCATCGAGCGTGAACGCCGTGCCGTGTGCGGCGAGTCGCACATCAGCCACGCGCGCATCCGCTTCGGGCCCCGTGCCGGCGGTCACCACGGCACACGAGGCCGTGCTGGCCAGCCGCATGGACGCCAGGTCGTCGGACCAGCACACGAGGCATCCGCTCGAAGGGACCAGGCCGACCAGCGTGGCGAAGAGGTCGTGCATCTGGTCTGGCTCCGGATACAGGTCGGGATGGTCCGCCAGCAGGTTGGTGACGATCGCCACCTCGGGCCGGTAGTGCATGAACTTCGCCAGGTCGTCGTCCGGCCCCGACGCGTACTCGTCGCCTTCGAGCACGGTCAGCCCCGCGCCAGACAGCCGGCACGACTCCTGGAAGTTGCGGGCCATGCCGCCAATCAGGAAATCCGGATGCCTGCCGGCGTGCTCGAGGATCCAGGCGAGCAGTGCCGTGGTGGTGGTCTTGCCGACCCCGCCGGCGACCACGGCATTTCTCGAGTTCTTCAGATAGTGCATCCGCAGAAACGCCGGGAACGACAGGCACGGCAGGCTGGCCTGCCGGGCGTACCGCACTTCCACGTTGTCGGTCGCGACGCGGCGGCCAACCACGATCGCGTCAGCATCTGGCGGCACGTGATCCGCCGCATAGCACGTGGCGCGGATGCCGGCCTGCTCGAGCCAGCCTCGCATGGGCTCGTAGGCGTCTTCGTCCGACCCGGACACGCGGTGGCCGGCACGCACGAGGGCGATGGCGATGCCGCCCATTGCGCGGCCGGCGACGCCGATGAAGTGCACCCTCACCCGATCGTCTCCACCCGGCGTCGGAGCACCTCGACCTCGGCGCGCAGTTCCTCGAGGGACGTCGCCCTGGTGGGCGACGACCACTGGCCGTCGAGCAGGCGGTCGGTCATCTTCACCAGCGGAACAATGCGCCGCAGGTAGTGCGCTGCGGCACGGCTTTCGGCATCGGGATCTTCCACGGCGCCGGCGTGGCTCGCGACCACGCGCTCGTACACCGGCACCAGCGCGTCGAGGAGCCGGTCGAAGCCGGCCTCCGCGCGCGTGCGCGAGGACACACGCAGCACCTCGGCCGGGTCGTAGCGGTCGATCTCGCAACCGATGCTGGAGGCGGAAGGCGGCGCGGCGTTGACGGGCAGGCTGAAATTTACCCGCCGGAAGCGGTCGAAGTTGGCGTCTCCGACCAGCGCTCCGCAACTCGTGCGACCCAGCACGACGACGGCGCAGCCGCACGCGAGGGCCTCGAGGGCCGAGAGACCAGACGCGAAGACGAGGTCGTAGTCCTGGAGCAGCGATTCGGGACGCTCGGTGGCCCGGCCGAAGCGTGCGCCCACGCAGTCGAGGGAGATGCCGCGCCGGGTGGTTGCTTCGGCGATGGCCCGAACCGGCGCGCTGCGGGCGTCATGCCGGCTGTGGTACACCAGGGCGCGCCCGGGCCGGCCGGGCGGATTGCCCCGCGGCTGGAAACGCGACAGGTCCACGGCGTTGAGCAGCACCGAGATGCGATCCGGCGGAATGGAGAACTCCACGGCCAGGCGTTCGGCCAGGGTGTCCGATACCGCCAGGTATTCGAGGATGCGCGGATGTGCCGGCACCGATTCGCGCCAGACGGCGCCGTGGCAGTGATACACCGCGGGTACCCCGCGCAGCGACAGCAGCGCAGACATGGCGTCGAGGTGGTGCTGGGCGTGGATGATGTCGGGACGAACGGCCAGGCGGGTGAGGTCGGTCGCCACCGGGATGACGTCGCTTTCGAGCATCCTGGGCAGTTCCGTCGCGTCGCTGCTGTAGGCCATCACCGTGTGGCCGCGTGACTGGAGACCGCGGGCCAGTTGCCGCGTGAAGGTTTCGGTGCCGCCGCGTCCATCGAGGCGGGTGTTGGTGATCAACACCCGCATCAGGACAGGCACCAGCGAAGGCGACCGGCGGACAGTTGAGTGCGGAGCATGGCGGCCTGGGTCCGGTGGCCCGTCCCAGACAGCCGATGATAGCTGAACGCGAACGCAGAAGAGTGTCGCGGCTCCGAGAGATGGGTCCGGATGATAGCATCGCGCCAGGAGACCTCACCATGCTGCGCCATCGCCACTCGCGTCTGTTCCTGGTCAGCGTTGCCGGCCTGCTCGTGGGTATGACCGGCGCACCGCCGCTGGCGCAGGTGCCGGTTCAGGACCGGCAACCCGCCGGCGCGGCCCTGCGACCAGCGGTGGCCGGGCCCAACGCCGGCGTGTCGACCGGACACCCGCTCACGACGGCCGCGGCGTTTGCCACGCTCCTGGCGGGAGGCAACGCCTTCGACGCGGGCGTGACGGCACTGCTCGTGGGCGGCGTCGTGGAGCAGGATCTCTACGGCCTGGGCGGCGAAGCTCTCGTACTGGTCTACCCCCGACAGGACGCGAAAGTCACTTCTATCGTCGGACAGGGGTGGGCACCGAAGGCGGTGGACGTGGACTGGTTCCTCTCGCGCCACAAGACGCTCGCCGGTGAGGGACTCGACCCGGCCGTCGTGCCCGGCGCCCTGCACGCCGCCCTCACCGTGCTCGAGAAGTGGGGGACGATGAGCTTCGAGCAGGTGGCGGCGCAGGCCATCGCGTACGCCGGGAAGGGCTTTCCGCTCCGCACCAGCACGGCCCGGGCCATCGTCAACCAGAAGCGGCTCTTCGACAAGTGGCCCGACAATCAGCAGTACTGGTACAAGCCCGATGGGTCGTATTACCGGGCCGGCGATACCATCCGGCTGCCCGCCCTGGCGCGCACGCTCACGAGGATGGTCGAGGCCGAGCGCGCGGCGAAGGGCCGGGGGCGGGCGGCGGGTATTGTGGCCGCGCGCAACCTCTTCTACAAGGGCGACCTCGCGCGCGAGATGGTGGCGTTCCTTCAAGAGCACGGCGCGCCGTTCGACCTGTCGGACTTCTCCGAGTTCTTCGCTCGTATCGAAGAGCCGGCCCACACCACTTACCGGGGCTACACCGTCTACAAGCACGGCTTTGGCAGCCAGGGACCGATGCTGCTGCAGACGCTGAACATCCTCGAGACGTTCGACCTGCGCGCGATGGGGTTCGGCAGCGCCGATTATCTGCACACCGTCACCGAGGCGATGAAGCTGGCCTACGCTGATCGCGACACCTACTATGCGGACCCGGCATTCGTGCAGGTGCCGGCCGAGGGGCTGCTCTCGAAGGCGTACGCGAAGGAGCGAGCGGCGTCGATCGATCCGGCGCATGCGTCGAAGGCCTTCATCGCCGGTGATCCGACGAAGTTCGACTCGACGGTGAAACA
>JADZBZ010000412.1 GCA_020851835.1 Acidobacteriota bacterium
TCAGGGCGCTGGCCGCCTCCGGCCGGGCGCTGCTGCTGACCTCACACGACGACGACTTCGTTCGCGACTTCTCGACCCGCGTGATGATCCTGGCCAACGGGCGCGTGGTAGAGGAGGGGGACCCGCGCCGCGTTCTCGAAGAGGCGCAGCACGAGGAGACACGCAAGCTCCTGCAGATGGAAAGGCAGAGAAAAGTCGCGCATGGATAGATGCCAAATTGGTGACCGGGCGGGAAAGCCGACGGCCGAGGGCCTAGAGCCGAGAGCCGAGAGCCTGTACAATCTCCCCCGGGGCCGCTAGCTCAGTGGTAGAGCACCTGCCTTTTAAGCAGAGGGTCGCAGGTTCGATCCCTGCGCGGCCCACCAGATCTAGACGCCTGGATGACCCGCCGGGACATGACCGGCGCTTGTCGTTTTGGGGCCGGATGGCAGACAATAAGCGGGCTCGAACCGAACCGACCGTGGTCCACGAACCCTCTCCCATCATCCTCGTCGTCGAAGACGACTCCGCCGTCAGGCAGCCGCTGGTGAAGTTCCTCCAGATGCGCCAATACACCGTCGTCACCGCGGAAACCGCAGACGAGGGACTCGACGCCATCAAGAAACAGCGTCCGGCGGCGGCCATCGTCGACTTGCGGCTGCGCCGCGGCACCGGACGCGAGGTCGTCGTCTCGATGCCGCCTGAGGTGCCCGTGATCATCTTCTCGGGCCTGCGCAGCGAATCGGCCGACCTCGAGGCCATCCGGCCGCTCACGCGGCTCGTCGAAAAGCCCTACTCGCTGCTGATGCTCATGGACACGCTCGAGAGCATGCTCGAGGAAGCTCGGGCGATGAAGGGCTAGAGAATCTGCTTGCCGAGCGCCGACAGCGCCAACTCCACGCCCAGTTCCGCCGTCGTGTTGCGGATGTCCAGCGTCGGGTTGACTTCGACCAGGTCCAGTCCCAGCAGGCGACCGGTTTCGGCCGCCATTTCCATCACTACGTGCGCCTCGCGGTAGTCGAGCCCGCCCTTGACGGGCGTGCCGACGCCCGGGGCGATGCCCGGGTCGCACACGTCCAGATCGAACGAGATGTGGATGCCGCCCGTACCCCGGCCCGCCAGGGCCAGCGCTCGCGCCATCACCTCGGCCACGCCCAGACGGTCCACGTCCTTCATCGTGAAGACGTGCACTTTCGACGCCTTGACGATCTCTTTTTCGACGGGATCCAGGTTCCGGATGCCGACAAGCACGGTGTGCTGGGACCGCACGGCCGGCCCCGATCCATGAAAGTGCGCCAGTTCGGCCGGTTCGCCGCCAAGCAGCGACGCCAGCGGCATGCCATGCACGTTGCCCGATTCGCTGGTGGCCGGACTGTTCATGTCGCCGTGGGCGTCCATCCAGATGAGACCGAGCGGCTTGCCGCGGCGCCGCGTGTAGGCGGCGCTGGCGGCCACGGATGCGGCCCCGAGGCTGTGGTCTCCGCCGAGGACAATCGGCATCGCGCCCTCCTCGAGAGACGCCAGCGTGGTCTCGTACAGCTTCTGACACACCCGCTGGATGGCCTTGACGTACCGTTTGCGCGGGTCGCCCGGGCCCTTCCGCTCGGGGATGGGGGAGGGCACATCGCCCTTGTCGACGACTGCGAGGCCCAGGCTGCCGATCTGGTCGGCCAGACCGGCGATGCGGAAGGCCGAGGGGCCCATGTCAGTGCCCCGCCGGTTGCCGCCCAGGTCGAGCGGCGCGCCGATGAGATGGACGGTTCGCATCGAGATGGAGGAGGTGGCTACATTTCTGGTCATTGACCGAGACCGCGGGGTCTCCATGCCCTTTAGAAGCCGGAATTCGGCAAAAAAGTGTGCATGCGGCGAATTGCAGCCGGGTCGTTGTAAATACCGCGTGCTATAGTAGCGCCTCTTCTGGAGTCTCCCGGAGGCCTAGTGAGCCCCATTCTGACCCGCCCGATTCGCGAACAACTCGAGCACGATCGTGTAATTCGTCAGTTGCAGGTTCGCTACAAGCGCAAGCACGAGGTGGCCATCAATCCTGGCCCCGAACAGAACGAGTCTGTTTCGCTTGGTGACCTGACTGCCTACCCCGACCTGGTGCTCTACAGCCAGGAACGTGGACGTCGACTCGAGGGCACCGTCGAGGTGGAAACCGTCGAGTCGGTGACGACCCTCGAAGCCCAGTTCGAGTGGGGCATGTTCAGCAAGCTGAAGGTGCCGTTCCACTTGTACGTGCCGGGCCAGGCCCTCGACACGGCACGCCGGCTCTGCGAGGAGCTCCAGTTGCCCGTGGCCGAGATCTGGACCTACCACGTCGGCCTGGATCAACAGGTGCGATTCACTCAGGTCTATCGCTCGCCGCTGGTCGTCAAGGCCGAAGCCGCCGCCGCAGCCAGGGCCGGCAGATCGGCCAAGGCGGCTCCGGCCGCCGCCAAGCCGGCCAAGACAGCCAAGCCGAGCGGGGCGGCCAGGCCATCCGCGCCCGCCAAGACCGCCAAGGCCGGCAACCCTGCCAAGGCCCCAGGCAAGGCAGTGAAGGCCACCGACAAAACCAGGCCGGCGGCCAAGACCAAAGCCGGCCGGGGCGGGGCGTCCAAGGCGGTTAAACGTCCGACCGCCCGGGGCCGCCGATAGGGCCGGGGCGTGCCGTTCCTTCGCCTTACTCGCGACCGCAGAGGGTTCGAACACACCTTTCTTCTGCACAGCCCCGCGCCGGGCGAGCCGGCGCGCGTCCTCTACTGGTACCGTACCGCGCCCGGGGTTCTCATC
This sequence comes from Acidobacteriota bacterium, assembly GCA_020851835.1. Classification (GTDB taxonomy): domain Bacteria; phylum Acidobacteriota; class Vicinamibacteria; order Vicinamibacterales; family UBA2999; genus VFZN01. The sequence continues at coordinate 2,755 of JADZBZ010000412.1, forward strand.
GGGCGCCCCGCTCTAGACGAGGAAGCCATCCGTCACGTCGAGGATCAGCACCCCGACATCGAGTTCGACTGGCCGGCCATTCTCGCGCTGCGCGAAGCGATGCCGCCCGAAGAGGAAGACCA
>JADZBZ010000413.1 GCA_020851835.1 Acidobacteriota bacterium
AAGACGCCGGTATCTGGCCCCCCTTTGTAGGCTTGACCGGTCGCGTGCAGGAAGCGTGGGCCGAAGCCCAGGCAGGTCGCGACGCGCCTCTGGTCCCGGACCGCCTGTCGCATGGCCTGCAAAGCCTCCTCGTGCGGCTGGTTCATCGCGAGGTAGGCCAGCATCGCGAAGTAGTCGCCGCGCTGAATCCGGCTCAGGTGCGCCCGCAGGTACGCGGCGATCGATCGCTCGCCGCCCAGTACCTGTTCCAAGGCGGCGGCGTTGTTCGCATCCGTGAACAGCTCGAGTCCCGCCTCCGCGAAGATCGGCGTCTCAGCGGGAACCGTGCCGGTTGTTTCGAACGCGGAGGTGAGCTCGCGCGTGGCGACCTTGCTCGCTTCCACATCGGGCTGATCGAACGGATTGATCCCGATGATGGCGCCGGCCACCGCCGTAGCCATCTCCCAGCGGAAGAACTCCTGACCGATGCCGTAGAGGTCGGCGACGCCAATCCGCACGACCGGCTGCCCGGCGCGCTCCAGTGCATCGACCGCGACATCCTGCACGGGATCCGGCTGGGAATCAAGGCGCAGATGGACGAACAGCCGGTCCTGGTCGTAGACGCGCGGATCGCCGAGCGGCTCGCGATCGACGGGGATGAGACCCTTCCCGTCTTTGCCCGTGGATTCGGCGATCAGTTGCTCGAGCCAGGCGCCGAGGCCCGCAATGCCCGCCGAGGTCACCAGCGTCACCTTGTTACGACCCGCGCCGGCCAGCGTCCCCAGGATGGCGCCCAGGACGACCGCCGGGTTCTCCTCGGCGGGGACGCTCGCCGCACAGGAATGCACCATCAGTTCCGTCCGGTCGAGCAACTGCCCGATGTCGACGCCCATCAACGCCGCCGGGACGAGTCCGAAGTTCGAGAGGGCCGAATAGCGTCCGCCGATGCTCGGCACGCCGAAGAACACCTGACGGAACCGCTCGCGCTCGGCGGTGTGCTGGAGCGTCGAATCGGGATCGGTGATGGCCATGAAATGGCCGCCCGCCAGGCTCTCACCAACCACTCCCGTCACGCGCTCCAGGAAGTATTGCAGCAGGATGTTGGGCTCGAGTGTCGTGCCCGACTTGCTCGACACGATGAAGAGCGTATGCGCGAGATCCACGGCGCTCTCGGTCGCCGCGATCTGCGCGGGATCGGTGGAGTCCAGCACGTGCAGCTCGGGAAAGCCCTTGATCGTGCCGAAGGTCGTTCGCATCACCTCCGCCGCCAGGCTCGACCCACCCATGCCGAGCAGCACGGCGTGCGACACGCCGGCGTTGGCCACCTCCGCGGCGACGTCTCTCAGCGGACCGATGTGCGCCAGTTGATCGTCGGTGACGTCCAGCCAGCCCAGCCAGCGGTTCTCGTCGCCACCGGTCCAGAGCGTGGCGTCGCGTCCCCACAGACGCCGTGCCTTGCCCGACTGCTGCCACTCCGCCACCACGTCCGCGACCTCGACCGCGAGATCCTGAGGGAGCGTATGGCGCTGCCGATTCAGCATCGACGTGAGCTCGCTTTGCCGTCCTTTGTCCACGGCCGCGAGCAGCGTGTCGAACGCCTCGCTGAACAACGTGACTCCATCCTCGGTCAGCCGGTCGGTCACCTCACTGAGAGAAATGCCCACGCGCGCCAGCCCCTCGATCGCCTCGTGCGCACTCTCGAGGTGCTCTTCGAGCCTTGCCTCGAGTTGCCCGTGATCGCGGAACGCCTCGAGCGTCGCCGGCGTCATCGTGTTCACCGTTTCCGGGCCGATCAGCTCCTCGACATATCGGACGTCCCGGTAACGAGGATTCTTGGTGCTGGTGCTCGCCCACAGGAGACGTTGTGGATGCGCCCCCTTGGCGGCCAGCCGCTGCCACTCGGCGGTGCGACCGAGCGCCAGATAGCGCTGGTAGGCCAGCTTGGCATTGGCAATCGCGACGGTTCCGAGGAGGCCGGTCAGCGAGGCGCGGACGCCCTCATCGGTGGCGGTCGCCAGTCGCTGCGTCAGCAGGCCGTCCACCATCGTGTCGATTCGGCTCACGAAGAAACTGGCAACGCTGGCCACCTTGGCCGCGTGACCGCCATGCTCGACGAATGTCGAGAGGCCGTCGATGTAGGCCTGCGCGACCTCTTCGTACCGGGCGATGCCGAACAGCAGCGTGACGTTGACGTTGATGCCTTCGCTGACCAGTTGACGAATGGCCGGCACGCCTTCGGTGGTGGCCGGCACCTTGATCATCACATTGTCGCGACTGACGGCGCTCCAGAGGCGACGCGCATCTTCGATCGTGGCCGTAGTGTCGTGGGCCAGGTACGGCGACACTTCCAGGCTCACGTAACCATCCGTCCGTTCGGTCGCGTCGTACACCGGGCGCAGCAGGTCGGCGGCATCACGGATATCGCGAATGGCCAGCGCCTCGTACAGCGCCATGGGCTCGAGATCGCGACGCCGCTCGATGTCCTGCAGGGCGTTGAGATAGTCGGTGCTGCCCGCGATCGCCTTTTCGAAGATGGATGGGTTGGAGGTGACCCCGCGAAGCCCGTCTTCAGCAATCAGCCGGCCGAACTCACCGCTCGCGAACAGACTGCGCCGCAGGTAGTCCAGCCAGACCGACTGCCCGAATCCCTGCAACGCCGTGATCCGGTTCGGAGCCTTCTGTCCATCCTCGGCCGCAACACTGGCCCCAGGTTGCCGGGCGACGACATCGTTGGTGGTGTCTGACACGTCTGACCTCCGCGAACGTAACCGCGAAATCCGGACGACGCTTTGTCGAACCGAATCCTGCGCCGATCACAGCTTACACGCCGCGAGCAGGGCCGACGACGCGAAATGGCCCGCCCTCTGGCCGGGCGCCCGGCTCGGATGGGGGCGAAAGATTCAGAATGAAACGAACGCCCGAACCTCGGCGCGGCCGACCGCTCCGACGGTTTGCGGCTCGTCCGAGGCTGCGGTAGACTGCTCGCGCGCGAGCGCGCAGCCGATGTCCGACCGAGCGCCATCGTCCGAACCTCCGACCAGGAAGGAGATCGACGCGGCAGAACGCCTCGGGATCGGCCTGAGCCTCTATCGCCAGTTCAAGAAAAATGCCGGCAGCGCGGCCGACACGCTCGAGGAGGGCGAGGGACCGGCCGATATCGTGGCGGAGGATCACCTCTACCAGAAGATGCGCATCCGGCCGGGCGTGTTCAAGGCCCGTCACACCGCGCCCAGCGTCTTCGTGGCGGCGGCGCGCACCCCCGGCGAGGTCGCGCGCAGTCTGCTGACCATCGTCTGCTATCTCGCGTTCCTGTTCCTGATCGTCGGGTTCGGTGGGGACACCGTGCAACGCGTGCCGGGCGTGTTTCAGGTCTTCGCTCTTGTCGTCATGGTGATCCCGGCGATGATGCTGTCCGCATTCGTCTGGGAGCGTGTGGGTGAGAACGTGCGCGACGTCGTCCGTGCGCTGGTCCGCTTCTGGCCCCTCACGCTGCTCGTCCTGCTCTTCGCGCTCGGGCTGATCAGGCTGCTCCTCGGTTGACAACGCGAGCGGGATCATTCGACGCGGCGACGCAATGAGAGGCGTGATTCAGACCCGGCGGCACGATCATCTTCCCACGGGCGACTGCCGGCCGGTGAATCCCTCGCCGCCGCTCTCCATCGCCCTCTCGGCCTCGAGGCTTTGAAGGTCGCGGCCGATGGTCGCGACGGCCACCGTCCGGCCGGCGCGGTTGTACGTCACGGTGCAGTCCCGGGCGTCGAGACGGCCATCAATGGCCACATCGTCCCAGGCCTCGGCGTGCCCGACATAGTTGATACGGATGTCGTAGTGCTGGCTCCAGAAGAACGGCAGGGCATCGTACGCCTCACGACCGCCCAGCATGTTCCTTGCCGCCGTCTGCCCCTGGCCTTGCGCCACGACCCAGTGCTCGACGCGGATGCGGTCGCCGGTGTGCGGGTCGGGCCATCGCGCGATGTCGCCGGCGGCAAACACACCCGGCGCGCTTGTCTCGAGGTGCTCGTTGACGGTGACACCGCGATCGACGGCCAGGCCGGCCTTCTCGGCAAGCTCGATGGAAGGCCGCACGCCCACTCCCGCGACGAGGGCGTCCGCCTCCAGCTTCGTTCCGTCGCTCAGCGTGACGGTCCGATCGTCTATCCGGCTGACGGTGGCGCCCAGGTGAAAGGCCACGCCGTGGTCCTCGTGCACCTTCCTGATGAATCCGCCCACCGTCTCCCCCATGACCCGGCCGAGAGGCACCGTGTCGGGCGCGACGACGTCCACGAGGAGCCCCCGGGTGCGCAGCGATGCCGCGACCTCCAGGCCAATGAAGCTCGCACCGACGACCACGATCCGCCTGGCGCCAGCGAGGCTGGCGATAATCGCCTGGCTATCAGCGAACGTGCGCAGGTAATGGATCGGAATCGCCGGCTCGCCGGGGAAGGCCAGTTGAACGGGAGTGGCGCCTGTCGCCATGAGCAGCCTGCCGAAGGTGTACGACCGGCCGTCCACGAGGTCGACCCGGCAGCCCTTGACATCGAGCGACGCGACCCGCGCACCGAGCACCAGGTCGATGCGTTGTTCGGTGTAGAACTCCGGCGACCTCAAGGGGATCCAGTCTGCCTCCGCCGTGCCGGCCAGAAAATCCTTCGAAAGGTTCGGACGATCGCACGGCGGCGCCTCGTCGGCGCTGAGCATCGTGATGGCGCCACCGTACCCTTCGCGGCGGAGCATGTCGGCCGCGGCCAGCCCGGCAGCGCCGCCACCGACGATGACGATGGAGGTTGGCTCCTCGCGCGAGCGGGCGGACGGGCGCGGGAGGGGTGCCGGCAGCCTTTCGCGGACGAACACCGTATCGCCGGCCCGCTCCACGCGCCAGCAGCCGACCGGGTCGAGCGCCGGCGCACGTAGCGCTTCGCCGGTGCGAAGACTGAAGCAGGCGTGGTGCCACGGACAGCGCACCGTGTCGCCGACAATGAGCCCCTCGGCCAGCGGCCCATGATAGTGCGTGCAATGCGCCCCTATCGCGAAGATCTCGTCGCCTCGCCTGGCCAGGACCACCTCGTCTGAATCCACCCGTCCGGCGAGCAGGCCACCGTCGGGAAGCTGCTGCAATGACACGCCTGCCCGGAAGTCGGGTGCGGCCGTCTCGTCTCGGTCAGTCATCGTCTTGTCCTCTGCTTGTCATCAGATGGGCGCCAGCCGGCTGTAGTGCAGCAGGTCGGCTCGCCAGCCGCCGCAGCCCTCTCCAATGTCATCGTAGCTGGCGACGAGCTCCATCGACCGGATCCATTTCACCATCTTGTAGCCGAGCTGGCTCTCCAGCCGCAGCCGCAGGGGGGCACCGAAAGCCACGGGCAG
>JADZBZ010000414.1 GCA_020851835.1 Acidobacteriota bacterium
ACGCGCAAGGCGGATGGATGCGCTCGCGACTTCGGTTGAAGGTGGCCGATGATCCGTTCAACCCGGCCACCGAGCGCCAGGTGCTGCTGGCGCTCGGCGTGGCCGGGCTGTTCGTGGCGTGGCGGCTGGGTTCGCGCTGAACGCTACTGGCCGATCGTGAGCTTCTCGACCTGCCAGGTCGAGCAGTCGCCCTTGTAGAGCACCGTCTCCGACTCGCAGTGCAGCTCGTGCACGAGGCAGCCCGACTGCCCGTGTCCCAGGCCCGTCTGCGCCCACCCCATCAGTTTTCCATCCAGGTCGAACTTGTAGATCTTGCCGTTGCCGTCGCCCGAGAACAGATACTGGGTGGCGCCCGGCGACAGGCAGACCGACCAGGGTGCGCCCATCCCCTCGATGATACGCACCGGCTCGAGCGCCGGGTTGAGCACCTGGACGCGACGGTTCCCGCGATCGGCCACGTAGATGTTCCCACGCGCATCCGACGTGATGGCGTGCGGCGTATTGAACTGGTTCGGGGCGGCGCCGCGTTCACCGAGCGCCTTCGCCCACGTACCATCGCTCGTGAACTTGGCGACGCGGGAGTTGTTGTAGCCGTCGGACACGAAGATGTTGCCGTTGGCATCCCACGTCACGTCGGTCGGACGGTTGAACACGCCGGGGCGCGCCGTGGGAGTACCCTCGAGATGGTCGCCCTCCTCGACGAATTTCTCGAGCCAGTCGAGCGGTTCCTCCTTGCGGCCGAGCACCATCGCCACGCTCGCGTCGGGACGGAACTTCACGATCATGTTCGCGCCTTCGTCCACCATCCACACGTTGTCGTCCTTGTCGACGCGCACGGTGTGGGCGAAGCCGGAGGCATAGTTATTGGGACCCCATTCCTTCACGAACTTCAGGTTCTGGTCGAACTCGAAGAGCATGGAGGCGGCGCTGCCCTTGACGGTGGCCGTCTTGCCGGTGCGCGAGAACACGAAGAGATGTCCTTGCGAGTTCTTGGCCACCCCCACCGTTTCGCCGATGGTCTGGCCGGGTACGGACAACCGCAGCACCTCTTCAGTGACCTTGAGTTGCGGCGTGGCCTTTTCGAGCGCTTCCTGCTTGGCCCGCTGATCCGCGGAACCGAGCATGCCGCCGCCCGGCGCCGGAGCGGCGGGCTCCTGCTGAGCGACGGGCTGGGCGGTCTGGAAGCCGCACGCCACGAGAGCGACGGAAATGGCGACAGTCAGGAGCATTGTGCGAGCGGTCATCCGTCTTACCTCCACGAAACGCGGTTTGCAACGAGCAGCGGACGGCAGAAGTATACACAGGAGGCGAGCGCCTCGGGCCGCCTGGCGACATGCCGGCGTGAAGGCGTTCCCCGGGTCCGTTGGCAGCGGGCCCAGGTAGGCCAGCTCTCAGAGCGCGATACCGGCGGCGCCGTCCACGAAGATCCCCTGCCCCGAGATGTAGCTCGCCTTCGCGGACGCGAGGAACACCACGAGGTTCGCGAACTCTTCTGGATCGCCGAGCCGACCCAGCGGAATGGTCGCGACCGAGGCTTTTCGCACCTCGTCGATGGACTTTCCCGTGCGGGTTGCGTTGGCCTGGTCCAGCTCGGCGATGCGCTCGGTCGAGATGCGGCCGGGCGCGATCACGTTGACGAGAATCCCCTGCGGCCCGAGCTCCTGCGACATCGTTTTCGCCAGGCCCCAGACCCCGGCGCGGAACGCGTTGGAGAGTACGAGGTTCGGAATCGGCTGCTTGATCGACGAGGACGCGATGGTGAGCACGCGTCCGTAGCCGGCCTTCTTCATCTCGGGTACCGCCGCGGTCACGAGGCGGACCAAGCTCATGAGGTTCTGCTCGAAGGCCTGCTTCCACTGCGGCTCGGTGATGGCCGTGAAGGGACCAGCCGGCGGGCCGCCCGCGTTGTGCACGAGGATCTCGAGGCCACCGTAGGAGGCGACCGCCGCGCCCACGAGTCGCTCGGCCTCGGTCGGGCTGCTCACGTCGGCCACGACGGCCTCGACCCTGGCGCCGGTGTCCTTGCGTATCTCGGCCGCGGCGGCGTTGATGCGCGCCTCGTCTCGACTGCACATCACCACCTGGCAGCCCTCCTGCGCGAGTCCGCGGGCGCAGGCATAGCCGAGTCCACGGCTCGCCGCCAGGACGAGCGCACGCTTTCCCTTGAGTCCGAGGTCCATCAGCTCAGTTCCAGTCTCCGGAGGATGTCGTCGAGGTCGGCCAGTGTCTCCGCATCCACTGGCGCGAACGGTGAGCGCACGCGCGGCGAGGCGATGGCGCCGCGGCGGTGATAGATGTGCTTCCTGAGCGCCAGGTTGATCCGCGGCTGATTCTCGAAGCGGATGAGCGGCAGGTACTTGTAGAACACCGCCGTTGCTCCGTCGACGTCGCCGGCCGAGAACCTGCGGTACACGTCCACCAGGATCTCGGGATAGGCAAAGCCGGTCATCGTCCCGTGGGCGCCGTGCCGCAATTCCTCGAGGAACATCATTCCCCCCAATCCGCCCAGGATGACAACGTCTGGGCTGGCGGCGCGAACCTGACCGACTTTCATCGGTGAGGGTTCGTCTTCGAGCTTGAGCCAGCGGCACCTCGGCGAGGCGGCCGCAATCCGCCCGATCAGATCCACGCTCATCAGGGTGCCGCCGACAGCCGGCGGGAAGTCCTGGACGACGACCGGGAGGTCGATGGCGTCGGCCACGGCCTTGTAGTGGCGCTCGAGGGCCGCATCGTTGGGGCGCGCCAGACGCGGCGGCGCCACCATCACGGCCCGCGCACCCAGTTCCTGCGCGCGCCGGCTGTAGGCGATGCATCCATCCGTCCCCGGATGCGTCGTCCCGACGCACACCGGGAACGCGGGACCCGCCGCCTCGATGGTGGTGCGGACGACCAGGTCGCGCTCGGCCTCGGTAAGCTTGTCGGCTTCGCCGAGCACGCCGAGGATGGTCATGCCGTCCACACCCTTCTCGCGCGTGAACGCGGTCAGACGCTGGAGGCTCTCCACGTCGACGGCGCCGTCGTCGCTGAAGGGAGTCGGGGTGATATTGTAAACGCCGGACACGGACATGGACGTGGATGATACCAACAAGGCCCTGTCCATCCACAAGGTTTTGAGAGCGGCCATTCCCTTCGTAGTGGAGATGCCATGACGTCCGTGAGGATTACGTCGGCCGCGATTCTGCTGTGCCTGCTGGCCGGGCGGGTGTTCGCTCAATCGCCGAACAACGCGGCCATCATGGTGGTGGTCGTCGACCAGACCGGCGCCGCCGTCGCCGACGCGAAGGTGACGATTCGCAACAACGCTACCGGGGCGACGCGCGACGTGATGTCGGGCGCGCAGGGCACCGTCAATATTCCGGCGTTGCCGCTCGATGGCACCTATACCATCAGCGTCGCCAAGACCGGCTTCACGGCTGACGACGTCACGGGTCTCGCGCTCCGCGCGTCGGAAGTATCGTCGGTCAGGGTCCAGCTCGTCGCCAGCGGCGGCACGAGTGTCGTGACCGTGTACGGCACGGAACACGGCGTGCGGGCGAACTCGCAGATCGGACGCCGGTTCGACAGCCCGTCAATCGACGACACGCCGATCCTCGGCCGCAAGATCACGTCGATTCCGCTCCTCAACTCGGCGTTCCGCCAGGGCAAGGGCACGGGCGATTTGTTCGTCAACGCCACCTACTTCATCACCGGCAGCGGCAGCCGCCGCACGACTACGTTCATGCTCGACGGCGCGAACAACGACGAGAGCTGGGGCCGCCAGACGATGGTGGCCACGGTACCGGTGGGCGCGATCAAAGAGCTGTCGGCGATGACCAACGCGTTCTCGGCCGAGTTCGGCTGGACGTCGGGTCCGGCGCTGAACATCGTCACCAAGTCGGGCAGCAACGGCATGCACGGCGAAGCGCTCTATCTGGGCCGGCCCGGGAGCTGGCAGGCCAAGACCTTCGGGACATCGGGCTACTGTGCGCCGTCGGTCTCGACGTGCGTGACGCCGAGCCAGCTCACGGCGATCGACCCGGCCGACGTGCCGGACGTACTCAACCAGTACTCGGCCTCAATCGGCGGCGCTCTGGTCAGGGACCGGACGTTCTATTTCCTCACCGGCGACTACACGCGACAGGACCGCACCACGCTCCTCTCCGACACGCTACCGTCGTATGTGCTGATCGACGGCAGCCTGCAGTACGAAGGCCGTTACCGCCAGAAGCTGTTCGACGGCCGTCTCGATCACACGATTTCGCCGGCGCAATCGCTCATGGTGCGTGCCAACGTCGACACGTTCTTCGACACGAACCCCAACGATGCGGTTGTTGGCAACAACGCGCCGACCGTCGCGCGCCGGTACACGCGCTCGTCGGTGACCGGCCAGGTCAATCACACCTGGGTGGTGACGCCGAACGTGCTGAACGAAGTCCGCGCATCCTACAGCCATGGCGATCCGGTCACGAAGTGGGAGGCCCAGAACCTGTCTACGACCTATTCGCGCAGCGGTTCGGCGCCGTTCAAGATCGGCGAGTCGCGCGTGGCCGACATCTACAGCAAGCAGCTCCAGTTCCAGGACACGCTGACCTGGTCGCGCGGCCGGCACACGCTGCGGCTCGGCACGAGCATCGCCCGTCACCGGTCGGGTGGCAGCGGCTCCGAACCCGGCCAGGCCTTGCTCGGCACGTTCACGTTCAGGAGCAACACCACGGCGAGGTTCGATCAGCTCTCCCTGGCCGACGTGCAGAGCTACAGCCAGCCGATCACCTACGGCGTCAGTTCGTACGAGGTCACGCAGTGGCTCATCGCCGGCTTCG
>JADZBZ010000415.1 GCA_020851835.1 Acidobacteriota bacterium
CGGCTCGCGCGGGATGTCGCGCGGCACGGGCCGCTCGGCCTTCGGCACCCGGCCCAGGTACTGGTTCACCAGCGCGATGGCCTGCTCGGTGTCGAAATCGCCCGCGATGACGGCCGTCACGTTGGCCGGCACGTAATACGTGGCGTAGAAGTCGCGGACGTCGGCCAGCGTCGCCGCGTTCAGGTCCTCCATGCTGCCGATCACCGGATGCCGGTACGGGTGCACGCTGAAGGCCTGGTCGTAGATGATCTCGTTCAGCCGCCCGTACGGCTGGTTCTCGATCCGCATCCGGCGCTCTTCCTTGACGACCTCGCGCTCGCGCACGAACGTCTCCTGGTCGATCCGGAGCGTGGCCATGCGGTCACCCTCCATCCACAGCACCAGCGGGAGGTAGTGCGAGGGCACGGTTTCCCAGAAGACGGTGGTGTCTTCGGTGGTATACGCGTTGGCCTGCCCCCCCACCGACGCCACGATCGAGGTGTGCTGCTCGGGTTCGACGTTGCGCGAGCCCTTGAACATCAGGTGCTCGAAGAAGTGCGCAAACCCGGTCCGTCCCGCCCTCTCGTCTTTCGATCCCACGTGATACCAGAGCTGCACGTTGACGATGGGCGTCGAACGATCCGGGTGCAGGATCACAGTCAGGCCGTTGGGCAACTGCAGCCGCTGGTAGTCCAGTTTCGGCGGCCGCGCGGCCGCGCTCACCAGCGCTTCCCACACCACGGTCGCCACCACCAGCGCGATTCCGTATCTCGTCCATCGCCGCATGCGTGCCACCACTTACGTCTTCGCCAGCGCCTCGAGCCGACCCTCGAGTTCCTTCAGCCGCTTCCGCATCTCGGGCAGGCGCCGGAATACGGCCGACGCCTTGCGCCACTCGAGGTTGTCGATCGCCGGGTAGCCGGAGACGAACCGCCCGGCCTCGACCGAATTGGTGATGCCGGACTGCCCGACCGCCTTGACGCGGTCACCGATGGTGAGGTGGCCGCCCACGCCGACCTGGCCGCCCATGATCACGGAATCGCCGACCGCCGTGCTGCCCGCAATGCCCACCTGCGCCGCCAGCAGCACGTTCCGCCCGAGCACCACGCCGTGTCCGATCTGCACCAGGTTGTCGATTTTAGTACCCGCCTTGATGCGCGTCTCGCCCACGGCGGGCCGGTCGATGGCCGTGTTGGCGCCAATCTCCACCTCGTCCTCGATGACGACCGGCGCCGTCTGCGGAATCTTCAGGTGCGAGCCGTCGGCCGTGGTGGCGAATCCGAACCCGTCGCTGCCGATGACTGCGCCGTTCTGCACCACGACGCGGGCACCCAGCACGCACCGCTCGCGAATGGAGACGTGCGCGTGCACCACACAGTCGGGCCCAATCGTCGCGCCCGCGCCGATGAAGGCGTGCGGGTGCACGAGTGTCCGCGCACCGACCTGCGCCCCAGCCCCGATGAAGGCGAAGGCGCCGATCGAGGCGGTCGCATCCACAACCGCCGCCGGGTCGACCGCAGCCAGTGGGTGCGCCCCAGGCTCCGGCCGCGCCGGCGGCGCGAGCACCGACACCGCCCGGGCGAGACTGACGTACGGCTCCGGGCTTCTCACCACCGCACATGGGGCGTCGGTCACATCGGGCGGTACGATCGCGGCCGAGGCCCGGGTGGTGGCCAGCGCCCGCGCGTACTTCATGTTCCCAAGGAAGGTGAGGTCGCCGGGGCCGGCCTGCTCGATCGTGGCCACCCGCGTCAGATCCAGGCTGCCGTCGCCTTCAAACGGGCAGCCGAGCGCGGCCGCCAGGTCGGCTAGCGTCACGAGGTCGAGAATATCACGCAGGTCGTGCGGCCATCCGTTCGACGAACCGCGCCACTCGAGGAAGCCGCAACTGCTCGGCCGCCTCGTGAATCAGCCGGTAGCACTCCGGTGGCGCCGCGCTCATCGCCAGCCTCATCGTCGTCAGCGCCGGGTTCGGCACGACGTTCCACGCCACCGCCGATGCGCCCCGCCGTGCGCCGCGGTAGGCGAGAAAGTGGCCCACCACGGTGAAGGTGAAGAAATAGCCGAAGATGTTCGGCCCCGGCAGCACAATGAACGGTGCCGAGGCCACCAGGCCAATGGCGTGCAGCGCCAGCAGCCGCAGGTGACGATCCGCGTCCTTCTGCAGTCCTCGGCGCAACAGCGGCAGGGCCGTGGCGTCGGCCATGTCGTCGGGCACGTGCAGAGTCGCGCGGTCGGCTCGTCGAAGCTTCCACAGCAGCCGCTGCTCGGCCACGTGTTCGGCCACCCACCCCATCAGCGTGCGGCGAAGCCGGGCCATGGCGGAGGCCGGCGGCTGATGGATCTGCTCGTGGCGCTCCCGCTCCGCCTCGCGGACCATCTGCGAGAACCGGGCGGCCAGACGGGCGAAGAAGCCGGGCGTGGCGCCGTCGGCGGGCGCGGCTTCGTCCGGCTCCTCCTGTTCGTAGTAGGGTTCGAATCGCCCGGATGCCAGCGGGATGAAGTAGACGTTCACTCTCTTAAGGACGGCGTACGGGACGCGGAGTTCGCGAAAGCGACGTCGGAACGTCGGGGCGGCCCGCCTGCTCCCAGGCCCCGATGATGAGCCCGGCCACCGCCGTCACCGACGCATTGAGCCGCTGTTCCAGACCGGGCAGTGCTCGCACGCCGAACGCCGCGAAATAGGCGTCGTCGTAGAAGTCGCGCCCGGCGGCCGCCGCCTTGTCGGCCGCGAGCACGTCGGCGGCCATGCGGTTCGACGCCAGCAGGACGTCGAACATGAAGGTCCTGGGCTCGGTCACCGCGTGCGGGGCGGCGGGGTTCACCGAAATCGACCCGCGGTTGCGCTCGAACAGTTGGGTCTCCCATCGGCCGTGTACGCCCTGCTGGCCCGTCAACTGGCCGTCGTAGTTGACGACAGCGTGCAGCGGCACATGGCCATCGGCCACGTAGTGCGAGAGGAGAGCCACGTAGTAGACGATGTCGTCGAGGGCGTAGGGGGACGGGCTGGGCCGTTTCAGCGAGGCGAAGCCACGTTGCAGCAGTCCATAGAACTCGGGCACCCGCCATGGCAGCAGGCCCTGATCCTGGATGAACGCGCGGCCGAACTTCTGCACCGCCTCGTCGTAGGACCGCGGCAACCCCTCGAACGGATACGGGCCGAACGCGCGATGATCCATGTCGAGAAAATGGTTCGGCGGCTCGGACTCGAAGCCGGCCGTACGCCAGAGGTCTGGGTCGATCGACCGCTCGACGATGAAGGCCCGGTGCTCCTCGAAAAGCGGCTTCAACGCCGCGGGCAGCAGGTCAATCACGCGATCGGCAATGAGCCTGTGCGCCTCGAAGCCCCAGGCACACGACGGGCGCGGCGCGGCCAGGCTGAGCAGGAGCGCGAGCACGAGGCGCATGCCTGATTGTAGTGGAGGCCCGCCGAACCGGTACGGCCGCGGACCGCGGGCGGCGGCTAGTCGCCCGCTTGGATGCGCAGGCCCGCCCAACCGGCGCGGCCGCCGGCATCCGAGTAGCGGTAGTCGTTGAGGAACACACGAGCGGGCGCCTCGCTTCGGTCGACGACCAGGAACGGGAAGCGCGACCAGCCGAGAAACGCCTCGGCGCGCGGCGTGGCCAGCGCGGACCTGGCCTCCGGTTGATTGAATCCCTTGTCCACCCCATAGCCGAGCGGCCTGAAGTGCGGCGCCGGCTCGAACCACAGCTGGCCCTTCTCGTACCGCGACCCCGTGTCGACGAGCACCTCGCGCCGGAACGGATTGCCGAAAACAGGAGTCACCATGAACGGCGTCTCGGCCGCCTGGCCCGCACGCGTCAGGTCGTGGCGTACGACTGCGCGCGCCCATGTGTTCGACGCCAGCATGACCACCGTGTAGGCCGCCGTCGCCGCCAGCGCCAAGCGGGCCGGCCGCCAGGGCCGGGCCGATCCCAGCCTGGCCGCTCGCGCGGAGATCGCGACCCCGGCGCCCAATACGAGCCACATCAGCGGATCCACGATATAGAGCGCGTCGCCGTAGAACCAATGGCCCGAGAAGGGCATCAGCACGCGGAGGCCGTAGCTGTTCAGGTAGTCGAGAAAGACATGCGAGTACAACCCGATGTACGAGAGCAGAAGGAGTTGGGCGAACACGGGCGAGGGCTGGGTGCCGAGGGCCGGGTTCGGCTGGCCGCGTGCCTGCTGGCGCCCGTTGTCGGCCGTCTGCCGTCTGCCGACGAGCCACACCACCGCCGCCAGCGCGACGGGCAACAGCACTTGAGCCAGTACGCCGTGCGTCCAGCCGCGGCGGAAGGAGACCGGCATCGTGTTGGTGAAGAAGACAGCGACGTCGATATCCGGCAGGTTCGACGCGACCAATAGCGTCACCATGCCGTAGCGCGTGCGGTTGGCCAGCCCGGCCTGGCCGAGTGCCGCACCGGTCAGCGTATGGCAGAGATTGTCCATCGGGAGCGGCCTATGCCTCCTTCACGGCGACCGCGTCCTCGCGGAGATCTCTGCGGAGCACCTTGCCGATCGGAGACTTCGGCAAGTCTTCCCGGAAGATGACCAGCTTGGGTACCTTGTAGTTGGTCAGCGACTGCCTGCAGAACGCCCGGATGGCCTCGGCGGTGAGGCCGGGATCCTGGCGAACCACGTAGGCCACCACCCACTCGCCGGTATCCTCGTCGGGCACACCCACGACCGCGCAGTCCTTGACGCCTGGGTGCGAAGCGATGACCGCCTCCACTTCGTTGGGATAGACGTTGAACCCGCTGACGAGAATCATGTCCTTCTTGCGATCCACGATGAAGAAGTAGCCGTCCTCGTCCATCCGGGCCACGTCGCCGGTATAGAGCCACCCGTCGCGGATGGCTCGGGCGGTTTCGTCCGGCCGTTGCCAGTAGCCCGGCATCACCTGCGGCCCCCGCACGATGAGTTCGCCGGGCTCACCCGTCGGCACGTCGCGCCCCTCCGGGTCGACGATGCGGACGTCGGTGCCTGGCAGGGGCACGCCGATCGACCCGCGCTTCACACGGTGGAACGGGTTCAGCGTCACCACCGGGGAGGTCTCGGTCAGGCCGTAGCCCTGGAAGATGGGCGTCCCGGTCACCTGCTCCCAGCGCTCCCCCACCGCCGGCACCAGGGCCATTCCCCCGGCCACCGAACCCTTGAAGGTCCACGCCCCCCGTTCCAGGAACCACGGCTCGTGCATGAGGCCCGCAAACAGGGTGTTGACGCCGGTGAACCACGTGATCGGCTCGGTTTCGAGCACCTTGCGCAGGTTCGCCAGCGGGCGCGGGCTCGGGATGAGCACGTCACGGCCGCCGGTCACGAAGAAGAGCATCAGGTTCGCGGTGAAGGCGAAGATGTGGTACAGCGGCAGGGCGGTGAGCATCACCTCTTCTCCCGTCGTCAACCACGGCCGCCACGCCTGCAGGCACTGCTCGATGTTGGCGAGCAGGTTCCCGTGCGTCAGCATGGCGCCCTTGGCGACGCCCGTCGTTCCGCCGGTGAACTGCAGAGCGGCCACGGTGTCGTGCGTCAGGGCCTGTTGGTAAACCCGCGGATCGGCGCCGTCCGCCATGCGGACCGCACCGGCGGCCAGCGCGCGCCTGAAGGTGATGTGCGGGAAGGTGATGGGCGGCAGCATCTTCTGGACGTATTTCTGCACGAGGTGCACGAGCACTCGCTTGACGGGCGGCAGCAGGTCCGCAATCGAGACGACCACGACCGTGCGCACCGGTATCCTGGGCAGGGCGTCGGCGACCGTCCGGGCAAAGACGTCGATGGTGACGAGGCCCACCGCACCGCTGTCCACCGACTGATGGATCACTTCGGGCACGGTGTACAACGGGTTGGTGTTCACCATCACCAGACCGGCCTTGAGCGCCCCGAACACCACGATCGGGTACGCGAGGCAGTTGGGCATCAGGA
>JADZBZ010000416.1 GCA_020851835.1 Acidobacteriota bacterium
GACAGGTAGCCGCCGAGGAGGGCCTTGCCGTGGCGGGTCTGCTCGAACTGGTTCCGGGCGCTGAAGTTGCCCGCCGAGGAGGTGCCGTCGCGGACACCGACCGGCAGATTCAGGACGCGGACCGGACGCGGGTCGGCGGCCATGATGTCACTGAGCGGCGAATACTCGCCCGAGTACAAGGTGCGGGGCAACGGCAGCAACTCGAAGGCCACCAGTGCCAGGACCGCGCCCGACAGCAGCCGTCGGCGGTGGGGCCAGCGTGCGCCGATGGCCGCGAGGGCGCCGGCGAGCAGCACTGCCGCGCCGAGGGCCGCGACGATGGCCAGGCGTGTCGGGGTTCGGACGGCGCTGATAATCGGGACATAACGGACGAGCGCCCACGGGCCGGGGACGTAGGTGTTCAGGCCGCCCACGTACACGAACGGCCCCAGGGCCAGCGCCGCGAAGCCCCCGGTGAGCCACCACCAGAGCGGATTCGGGCGGAACCTTGCCCGGTATACCGCGAACGCAATGACGGCCAGCGCCACCAGGCTCAGGGCCGCCGTGTATTCGACGAAGATGGTCGGCGCCGCCGCCTGGGCGTCTCCGAGGAGCCAGCGTGAGAGCGGGTGGTTCGGGTTGGGCTGGATGAGAGCCAGTAGATCGACACCGCGCGGGCTGCTGCGCCACAGGATAGGGGGGCTGACGAAGCTGCCATCGGCCATGCGCCGCCCGAGGCTGTAGAGCACCGGCGAGAGCGGACCGGCGCAGGCCAACCCGGCGACGACGGCCAGCCGCATGACCCACGAGCCTCTCGCGAACAGGTTCACGCGCAGGCGGAAGATCACGCCCACCCTGATCAGGACCATCACCGTGAGGATGAGGACCGGCGTGTAGAGACCGCGCACGCTCACGGGAACACCAAACAGCTCCAGGCGCCCGCCCCGGCCGAAGGCCAGGCCGAGCACCAGGCCGGCCATCGAGAGGATGATCACGTTCAGGAGCCAGACCGAGGGGCCGCCGGCCCCGCGCTCGCGGCGCCGGATCGACAGCACCTGCGTGAGCACGTGCAGGCCGAGCATCATCAGCGAGAAGACAGCGAAGTACGGGTCACAGAAGGCGGCCCACGCCATGCTCAGGCCCACCAGAGCGGCGTAGGGCATGGCTCGCGTGCGCTCGGCCTTGATCAGGCACCAGAGAAACGCCGCCAGCGGCGCTGCGGCGACAAGGCTCACGTGTCCGGTGGTGCGAGCCACCAGTGCCGAACTCCAGGCAAACGCCAGGCCCGCGGTGAAGGCCTCGACACGCGTGGCGGCGGGAAACGCCAGACGCGCCAGCGCATAGGTGCACAGCGCCGTGAGGACGGTGGCGATCAGGAGCACGAGGTTGTAGCTGGCCACGACGCCGGCCAGCGGGATGAGCGGCAAGGCCAGCAGGTTCAGGAATGCCGTGTAGTTGTGCTGGGAGAGGTCCACGCGCTGGGAGAGCGCGAGAATCTTCTCGGTGGTCAGCGGATTCCGGCCGGACACTGCCTCACTTTGGAAGACCCACTGATTCCAAATGTACACACCAGTATCGCCGCTAGGATCTCCCAGCAGTCGCGAACCCAGATGGAGCGGCAGGGGCCACGTGAAGGCAATCGCCACCAGCACGTAGCCCGCCGCGACGCCGAGGCGGGGGAGCCACTCGCGTCGTGTCATCGGAACGGCGGTTTACATTTACCACAACACGACGGCGCTGCGGTTGGCGATTCGCCACGAGAATCCGTCAATCCGCCACCGCGGGTGGAGGATTGCCCGCCGCCGGCCCCATCCCCTTGGCTGGTTGGCGCGCCCCGTATACTGTCGCTCATGCATCGCATGTCGATCGTGCCGGGCGCCCTGATGGTTCTCTTGCTCGTCCAGTGGCCGGCCCTGGTGGCCGGCCAGACCGGCGCCAGCGCTCTCGGGGCGCGGCTGCTGCAGGATGCCTCCGTGCGGTCGGCTCTCGAGGGCATACGCGCGGCCGAACCGAAGACGCTCGAAGACCAGATTCGGCTGTGCGAAATCGAAGCGCCCCCGTTCAAGGAAATCAGGCGCGGGGTGGTGTTCGCCGAGATGCTGCGTGAGATCGGCCTCGCCAACGTGCGGACCGATACCGAAGGCAATGTCCTCGGCGAACTCGCCGGCGCCGAGCCGCGTCCACACCTGGTTCTCGCCGCCCACCTCGACACCGTTTTTCCCGAAGGCACCGATGTGCGCGTGACGCGCGAGGGCCCGGTGTTGCGCGGTCCTGGTATCGGCGACGACTGCCGCGGCCTGGCCGTGGTGCTGGCCGTGGCGCGGACCCTGGTCACGAGCGGCATCAAGACGCCGGGCACCATCACCTTTGTCGGTAACGTCGGCGAAGAGGGGCTGGGCGACCTCCGCGGCGTGAAGTACCTCTTCAACGAGGGTCTCAAGGGGCGCGTGGATCGCTTTGTCTCGATCGACGGTACCGGGCTGGGTATCACCCATGTGGCGGTCGGGAGCCTCCGCTACCGTGTGACCTTCAAGGGGCCCGGTGGCCACAGCTTCGGGGCGTTCGGGCGCTCCAACCCCATCCACGCGCTGGGCCGCGCCGTGGCGGCCATCTCGAATTTCGAAGTGCCGCGAGAGCCGAAGACCACCTTCAGCGTCGGTCGCATCGGCGGTGGGACCTCGGTCAACTCGATTCCCTTCGAGGCCTGGATGGAAGTGGACATGCGCTCGTCGGATGCGGCGGCGCTGCAGTCGCTCGACGCCAAGTTCAACAAGGCCGTCGATGACGCCGTACGCGATGAAGATGCCCGGTGGAACCAGCGCATGCTGACGGTAGACAAGGCGCTGGTGGGCAACCGCCCGGCGGGGCAGACGCCCGCGGACGCGCCGATCGTGCGGGCGGCGGTGGCCGTCACGCGCGCGCTCGGCGCGACGGTGACGCTCGACGAAGGGTCCACCGACGCGAACTATCCGATGAGCCTGGGCATTCCGGCGATCACCATCGACGGGGGCGGTCGCGGTCGCGACGCCCACGCCCTCACCGAGACCTTTGATTCAACCGACGCGTGGCGGGGGGCACAGCGCGCCCTGTTGCTGACCATTGCCCTGGCTCAACCCTGAAGGATCAGGCCTGGCGCCTGGCGCCCGGAGCCTCGAGCCCCGTTCCTGTCTCCCTCAATCCCCTGAACCGTTCCAGTTCGCGGACGCGCTGCGCGCGCATCGCGCGATCGGCAAGGGCGAGCCAGCCGAGAAATGCCGCGTGCGGCACGGCGAGCAGCGCCAGTTCCATCGGCACGGGGCCCGGCAGCAGAACGGCGAGCAGGTTGACGAGGGTCGCCAGCGCGAAGACCGGAGCCATCAGCGGGTGCCCGGCCGCGCCAGGCACGGCCGCGCCCAGGGCCATCGCCGTGCGCTCC
>JADZBZ010000417.1 GCA_020851835.1 Acidobacteriota bacterium
GCTCGGTGAGTCCGCTCTCGAGCGCCAGTTCCGTGGACTGCAGGGCCGAGACGACCATGCACTCGTTGACGATGTCATCTGAGGATTGGCCCAGGGCGCGGTCGGTGTTGTCCTGCATCCGCGCCATCACCAGTTCGTGGTTGAGCGATCCGCCGTTGACGCCGATGCGCACCGGCTTGCCGTGATCGCGTGCGACCTGGCAGATGGTGGAGAACTGCTCGTCCCGCCGCCTGCCCGTGCCGACGTTCCCCGGATTGATGCGGTACTTGTCGAGCGCGCGGGCGCAGTCGGGGAAGCGGGTGAGCAGCAGGTGGCCGTTGTAGTGGAAGTCGCCGATGAGTGGCGCCGTGCAGCCGGAGTCGAGCATCCGGCGCTTGATCTCGGTCACCGCCGCCGCTGCTTCGGGCACGTTGACGGTGACGCGCACCATCTCGGATCCCGCCTCCCACAACTCCACGCACTGCCGCGCCGTTCCGGCCGCATCGGCCGTGTCGGTCATCGTCATCGACTGCACGACGATGGGTGCGCCGCCACCGACGGTGATGCCGCCGACGGAGACGGGAACGGTCTGATGCCGAGTGTCGAGTTGGATCATCGGGAAAGGATCATTTTAAGACAGATGGTACACGCACCCGGCACTGAGCCCTATTCCTCCACCCACCCCTCCTCGACGAGTGTGCGCTTGACGTCGTCGGCGCGGAAGACCGCCAGGTCGACCGTGTCGTAGTTCTCCACGCGATCGAGCTGGTGCGCCACGAAGAAGGCCAGTGTGAAGGGCGGCCCGCCCGGCAGCACGGCCGCGTGCGCCCCTTCACGCCGCGGGCTTCGCAGCCGCCAGAGGACGGTCGCTCCCGGAGTCGTCACGCCTCGATCTCCGGCCGGCGAGCGGAGGCCGCGAGCGCCGCGAGGGCTGAAGCGACGCGGCGGCTCTCGTCCAGCGTCACGGTGACTGGCAGGCCGTCGATCACGGCGCCCACGAAGTGTTCCACCTGCCGCAGGAAGAGCAGCTCCGAGCCGCGCACCTCGATGTGCCGCCGGTCGCCGAGCCGCTCGAGCACGAGCGGCTCACGCCCGTCGGGCTTGAACGGGTGCGGCACCGACAACGATCCTTCGGAGCCCAGCACGTCGAGCCATGTCCGGTACGCCGCACGAAACCCGGCATAGATGCTGGCCATGCGGTCGCCGCGGAACCGCAGCACGCCAGCCATCTCTTCGTCCACCCCATCCGGGAGAAAGCGAGCCGTCGCCGTCGCCGACAAGGCCGCCGATCCGGCCAGCAGGCACGCGTAGCTGACCGGATAGCACCCCACGTCCAGCAGGGCGCCGCCTCCCAGGCTCGCCGACAGTCGCACGTCGTCGGGCCGGTTCCGGGCGTAGGTGAACCCCGACACGACGGCCCGCACGGCGCCGACCGCGCCCGCGGATACGAGTGCGACGACCTGGTCGGTGAGCGGCTCGTGACGGTACATGAACCCTTCCTCCACGATCACGCCGGCCGCATGGGCCGCGGCCTGCATGCGGTCCACGTCGGCGGGATTGGTGGCGAGCGGCTTTTCACAGAGGACGTGCTTGCCCGCGGCAATCGCCTTGAACGTCCACTCCGCGTGGAGGCTGTTGGGCAACGGGATATACACCGCATCGACATCGTCGCGATCGAGGAGCGACCGGTAGCCCTCCAGCGCGATTGGAATGTCCCACTCGCGCGCGAAGGTCCGGGCGCGCGACAGCGTGCGGCTCGCCACGGCGGTGATGGCCGAGCGCGCGCAGGCGCGCATCGCGGGGATCAGCCGGCGGTTGATGCGCGCCGTGCTCAGCAGGCCCCAGCGCACGTGCCGTGAAGCGTTCAAGGCGTCAGAGGAGGCAGGCTCACGCGCCGGCCTTCTGCCGGGCGAGCATGCGCCGGTTGAACTCCTCGGATTGCCCGCGCGGGACCGACAGCGTCTGCCAGGCCGCGCCCTTGAGGTGCTTGCCGAGGAAGAGAATCTGGTAGGCGTGGCCGGAGTAGTGAGCCATCTGCCGGCTGATCGCCTTGTACACGGAGTGCGGCTCGGCGCGGATGACCACCGTGCGTTGCAAGTCGTCGTCGGTGAGCGGGTCGAGCGCCTCGAAGACGTGGCGCCAACCGTCCTCCCAATCCGCTTCGAGGTCGGCGCGCGACCACGACGGATCCTCGAACTCACGGTCTCGGTGCCGGTCGGGCTTCTCGCCGTCCGTGGTCAGGAAGTCGGTCCACCGCGACCGCATGTTCCCGGCCATGTGCCGCATGATGATGGCCACCGAGTTCGACTCGTCGTCCAGCCTGGTTCGCAGCTGCTTGTCGGAGAGCTGCGCGATGGCCTTGTCCGCGAGCTTCTTGATCTTCTGTAGTTCGTCGCGGGCGGCGTCGAGAATGGGCGATGGCATGGGGTACGCTCCTGGAAATGGCGGCTCCCTGAGAATACTCCGGGTCGGCGGCAACCGAACCCGCCGCGGCGCAATCAGCCCTGTTCGGCGGGCGTAGGGGACACGAAGTCCGGCCGTTCGGGCGCTCGGAAGAGGCCGATTTCGCCGAGCGCCGCCGACCACTCCGTATCGCTTCCCCGCCAGGCTTCGGCGTCCGGGCCCGCCGTATCCGGAAGCGTCATGGTCAGCACGCGCGAGGCGGCCGCCGTGTGGGCCGGCAGGTTGACGAGGAGCAGCCACACCTCGGCCTTCGGCCAGCCCCTGACCAGCGCGCGGTCGAGCTGCTCGAGATCCCGCCGCGTCCGACCGACGTCCCCGTCCGGGTCGGGCTTGTGCCGGACGAAGAGGATGCGATTGCCCGGCGCGTCGAGGGCCCGCAGCCGCTGGAGCCGGCGCTCGTGCCGCGTTCTCGCCTCGCCGACGTGATCGCGCCACGCCGGCGACACGACGCGCATCGGCGCGCCGACCTGCACTCTGGGGAAGTCGTGGAACAGCGAGAAGCCGAACTCGCGGCTTACAATCGACTGGACGTGGCCGTCTGCGACCTGCTCGACCAGGGCGCCGGCGCCGAAGATCAGGTCCGGATCGAGTGCGTCCAGATAGCGCGCGAGCCCGTACAGCGGAGAGATCCACCAGTCGAACGGGTGGGTGACCTCGGTCTGGAAGTGCCGCCGCACCTGCCAGGTGACGCGGCAGCTGAGCCCCAGTGGTACCACGTGCGTCATGGGCGGCGGGGATGCCATCAACCTGGAGGGGTCACGACGACCCCGGTCATCGGGCGCGCTCCAGTGCCAGCAGCAGCGCCGACACGACGGCGAGCCCCCACGCGCCGAGGCTGACGTCGCGGGCTCGGCCCACGAGCTGGTGGAGCAGGGCGTGGAGAACGAATCCCCACAGAATTCCCTGGGTGATCGAGA
>JADZBZ010000418.1 GCA_020851835.1 Acidobacteriota bacterium
GCGTCATTCTTCTGCCGGCACCAATCGCGTGCGGTGTGTGGCCGGTGGACATCGGGCTGGACACTCGCGCGCCACACTGCACTGGGGGGAACACGATGGTAGAAGCCCGCAGGATGGGCAAGTCGGAACTCTTCTCACACTTCGCCGAGCGGTTCGACGTGAAGCGAACTCAGGCTCGCGACTTCTTCGACGAACTCGCCATGCTCTGCGAGAAGGAGCTGAAGCGATCGGGCGAGTTCGTGCTGCCCGGAATGGTGAAACTCGTGGTCCAGAAGCGCAAGGCGCGCACGGGCCGGAACCCCGCGACGGGTGAGCCCATCAAGATCCCCGCCAAGACCGTCGTCAAGGCACGCATCATCAAGCAGTTGAAGGACTCGGTGCTGCCGAAGACATAAGATCGGGGTGCCTGGAGGGCTCCCCCTCCAGCGCGGCGCCGGCCGGAGACGCCCCTCAGCTCCCCTTGAGCTTCCTGGCGAGTTCTCGGATTTCCAGCCGCTCCATCTTGAACTTGAGCGTGCTCAGAGGCACGCCGAGATGCCGCGCCGTCTGCGTCACGTTCCAGGCATTTCGCTCCAGTGCCCGCACCAGGAAGTTGCGTTCGAAGGTCGTCAGCGCCCGATCCAGGAGGCTCCTGTCCGAGCTGGTCCGGTCGAGATCCGCCACGTGGAGTTCGAGGGGCAGATCGTCGTCCGTGATCCATTCGTGAGGCGTGGTGGCGACCAGCCGCTCGATGAGGTTTTCGAGCTCCCGGATGTTCCCCGGCCACCAGTAGTTCGACAGCATTCGCACGGTCGAGGTGGCGACGCCCGCCACCTGTTTCTTGAAGCGCGCGTTGTAGCGGCGGACGAAGAAGTCCACCAGCGCGGGCACGTCCTCGATTCGTTCGCGCAGCGGCGGCAGGCGAATCGGGATGACGTTGAGCCGGTAGAACAGATCCTGCCGGAACGAGCCCTGCTTGACCGCCTGCTCGAGGTCCACGTTGGTGGCGGCAATCAGGCGGAACGACGTGGGGATGGGCCGGTCGCCGCCGACCCGCTCGATTTCGTTCTCCTGAATCGCCCGCAGCAGCTTGGCTTGCAGGTCGACCGGCAGGTCGCCGATTTCGTCGAGGAAGAGCGTGCCGCCAGAGGCGAGTTCGAACTTCCCGATGCGCTGCTGCACCGCGCCGGTGAAGGCGCCCTTCTCGTGTCCGAAGAGGTGACTCTCCACCAGGTCGCGCGGGATGGCCACCATGTTGACGGCGACAAACGGACCATCGGGCTGCTCGGATTCGCGATGCAGGCGCCGCGCCAGCAGTTCCTTGCCCGTGCCGCTCTCCCCCAGGATGAGCACCGTCGTCGGCAGGCGGGCCACCTTCTGTGCGAGATCGAGCACCTCGCGCAGCGCCGGACTCGGGCCGGCGACGAACTCGCGCGGGCCGAGATCGCCGACCTGATCCTCGAGGCGGAGCACCTTGCGGTTGAGATCCGCGCGCTCCTCCGCGTGGCCGACGATCGAGCGCAGGGCTTCGGTGCTCACCGGCTTGGTGAGGAAGTGATACGCGCCGCACTTGATGGCCTGCACGGCCTCGTCCACGTCGCCCGACGTGGAGGTGACGATGACCTCGGTCAAGGGAAAGTTCACCCGGGTCACCTGGAGGAGCTCGAGCCCCGTCATGTCCGGCAGTCCGCCGTCGGTGATGACGACGTCGATTTCCTCGCGGGTGAGCAACTCGGCGGCGGCGCCGCCGGAAGCCGCGCGCAGCACCCGGTACTCCCGGCGGAGCGACAGGGTGAGCGATTCGCGGGCGTCGTCATCCGGATCGACGACGAGGATGGTCTTGCGGCGCAAGGACATCGGGGGGCAGTATAGCTGCACCATGACCCTTGTCGTTGCGTGGACCTCGCTCGTCGTAGCGCTGGCCGCGCTCGTCCTGCTGCGGCGCCAGGCGCGGAAGATGGCTCAGCTCTCCGAGCTGTACTGGCAGTTGAAGTACGACCACGGCGAGCTGAAGGCGGCGGTGATGCCGCGTCAAGCCGATCCGCCGCCACCGGCCGCGTTCGTGCCCCTGGCCTCGGTCAAGCGGCCTTCCTCCTGACCCCAGCGCTCCCCCGGAGAGCCTTGACGCTGTCGTCGGTTCCAAGGGACAGTGAGGGCTGTCGCTGGCTGTGGCGTGCGGTGTCCGGCCACGACACTCATGAGGAGCAACGGTCTTGACGAACGGGTACGACGTCATCGTCATCGGCGCGGGCACCGGCGGATATGTCGCCGCGATACGCGCATCGCAACTGGGTCTCAGGGTGGCCGTGGTCGAGCGTCAGAAGGCGCTCGGGGGCACGTGCCTCATCTGGGGATGCATCCCCACCAAGGCCCTGCTCGAGCACGCCCATGCACTGAAGGTGGCGCGGGGCGCCGCCGAGTGGGGGCTCACGGGCGTGGACGGCAAGAAGGTGGGCATCGACATGCCGGCCGTGCACGCACGGAAGGACAAGCTGATCGCCGGACTGACGGGCGGCATCGAGATGCTGTTCAAGAAGAACAAAATCGACTGGATCAAGGGCACCGCCCGACTGACCGGCACGGGCGGCGTCGAGGTGACCCTTCTCGACGGGGCGAAGCAGGCCCTGAGCGCGAAGAAGGAGATTGTCGTCGCCACCGGATCGGCACCGCGCAGCGTGCCGGGTATCGAGTTGGATCACAGGCGAATCATCTTCAGCGACGAGGCGATTCACCTGGCCGAGGTGCCGAAGTCGATGGCCATCATGGGCAGCGGCGCCGTCGGCGTGGAGTTCGCCTCCATCTTCAGGAGCTACGGCAGCGAGGTGACCCTGATCGAGTTATTGCCCCGCCTGGTGCCGGGCGAAGACGAGGCGGTGTCGGCCGAGCTCGAGAAGATGTTCAAGCGGCGCGGCATCAAAGTGCGGACCGGGACCAAGGTCACCAGCGCCAGGGCCGGCGCCGGCGGTGTGGACCTCGAGACGCAGGGCGGTGACGGCAAGGCCCTGAAGGCGTCGTTCGACGTGCTGCTGGTCGCCACCGGACGCGGCCCGGTCACCGAGGGCCTGGGCGCCGAGGCCGTGGGCCTGAAGATGGACCGGGGCTACGTCGTGGTGGACGAGCTGTTCCGCACCAGTGTGCCCAATATCTCGGCCATCGGCGATGTCATCACCATGGGCGGCCCGCACTACCAGCTCGCGCACCTCTCGTCGATGGAAGGCGTGCTGCTGGCCGAGCGCATCGCCGGACGCCAGGTGGCCCCCATCAACTACGGCCACGTGCCGCGCTGCACCTTCTGTGACCCGGAGATCGGCAGCGTGGGACTGAGCGAGGCCCAGGCCGTGGCGGCCGGGTACGACGTGCGCACGGGGCAGTTTCCTTTCAAGGCCCTCGGCCGCGCACGGATGGCGGGCGAGACCGACGGCTTCGTGAAGATCGTTGCCGAGAAGAAGTACGACGAAGTGCTGGGCGTCCACATCATCGGCCCGCGCGCAACGGAGTTGATTGCCGAAGCGGTGCTCGCGCTGCGGCTCGAGTGCACCGTCGAGGAGCTGACCAAGACCATTCATGCCCACCCGACCATGTCGGAGGCCGTGGGCGAAGCCGCGCACGCCGTGCACGGGGCGGCCATACATATCTGAGGGCGGATCCCGGTCCAAGAGGATGCTTGAGATGCCTACTCCCGTAGTGATGCCCCAGATGGGCGAATCGATTACCGAGGGAACGATCATTCGCTGGATTAAACAGGTCGGCGATGCAGTGGATCGCGACGAGCCGCTGTTCGAGATCTCCACCGACAAAGTGGACGCGGAAATCCCGTCTCCCGCGGCCGGCGTGCTGCTCGCGATTACGGCCAAGGAAGGCGAGACCGTTCCCGTCAACAGCGTCGTCGCGACCATCGGCGAGGCCGGAGCCGCGGAGGCGCCACCCGCGGCGGCCGCCGCCCGGTCGACGCCCCCGGCCCCTGCGTCCGCGCCATCCGGGTCGTCTGCGGCCCCACCAACCGCGTCCTCGGCGGCCCCGGTCCCGTCTGCGGCTTCTGCGGTTCCCGTCCCATCGGCGTCGAACGATCGCCAGCGGTCGTCGCCGCTCGTGCGGCGCATCGCCAAGGAACACGACATCGACCTGTCGCGGCTGAGCGGGTCGGGCATCGGCGGCCGCGTGACCAAGAAGGACATCCTGGCGTTCATCGAAGGTGGGGAGCCCCGAACCCTATCTGCGCCATCGGCGGTCCCCGTGTCACCTGCGGCCCCCGTGCCATCTGCCGCCCCGTCCGTGTTCAGGCTGGCCAACGACCGCGTTGAGCCCATGACGGTGATGCGCCGGAAGATTGCCGAGCACATGGTTCTCAGCAAGCACACCTCGGCGCACGTCTACTCGGTGTTCGAGGTGAACTACAGCCGCGTGGATCAGATTCGCAGGGCGAAGAAGGCCGACTACGAGGCGGCGGGCGCCAAGCTCACCTACACCTCCTTCATCGCAAAGGCGGCCGTCGACTGCCTGCGGCGGCACGAGACCGTCAACGCCGCCATCGACGGCGACCAGGTCATCTACCGCGGATCGGTCAACCTCGGCATCGCCGTGGCGCTCGACAACGGCCTCATCGTCCCCGTCGTCAAGGGCGCCGACGAAAAGAACATCCTCGGCCTGTCACGGGCCATCCAGGACGTCGCCGATCGGGCCCGGGCCAGGAAGCTCGATCCCGACGACGTGCACGGCGGCACCTTCACGATCACCAACCCCGGCAACTTCGGCGCCCAGTTCGGCCTGCCGGTCATCAACCAGCCGCAGGTGGCCATCCTGGGCGTGGGCACGATCGAGAAGCGCGCGGTTGTCATCGACGACATGATCGGCATCCGGGTGATGGGCTATCTGACGCTCGGCTACGACCACCGCCTCGTGGACGGCGC
This sequence comes from Acidobacteriota bacterium, assembly GCA_020851835.1. GTDB lineage: Bacteria > Acidobacteriota > Vicinamibacteria > Vicinamibacterales > UBA2999 > VFZN01. The sequence continues at coordinate 4,887 of JADZBZ010000418.1, forward strand.
CGTCGCGGACGAGTTCATGGCCGACCTGAAGCGGACCCTCGAGAACTTCGACGCGGCGCAGGTGTAGGCGCCACGCGCCGATACCCCGGCACCACGACGGGCCTTCGGCCGTCGTGACGGCCTGTCGACCATGCGATCACTGGACGTGCGACGGCTCGGCGTTGTGCCCTACGCGGAGGGGTTGGAGCTGCAGAAGCGGCTGGTGGACGAGCGTCGCGCCGGCCGCATCGCCGACACACTGCTGCTGCTCGAGCACCCGCACGTCCTCACCGTGGGCGTGAAGAAGGACGGCCGCGCGCACATCCTCGCGCCCGCCGACCGGCTGGAAGCCCTCGCGGTTGAGGTGTTCGACACGGGCCGGGGCGGCGACGTCACCTACCACGGCCCGGGACAGGTGGTCGGCTACCCGATCATCGACCTCAGTCCCGACCGGCGCGACGTGCATCGCTACGTGCGCGACATCGAAGAGGTGATGATTCGCGCGTGCGCCGAATTCGGCGTGGGCGCCGGGCGCATCGCGGGCCTGTCAGGCACGTGGGTCCGGCACCCGGACCGAGGCGCCGAAAAGGTCGGCGCGATCGGCGTGCGCATCTCACGCTGGATCACCAGCCACGGCTTCGCGCTCAACGTGGCGACCGACCTGGCCTTCTTCGACCTCATCGTGCCCTGCGGGATCGCGGACCACGGGGTCACGTCGCTCGAGCGCGCCTCCGGCCGCACACTCGCCGTGGCCGAGGTGGAATCCTCCTGCGCCCGCCACTTCGCGGCCGTGTTCGATCGCGAGGTAACCCACTCTCTGTCAAGCGCTTAGCCGCCTGGCCGCGATCCGCCTGCCCCCCGCGGGAATAATCCGCCGGTCCTGCGGGGTTCTTGTCCTGTGAGAAATGCCGGAAGCAGGAGAAGGACTCATCCCATGCGTGATCAGGTTGTGGAATCCCGTCTCGTCGAGCGACTGCGTCAGCAGGATGAGACGGCGCTGGCCGAGCTGGCTTCGGCCTACGGCTCGAAGATCTTCCAGTTGGCATTCCGGTACGTGAAGAACCGCGAGGATGCTGAAGAGGTGACGCAAGACGTCCTGATGAAGGTGTTTCAGAAGATCGAGACCTTCCGGGGTGACGCCGCGCTCTCGTCGTGGATCCACCGCATCACCTTCAACACCGCGATGTCGCGCTTGCGCCACACGCGCACCGCGCGCACGATGGAGCTTTCCGACGTGCCGGTGGGGACCGCCACCGACGACCCGACACAGGGACCACGTCCGCACGACCCGGCCGACTGGTCGGCGCTGGCCGACGAGCAACTGCTCCGCCAGCAGATGCGCGAGTGCTTTGCCGCGGCCGTGGGCGAGCTGCCCTCCATCTACCGCACGCCGGTCATCCTGCGCGACGTGCAGGGGCTCAGCACCGAGGAAGCCAGCCGTCGGCTCAAGCTGAAGGACCAGACCCTCAAGTCGCGCCTGCACCGCGGCCGGCTGATGCTCCGCAAGCGGCTCGAGGTGTTTGCCGACGGCCTGACGCTGCACCACCCCATCGAGGCGCACTGATCCGCGTCGTCAGCGCGCCAGTTCCTCGACCAGTCTGAGGGCGAGCCGGGCCACCTCGGCGCCGCCCTCGGCGTCGATGCGCGGCCAGTCGTCGCTGGGGCGATGGTAGTCGGGGTGGAACCCGGTGAAGAAGGCCACCGACGGTACCCCCAGGCGCGCGAACGAGGCGATGTCGGATTGATCCTCGGCGTAGCCGCCGCTGGAGAAATCCTGCAGCGCCAGGCGTGTCCACGTGCGCAGGCGACCGACAACGGGGGCCAGCGTGTTCCGGCGATCGAACACCCCCACCATGAGCCGCCCGCGAGCACGGCCGACCATGTCGAGGTTGAGCATGGCGACGGTGCGGTCGAGCGGCACGAACGGATGGTCGACGTATCGAGCCGACCCGCGCAGGCCCAACTCTTCTCCCGCAAACGCCACGAGCACCACCGAGCGCCCGAAGCGCGACCGTGTCCGGGCGGCCTGCCGCGCCATCTCGAGCAGCGCGGCCACGCCCGAGGCATTGTCATCGGCGCCGTTGTGAATCTCACCTGCCGCCTCGGGCGCGACCGAGAGCGCACCCCCGCGTCCCACGTGGTCGTAATGAGCGCCCACCACCACCGCTTCGGTGGCGCGTGACGCGTCGGAACCCCGCAGGATGCCGACGACGTTCCTCAGCCGCGCGGTGAACTGGGCGCGCTGCTCGACGTAGCTGACCGACACGCCCGCGACGGGGCGCGAGGCCGGCGCCAGTGAACGATCGATACCCCCGGCGAGGCGTTCGAGATCGAGCGTGGGCAGCGCGCGTTCGATCTGCTCACGACCGGCGCGCACGACCGGGATACCCATGGCCTCGGTCTGCGGATCGGCCCACCAGGCGCC
>JADZBZ010000419.1 GCA_020851835.1 Acidobacteriota bacterium
ACGGCTGGCAGGTGGCCGAGCCGCAGGCCGCCGAGTTCGGGTGTTCGGGCCGCTTCGCGTCGCACTGTCTCGATGAGGCCGTCTGGGACACCAGCCTCGCGCAGTACGGCATCGACATCTGGACGACCGGCGAGGCGCTCACGGAAGGTTTCTCCTGCTGCCAGGCTGCGCTCGGCCCGCGCACCCTCGCCGCCAGCGCCACCCGGCCCGGGCTGTCCGAAACCTTCGGCCAGGTGATCGGCTCCCTGTTCCTGTGCCTCGAGGAACATCCCAGTCGCTGGCTGACGAGCACCGGTTCCCAGACGTTGCCAGTGGCAGGACGGCCGCCCACTCAGCCCACGGCGAGCCTGACGGGCCTCGACGGCGAACGCCTGCTCCAGTCGTTCGGCACCAACCTGCGCGACCTGCGAACGGTCCTCCAGGCGATTCTGGTGCCCGAGACGCAGGACGCCCTCAGCAAAGCCTCCGAGTCGGGGGTGTCGCAACTGCGCTTTCCCGACGACCTGTGGGCCGCAACCGTCTACCAGTTCCTAACAGCCCATCACGGGGGTGTGATGCGCCGGGAACACGTCACCCAGGCACTGCTGCCGCTCTACCTGGGCCGGGCAGGCGCGTTCGCGATGCAGCACGCGCACCAGGCGCCGGAGGAGATCGACGTAGCCCTGGAGTCGCTCGCCGTGGCGTTCGAGCGGTCCAAACCCTATCTGGTCGAACGATGGCACCAGACCAGCCCGAGGTGAGTCATGGCTCAGATGATTGCTAGCGCCGTTGAACAGGCGGGAAGGAACTTCGTGGACAGCATCGCGCTGTTCCTGCCGAGGGTGCTGACCACCATCAGCATCGTCCTCGTCGGCTGGCTGATTGCCGCCATCCTGCGGTTCGTCATGCGCTGGGCGCTCGGCTGGCTCCGGGTGAACGCCGGGGCCGAGCGCATCGGGCTGGCGCCGATGCTGCGAGCCGCCGACCTGCCGACGACCGACATCCTGGCCAGCCGCATCGTCTTCTGGCTGGTCTGGTTGGGCTTCCTCCTCTCGGGCGTGGACCTACTGGGCTTCACGGTTCTCGAGGGCTTGGTGGCGACCTTCGTCCTGTTCGTGCCGAAGCTGCTCGTGGCGCTGGCGATTCTCGTCGCCGGGCTGGTGACCGCCAACTTCCTGTGGCGTGCCACGCTGCTCGCCGCGGTCAATGCGCAGGTCCCCTCGCCCCGTCTGCTGGCGGGCGCCGTCCGCGGGATGGTGCTGGTGCTGGCGGGCACGATGGCTCTCGACCAGATTGCCCTGGCCCGGACAATCGTGCTCACGGCCTTCGCCATCTCGTTCGGCGCGGTGATGTTCGGGCTGGCCATCGCGTTCGGCATCGGGGGGGGCGGCCTCGCCCGCCGGATCCTGGAGCGCCAGTTCCCCGGCAAGGACGCGGCCCCGCCGCCCGATGAACCGTCCCACCTGTGAGCCCTGACGAGCCGCGCATGCCGTCCACCGATCCAATCACGCGACACCTGCTCGACCGCGTGCTGCCCGGGACGCTCCCGTCCCTCCTGTCGACCCAGCGGTGGTTCGGCAGCAAGGCGCGCGTCGTCGATCGAGTGGCGGTCCGCGATTTCGCCTGGCTCCCGGGCGCGCCGCACGCCAACGGCCTGTGTATCGCCGAGGTCGCCTTCGCACAGGGTCGCTCGGAGCGCTACGCGCTCGTCATCGGCCGCCGCGCCGAGCCTGGAGCGGCGCCCGTCGTCGCCGGCCCCTCGGACGGCGAGACCCTCTGGACGGTCGAGGCCACCGCCGAGCAGGACGGCGCGTACGCGCTGATGGCCGGCTTTGCGGGCTCGTCCCACCTCCTGACCGAACGGGGCGGCGCCATCCGCTTCGCGGACGCCACCAGCGTGACCGCCGACACTATCGCGAGCCGCCCGCCGGCCCGCGCGGTCGGCGTCGAGCAGAGCAACAGCTCGGTTCGCCTTGGTCATGGCCTGGTCTTCAAGCTCTTGCGGCGGTTGGATGACGGCGAGAACCCCGAGCTCGAGATCGGGCGCTTCCTGACGACGCGCACCGGGTTCCGCGCGATGCCTGCATTGCACGGCTCGGTGACCTACGAAAGCCCGGAGGGCCATGCGGCGACGGTGGCCATCGTGCAGGCATGGGTCGAGAGCCGCGGTGACGGGTGGAGCCACGTGCTCGCGCTGCTCGGCGAGAACCTGCACGGCGAAGGCGGCCTGGACGAACTCGGGCGGGATCTCGCGCTCCTCGGTGCGACGACCGCCGAATTCCACTCTGCCATGGCGTCGGACGCACGCGATCCTGCATTCTCGCCGGAACCCGCCACCGCGGCGGATGCGCACTCGTGGACGGCCGCACTCGCAAACCAGGCGGCGGGGGTGCGCTCGCTCATCGGAGGCGCCGCCATCGACGCAGGACTCAAGCAGGCGCTCGATCAGGCCATCGGCCGGTTCGCCAATGCCCGCGTGTCCTCGGCGCCGTCCATCGGCCGGATCGCGGGCGACGGCTTCCCGAAGATTCGCATCCACGGCGACTACCATCTGGGCCAGACGCTGAAGACGACCGGCGGCTTCATCCTGCTGGACTTCGAAGGCGAGCCCGCGCGGCCGCTCGCGGAGCGGCGCCAGAAGCAATGCGCGCTCAAGGACGTGGCTGGCATGCTCCGCTCGTTCGACTACGCGCTGGCCACCGCCTGTCACGGCGACCTCGCGGCGGCCGCCGCCATCGACGCGCAACTGCACTCGCGGGGGCGATTCCTCGACGGGTACCTCGGCGCCGCACAGCGGCACTCGCACTCGGTGGTACCGGCCGATACCGACGCGCGCCTCGCGTGGACGCGCTTCTTCGAGCTCGAAAAGGCCCTGTACGAGCTCGCGTACGAGGCAAACAACCGCCCGGCCTGGGCGCCCATCCCCGCGCGCGGCATCCTGCGCCTGCTGGAAGGCTGAACCCCATGAACGCCAGGTCCGACTTCCACGCCATGCCCGCGCGCACGGCGCGCTGGCAGCCGACACTCGGGGCGTGGCCGGACGGCGATGGCACCTGTTTCCGCGTCTGGGCACCGGAGCAGCAGCAGGTGGCGGTCGTCATCGACGGCGACGGCGACGGTCAGCCGGCGATCCAGGCACTCGAGCGCAGTCCGGGCGGTTACTTCGAGGGCCGCGTCGCCGGGGTGGGCGCGGGCCGTCGCTATCGCTACCGCCTGGACGGGCAGGGTCCGCTCCCCGATCCCGCGTCGCGCTTCCAGCCAGACGGCGTGCATGGACCGTCGCAGATCGTGGATCCGGAGGCGTACGAGTGGTCGGACCAGACCTGGACTGCTCCGGCCAGGCATCGACTCGTGATTTACGAGCTGCACGTAGGCACCTTCACGCCGCAGGGCACCTTCGCGAGCGCAACGGCACGACTGCCCGAGTTGGGCGAGCTGGGCGTCACCGCCGTGGAGTTGATGCCGGTGGCCGCCTTTCCGGGCGCGTGCAACTGGGGCTACGACGGCGCTTCGCTCTTCGCGCCGGCGTCGCAGTACGGCCCACCGGACGACCTGCGCGCGCTGGTCGATCGCGCGCACGCGCTGGGCATCGCGGTGCTGCTCGACGTCGTGTACAACCACGTCGGCCCGGACGGCGCGTACCTGTATGCGTTCAGCCCGTGGTATTTCACCGACGATCGCCCGAGCCCCTGGGGGGCCTCGGCCAACCTCGACGGCCGCCACTCGCCCGAGGTGCGCACGTTCTTCATCGAGAACGCGCTGCACTGGGTGCATGAGTACCATCTCGACGGTCTACGTCTCGACGCCACGCACGCCATGCACGACGACGGCCCCGTGCACTTCCTCGCCGAACTGGCCGGCCGCGTGCACGCCTCCGCGGGGGCTCAGGTGACGATCATCGCCGAGGACCACCGCAATCTCGACACGATGGTCCGGCCGACGGCCGAGGGGGGCTGGGGGCTCGACGGCGTCTGGGCCGACGACCTGCACCACGAGCTGCGAGTGGCCCTGGCCGGCGACACCGACGGCTACTACGTGGACTACTCGGGTACCACGGCCGACATCGCCGCCACGATCGAGCGCGGATGGTTCTATACGGGTGCGCATTCGCGGTACCTCGACGAGCCGCGCGGCACCGACCCCACCGGGCTCCCGCCGTCGGCATTTGTCGTCTGCCTCCAGAACCACGATCAGATCGGCAATCGCGCATTCGGCGAACGGCTGCACCACCAGATCGACGTCGCCGCGTTCCGCGCCGCCACGGTCCTGCTGCTGACCGTGCCCGAGACGCCGCTGCTCTTCATGGGGCAGGAGTGGGGCGCCACCTCGCCGTTCCTGTACTTCACCGACCACCATGCCGAGCTGGGACGGCTGGTCACCGACGGCCGGCGCAAGGAGTTCGCGCGATTCGCGGCGTTCGCATCCGCCGCCGAGCGGGCGCGCATTCCCGATCCGCAGGCACGCGACTCATTCGAACGAAGCCGGCTCGACTGGGACGAGCGGATGCGCGACCCTCACGCTTCGCTGCTCCGGCTGCACCAGGCACTGCTGGCCCTTCGCCGCTCGGAACCGGCGCTTCAGGGTGGAGTCTCGCCGTCTCCGGTCCGGGCCGCTGCGCCAGACGACGACACCCTGACGATGACACGGACGTCCGGCGGCCAGACCGTGTGCGTGGTGGTGCGTCTCCGCGGGCAGGGAGTCGTACGCCTGACGACC
>JADZBZ010000420.1 GCA_020851835.1 Acidobacteriota bacterium
CGGAGTTCTTCGAGGTGCCGACCGCCGTCGATCTGCGCACGAACCGGCGTGGCTTTCTCGCCGCGGCTGGCTTCGGGCTGGCGGGAGCGACGATGGCGAGCTGCTCCCGGGCGCCGATCGAAGAGGCGATCCCGCTGCTGGTGCAGCCAGAGGCCATCACGCCCGGGCGCGCGTCGTTCTATTCGTCCACTTGTGCCGGCTGCAGCGCCGGCTGCGGCCTGATCGTGAAGAGCCGAGACGGGCGCCCGATCAAGCTCGAGGGCAACCCCGACCACCCCGTCTCGCGGGGTGGCGTCTGCGCGCTCGGCCAGGCGTCGATCCTGGGCCTGTACGACAGCCAGCGGCTCGGCGCCCCCACGCGCGAGGGCCAGCCCGTCTCCTGGGAAGACGCCGATCGGGACATTGTCCAGGCACTCGATCGGGTTCGGCAACAGGGCGGGGCTGTTCGGGTGCTGACCGGCACCCTCACGAGTCCCACTACCCGGGTGTGGATCGGCTCCTTCCTGCGGACATTTACCGATGCCCGCCACGTGAGCTACGACGCGTTGTCGGCCTCCGCGGTCCTCGACGCCCACGAGCAGACGCACGGCGCCCGGGTGCTGCCCCGCTACCGCTTCGATCGCGCCGAGGTGATTGTCGGTGTCGACGCCGATTTCCTGGGTACGTGGATCTCGCCGGTTGAGTACACGGCCGGCTACAGAAGCGGGCGCGTGCTCGACGGCGACACCGCGCGTTTGTCGTATCACGTGCAGGTCGAATCGCGGATGTCGCTGACTGGCGCCAAGGCCGACCACCGTCTTGTCGTGGCGCCGGCAGACGCCGGTCTCGTCCTCGCGCACCTGGCCGACAGGGTGGCGCGTCTTGCCGGGACGGTCTCTGCCACCGCCGTTGACATGTCAGGTCCGTCTCCGGTCGAGCCCGCCGTTCTGGACGAGGTGGCCGCCCGCCTGTGGGCCGCACGGGCCAGGGGCCTGGTGGTGTGCGGCGTCGAAGACCCGGCACTCCAGATTGTGTGCAACACGATCAACCACACGCTCGGAGCGTATGGAACGACCATCGACGTGGATCGGCCATCGTTCCAGCGCGCCGGCAGCGACCGTGACCTCGAGGCGCTGCTGGGTGAGATCGCGAAGGGCACCGTGGCGGCGCTGGTGATTGCCGGAGTCAATCCGGTGTACGAGTTGCCGGGCGGCGCGGAGCTGGCCGAGCAGTTGAAGAAGCTGCCTCTGGTGATCAGCCTGGCGGATCACGTGGACGAAACATCGAGCGTCGCCCGCTACGTCTGTCCGGACAGTCATTTTCTCGAGTCGTGGGGAGATGCCGAACCCGTGGCCGGGCTGGTGTCGGTGACGCAGCCCCTGATCAACGCCATGGGCGGCACACGGCCCTTCATCGAGTCGCTGGCGGCGTGGTCGGGCACGCCGGGTTCGGCCTACGCGTTGCTGCGCGAGAGCTGGACGCAGGCCATTCACCCCCGGCGGCTGAACGACGTACCCTTCGACGAATTCTGGGATCGCGCGGTGCACGACGGGTTCGTCGAGGTGCAGCCGGCGGCCGCGGAGTCTCGGCCGTTCGTGATGGCGGCGTCCGCATCGGCGCCGGCGCTGCCGCGCGTGCCCGAGGGCGCCATGGCTCTCGTGCTCTACCCGAAGGTCGCGATGCTCGACGGCCGCGGCGCTCAGAATCCGTGGCTGCACGAACTACCGGACCCGATCTCGAAAGTCACCTGGGACAACTACGCCTGCCTGTCACCGGCGGCGGCCGCCAGGCTCGGCGTGATTGAGGGCGACGTGGTCCGGGTGGAGACCGGCGCCGAGGGAGGTCAGGTTTCGGCCATCGATTTGCCGGTCTATCTGCAACCCGGCCAACACGACACGGTGGTCGCGATCGCGCTCGGGTACGGACGCATGGGCACCGAGCGTTTCGCGACCGTGGGGCCTCAATGGTTCGAGGCGCGGCCAACGGTGGGAGACGACGGACGGGTGGGGCGAAACGTCGCCCCATTCGCCCGGTGGTCCGGAGGGACGCTGCGCCACAGCGGCGCGCCCGCCCGGTTGTCCAAGACGGGGCGTCGGCGCGCGCTAGCGGTGACGCAGTCGCACCACTCGATTGACGTGCCGGCCAATCTCGCGCCCGCCGGCGGCCGGCGGCGGCCGATCGTGCACGAGACGACGCTGGCCGCCTACCAGCAGGATCCAACGGCTGGTTCGCACGGGGGCCACGAGTCGGAGGCCGACCTGTGGCCGCCCGACCACCAGTACCCGGGCCACCGCTGGAAGATGGTGATCGACCTGACGGCGTGCACCGGCTGCTCGGCGTGCGTGATCGCCTGCCAGGCAGAGAACAACGTCGCGGTGGTGGGACGCGACGAAGTGATGCGTCACCGAGAGATGCACTGGATGCGAATCGACCGCTACTACGCCGACCGCACCGATGGCGGTGTCGACGTGCTGCACCAGCCGATGTTGTGCCAGCACTGCGAGAACGCCTCGTGCGAGACGGTCTGCCCGGTGCTGGCGACGGTGCACAGCGAGGAGGGCCTCAATCAGCAGGTCTACAACCGATGTGTGGGAACTCGTTACTGCGCCAACAACTGCGCCTACAAGGTGCGCCGGTTCAACTGGTTCCACTATGCGCGGGAGGACCGCCTGCAGAACCTGGCGCTCAACCCGGATGTCGTCGTCCGGTCGCGCGGCGTGATGGAGAAGTGCAGCTTCTGCGTGCAGCGAATCGAGAACGCCAAGCTCGAGGCGAAACGGCTCGGCGAGGTCATGGCGCCCGATGCCGTGCAGACCGCCTGCCAGCAGACCTGCCCGGCGCAGGCGATTGTGTTCGGCGACGCCAACAATCCGGACAGCCGCGTCGCCCGGTTGATGAAGGACCCACGTCACTACCGCGTGCTCGAGGACCTCAACGTCGGGCCGTCGGTGGGCTACCTGACGCTGGTGCGCAACCGGGCCGAGAACGAGGCCGGGGGAGAGACCAATCATGAGTGAGCAGGTAGCGACGCTCCGAGCGCCGCTGATTGCGGGCGGCAAGTCGATCGGTCAGGTGACCGACGACGTGTGCGCTCCGATGGAGGGGCAGCC
>JADZBZ010000421.1 GCA_020851835.1 Acidobacteriota bacterium
CACGTCTCTCTACGTCTCGACCTCGGTCGGTGCGCGCGGACCGTCCGGCGGACCCGACAATCGCGCGCTGCCACTCGTGAAGCCTCCCTACGGGCGCATCGTCGCCTACGATCTGAACACGGGCGACCAGAAGTGGATGATTCCGAACGGCGAGACGCCGGAGTGGATTCGAACGCATCCGGCCCTGAAGGGAGTCGCGATCGGGAATACGGGGCAAAACGCCCATGCCAATCTGCTCGTGACCAAGACGCTGCTGATGTACGGCGAAGGGCGTGGCGCCGATCGGTACTTCCGCGCGGTGGACAAGACGACCGGGCGGGAGATCGGGAAGGCGGAGATTCCAGCGCCGACCAACACCGCGCCGATGACCTTCATGCACGACGGCCATCAGGTCGTCGTGATGGCGGTCGCCAGCGCGACCGTGCCCGCCGAACTCGTCGCGCTGGCGTTGCCGTCGGCGCGTCCGCGCCGGAGCCCCTGAGGCGAGCCGTAGCATCGTGGCTTCCTCCGGTTCGGCCGTCCCGATGCGCCTGCTGGCCGGTGCGGCGATTGCCATTGCCGCCGCCGTCTTGAGCGGCCTGATCGGCCTGACCGGTCTTGCCCGCACCGCGGAGTTGAAGCTCTACGACTGGCGCGTGCGCCTCACGGCCACGGGGGACGCCGGGACAGGGGACGCCGGGACTGAAGTCCCGGCGCTCCGGACCACGAGGGACGCCGGGACTGAAGTCCCGGCGCTCCGGACCACGAGGGACGCTGGGACTGAAGTCCCGGCGCTCCGGACCACGAGGGACGCCGCGCCCATCGTCCTCGTCACGGTCGACGATGACAGCCTGAAACGGATGGAGCCGCTGGTGGGCCGATGGCCCTGGCCGAGGCTCGTGCACGCCTTCCTCATCGACTATCTCGCCGCCGGCGGCGCGAAGGCCGTCGTCTACGATGTGCTGTTCGCCGAGGCCGACCGGTCGAAGTTCATGGTGGGCGACACCGAGTGGACGGGCGAGGAGTCGGATCAGGCACTGGTCGATTCGACCGCTGCGGCCGGCAACGTGATCCACGTGGCCGAGGCCGCCAGCGCGGAACTCGTCGATCCGACCAAAGCCGTTGCGGCGTCACTGGACGATGTCCCGGCCCTCAATCTTCCCTTTGTCGTGGACGACTGCGTGGAGCGGCGCCCGCAGGTGACGCCGCCCTTCCCCGCGCTGGCGAGGGCTGCGCGTGCCATCGGGCACTCGCTCGTCGTGTACGACCAGGACGGACCTCTTCGCCGCGTGGTGCCTTTCGTGCGCGTCGGGCAGGACACAGTGCGCGTCATTCCGTCGCTACCCCTCGCGGCGATGATGATGGCCGGCGGGCTCGGACCCGAAGCGGTCGGGGTGGAGGCGGGCGTGCTGCGCATTGGCGCCACTCGTATCCCGCTCGTGACCGAGATGGTACCCGACTACTACGGCCCGCCGACGCCGGCATGCCGGGCTCTGCTGCCGTGGCGGGGGCCCGCGCGCCGCCGCGATGGTACCCCGACGTTTCCCACTTATTCGTTCTACGACCTGTTCTATTCGCAGCAGCAGGTACTCGAGGACGTGGCGCCGTTGGTTTCACCCGAAACGTTCCGCGACAAGATCGTCGTGGTCGGCGTGGCCGGGGAGGGGCTGCGAGACGTCTTCGTCACGCCGTTCGCGGAAGGCCGCATGCCGGGGGCTGAGATTCACGCGAACACGATTGACGCGTGGCGCGCGGGCCGCACGTTGACGCCGGCGCGAGCGGTAGCGGGTGGCCTCGTCGTCGTGGGTGCGGCCCTGGCGGTCGGCGCCACCGGCGTCGCTGCTTCGGCCTGGTTCACCGGCGGCGTCGCGCTGGTACTGGCGCTCGCCTACACGTGGCTGAACGTCCACCTCTTCGCGGCGGGGGCCTGGTGGCCCATCGCGCTCCCGCTGCTGGCGATGATGCTGGCCTTTGTGGGCGAGCTGGCGTGGCAGTACTTCGTGGAAGGTCGTGAGAAGCGGCAGGTGAAGCGGCTGTTCTCGCGCTACGTGGCCAAGGATGTGTACGACCAGCTGCTGGCCGACCCGGCCCGCGCCAGGCTGGGCGGCACCCGGCGCGAGATGTCCGTCCTCTTCTCCGACATGCGCGGCTTCACGGCCCTCACCGAGCGAGGCCGCCCCGAGGACATCGTCTCGCAGCTGAACGACTACTTCACCCGCATGGTGCAAGTGCTCTTCGAACACCGCGGCACGCTCGACAAGTTCGTCGGCGACATGGTGATGGCGCTCTTCGGCGCCCCGCTGGACGACGAGGACCATGCCGAGCACGCCGTGCAGACGGCGTTGGCGATGGTGCGGGCGCTCGACCTGCTCAACGCGGAGTGGGCGGGCTTTGGCATCCCGCGGCTGGACATCGGGATCGGCATCAACACCGGCGAGATGGTGGCTGGCAACATCGGGTCCTCCGCCATCATGAGCTACACGGTCATCGGCGATGCGGTGAACCTCGGGGCGCGCCTCGAGTCGCTCAACAAGGAGTACGGCACCCGGATCATCATCAGCGAGGCGACCCGCGCGCAGCTCAAAGGGCAGTATGATATTCGTCCGCTGGGCTCGGTCACCGTCAAGGGCAAGAGCCAGAGCGTGGCCATCTACGAGGTCAGACCATCATGAAGCGCCAGTCACTAGTCGGATGTGCGGTGGTGGCCCTGCTGGGCCTGACGATCCCGGCTCACGCCGGCAGACAGTTCGGGCAGCTCGGCAAGATTGGCGGGGCCGTGAAGAAGGTCAACGATTTGCGCGAGCTGCAGGTCACCGACCAGGAAGAAGCACAGCTCGGCGCGGCGGTGAGCGAGCGGATCCGCGCGCGCTACGGCGTAGTGCAGGACGCGGCCGTGCACCGCTACCTGGCGATGGTCGGCGGCGTGCTCGCCGCGGCCAGCACGCGGCCCGCCCTGCCCTGGACGTTCATCGTGCTCGATACCGACGGCGTCAATGCCTTTGCCGCACCCGGCGGCTACGTGCACGTCACGCGGGGCGCGCTGGCGCTCATCCAGGACGAGTCGGAGCTGGCGGGCGTGCTCGGACACGAAATCATTCACGTGACCGAGAAGCACACCATCCGGTCGATTCAGAAGAGCAAGGCCGTGCAGATGGGAGCGGCCGAAACCCTGTCGGGCAGCTCGGCCCTGCTCGAGAAGGCCGTGACGGCTACCTACGACAACATCGTGGACAAGGGCTTCGGCCGCGAAGAAGAGAACGAGTCGGATGAGAAGGGGCTCGAGCTGGCCAATCGGGTCGGCTACGCGCCAAGTGGCCTGGGCGAATTCCTCACGCGGTTGAAGGACCGCAACAAGGACGCCACCGAGAAGCGCGGCCTCTTTGCATCGCACCCCGAGATGCAGTCGCGGCTCGACAACCTGAAGAAGGAGATCGCCGCAAAGAAGCTCGCGTCGACCGCCACCCTCGCCGATCGGTACAAGAAGTTCATCACCTACACGCCTACGCCAGTCACCGAGATTGCGACCGTCGCCGCCGGCTCGGCCGGGCTCACCGGGGACACGAAGAAGGCCGAGCCCAAGAAAGAGGAGCCGAAGAAGAAGGGCGGCTTCGGGCTGAGCCGCATGTTGCCTGGCGGCGGCGGCGAGAAGCAGCAGGCGCAGGTCACGGGATCGGGATCGGCTCGCGGTGTGGATCCGGAGAAGGACGCCAAGGGCGGCAGCAATCCAAACCCGGTACCGGTGACGATTGCCGCCGCCGACCTCGCGGCATTCAAGAAGGAAGGCGGCCTCCGGTAGGCGCCCGCCGCGCGTGAGCGTTTCGAACCTGATTCTCACCGGCGCCGTCGCGCTGGCCGTCACGCTGGCGCTTATCGCCGCCATCCGCAGCCGCTTCGTCCGCGGCCGGCTGGTGTTCAGCGCCTGGCTGCTGCTGGCGTTCCTCGGCCTCGAAGTCGCCGCGGCGCAGGCCGTCGGCGAGACGGCGCTGCTCTCGGCGCTTGCGCGCCTCATCCTCCTCCTCGCGCTCGTCAACCTCACCGTCGCGCTGCTGGTCAATCCCTGGCGCGAGAGCAAGCCGTCGGACCGTTTCCCCGCCATCGTCCAGGACGTGGCGGTCATCGGCGCGTTCATGGTGATTGCAACGGTCCTGATGCGCGAGCAACTGCTCGCGACCTCGGCGGTCGGCGCCGTGGTGGTGGGCTTTGCTCTGCAGGACACGCTGGGCAACCTGTTCGCCGGACTGGCGATTCAAATCGAGAAGCCGTTCCGGATCGGGCACTGGATCAACATCGCGGGCAGCGAAGGCCTGGTGCAGGAAGTCACCTGGCGCGCCACCAAGCTCCGGACCAAGTCGGGGCAGTTCCTGATCGTTCCCAACAGCGTCATTTCCAAGGATCCCATCCTCAACTACTCCGAGCCGACGGTGCCGACGCGCATCGACGTGGCGGTGGGGGCGAGCTATCTGTCGCCGCCGACCGAGGTCAAAGACGCCATCCGTCGCGCCCTCGCCAACGCCCCGCTCGTGATGGCGGATTTGCCATCGCAGGTCATCGTCCAGGAATTCGGCGCCTCGGCCATCGTTTACGTGGCGAAGTTCTGGATCGCCGACTACGCCACGGATAACCAGGCCAGGGACGAGGTGCGGACCAACATCTGGTACGAGTTCCGCCGGTCCAATATCGAGATTCCCTGGCCCGTCCAGGTGGAATACCATCGCCAGGAGCAGCCGCTCCGCACCGGCGAGCACATCGACGCCGCGGCCGCCGAGCTCGGCATGATCGATCTGTTCGCGACGCTGCCAGCGGCGGCGCGCCGAGAGCTCGCGGCGGCGGCGGCCGATCAGCTGTTCGTCTCGGGTGAGGCCATCGTGCGGCAGGGCGAGGTCGGCGGTTCGATGTTCGTCGTGCTCGCGGGCACCGTCCGCGTCGTCCTCGAGCCATCGGGGCAGCAAGTGGCCACGATGGCAGCGGGCGGATTCTTCGGCGAAATGTCGATGCTGACCGGGGATCCGCGGACGGCGACCGTGCGCGCCGCTACGAACGTGCAGGTGCTGGAGATATCGGCCAATCAGATGCGGACCGTGGCGCAGGAGACGCCCGGACTGCTGGAGCACGTCGTGAAGGTCGTGGCCGAGCGGCGGGTGGGACTGGCCGAGGCGGAA
The DNA here is from genome assembly GCA_020851835.1 of Acidobacteriota bacterium. Lineage (GTDB taxonomy): Bacteria > Acidobacteriota > Vicinamibacteria > Vicinamibacterales > UBA2999 > VFZN01. Next base: position 5,139 of record JADZBZ010000421.1, read on the forward strand.
GCCTCCGCGGCGGCCTCCACGGCCGGCCACTCGGGCGTCCGGCAATCCTTGCTGGCGCGCATCCAGTCGTACCTGCGCCTGTGACGCGGACCTGAAGATGGGATCGTCGCTCGTTCCGGTGCAGGTTGCGACTCCGCCCAGCGCTACGGCACGAGAGGCCCGCTCTGCCGGTGGTGTGGACGAACGAATCAGAGTGTGAGTTCCGCGCCGGCGCCGCGTTCGACGGCACGACGGAACACGAGATCGGCGGCGACAACGTCCTCGACGGCCATGCCGAGCGACTTGAAGACGGTGATCTCGCCCTCGGATACGCGTCCAGGGGTCCGGCCCAGCACCACCTGTCCCAGCTCGCCGGCCAGGTGCACGTCGGTGAAGCGACCTTCGCGGATGCCTAGCACCACGTCGCCCGACTCCACCAATGCCGCCGCGCGCGAGTCGACGAACAAACGCGCCCGCGCCAGCAGGGCCGGATCCATCTCGCGCTGATCCGGCCGGCAGGCGCCCACCGAGATGACGTGCGCGCCGCTCGAGACCCAGTCGTTGTCGAACACCGGCGTTGCGGCCGACGTCGCCAGGACGATCAGATCCGCGCCCCGGATGGCATCCTCGGCCGAGCTGGCGGCGCCGAGCGGCGCCCGGGCGCGCGGCGCCATCTCGGCGACGAACCGCTCACGGCTGGCCGCGCGCGGCGACCAGACGCGCACGTCGGTGAGCCGGCGCACCTCGGCCAGGGCCTCGAGATGACTGCGCGCCTGCACGCCGGTGCCGATGATGGCGAGCGTTCCGGCCTGCGCCCGCGCGAGGTGGCGCGCCGAGACCGCCGATACCGCCGCCGTGCGTGCCTCGGTGATGTAGCGGCCGTCGAGGATGGCGACGAGCGCGCCCGTGTCGGGGTCCAGCAGGAGGATGGTGGCCAGATGCGAGGGTAGTCCGCGCGCCTCGTTCCCGCTGAACACGGTGACGAGCTTGGCGCCGAGTCGAGCGGGCTGGGGCATGTAGGCCGGCATCAGACCGAAGTACGCTCTTGTGGGCCC
>JADZBZ010000422.1 GCA_020851835.1 Acidobacteriota bacterium
CGCGCCGTCACTAGAGGTCTGGCTCCGGCTTTGCCCCTGTCCGCCCATAACCCCTCGGTCAGAATGACCTTGGGTTAACCGCGACATAAATGGCCGAGTCCACACCCATGCGACCTGTCGGAGATTCGCGTTCAGCGCCGTTGCACCTGTCGGACCGGCCGGTGGATCTCCGGTTTTCGTTCGAAGGGCGCCAGTCCGGTGTCGGCGTTGGCGCGTCGGTGGCTGCGCATGTCAGTTTCGTTATCCTGATTCTGCTGGCACTGCGCTTTGCGCCGCAGCCCAATGCCGTGGAGTTTCTGCCCGCTGCCCCCGTCAACGACATCGTCTGGCTGGCGGTGCCGGGTCCCGGGGGTGGAGGAGGCGGGGGCGGCAACCAGGCCCCCGAGCCACCCCGCAAGGCCGAGTTGCCGGGTAAGGACAAGATCACCGTACCGGTCCAGAAGGCACCGGCGCCGACGCCCGATCCGCCCAAGGTCGAAGAACCCCCGGCCGAGTTGCTGATTCCCGCCAAGAGCATGGCCTCGGCGGAAATGACGTTGCCGGGCGTGATCCAGAGCGCGCCGACCACCACCGACTCGCAGGGCGCCGGTGCGGGCGGGGGCGCCGGCACGGGCACCGGACAGGGCATCGGCTCGGGACAGGGGTCGGGTCTGGGCGCAGGTTTCGGCGGCGGCACGGGCGGCGGGGCGTATCGTCCCGGGGCGGGCATCTCGCTGCCGGTCGTTCTGCGCGAGGTGAAGCCGGCGTATACCGCTGACGCCATGCGCGCGAAGGTGCAGGGCTCGGTCTGGCTCGAATGTATCGTCATGCCAGACGGTTCGGTGGGCGAGGTCAAGGTCACGCGGTCGCTCGACCCGATCTTCGGGCTGGACCAGGAAGCCATCAAGGCCGCCAAGATGTGGCGGTTTCGCCCCGGTATGCGCCAGGGTGACCCGGTGCCGGTGATCATCACCATCGAGCTGACCTTCACACTGCGCTGAGCGGTCCGCAAAGTCAGGTACCATTAGGGTGCTTGCTGACTGTTGCCTCGATAAATCCCAGGTTGGTCGCTGAAGTCGCGCGCCGCCGCACGTTCGCCATCATTTCCCATCCCGATGCCGGCAAGACGACGCTGACTGAGAAGTTGTTGCTCTATGCCGGCGCCATCGAGCTGGCCGGCGCCGTTCGCGGCCGCAAGTCGGAGCGCGCGGTGGTGTCCGACTGGATGGACATCGAGCGCGAGCGCGGCATTTCCGTGACCTCGGCCGCCGTCGAGTTCGACATCGGTGAGCACCACCTGACGCTGCTCGACACGCCGGGCCACAAGGATTTCAGCGAAGACACCTATCGCACGTTGTTCGCGGTCGATGGTGTCGTCATGGTGATCGACGCCGCCAAGGGTATCGAGGCGCAGACGCGCAAACTGTTCGAGGTCTGCAAGCTGCGCAAGCTGCCGGTGCTGACGTTCATTAACAAGCTGGATCAGCCCAGCCGCGATCCCTTCGACCTGCTCGATGAGATCGAGCGAGTGTTGGGCATTCACGCGGTACCGATGAACTGGCCGATCGGCAGTGGCGATCGCTTCCGCGGCGTGTTCGACCTCGAGAACGCGATCGTGCATTTTTACGAGCGGAAGGGCCGTGCCCATGAGGCGCCGGTGCAGGTGTCGTCAGCGCACGATCCGCGGCTCGCCGAGCTACTGGGGCAGGAGGCGTGGCAGCACCTGATCGATGAGACCTCGCTCGTGACCGGCGCCGGCACCTCGTTCGATCACCAGGCCTATCTCGACTTCGAGCACACACCGGTGTTTTTCGGCAGTGCCCTGTCGAACTTCGGCCTCGAGCCGTTTCTCAAGGCGCTCACCGAACTGGCGCCGTCCCCCCGGCCGCGCATGAGCGACCAGGGCATGATCGATCCTGCGTCGCCGCACTTCAGCGGGTTCGTCTTCAAGATCCAGGCGAACATGAACCGGCGTCACCGAGATCGCATCGCGTTCCTGCGGGTGTGCTCGGGCGTGTTCGAGAAGGACATGGTGATCACCAACGCCCGGCAAGGGGCGGAGATCCGGGCGTCGCGCCCGTACCGCTTCTTCGGCGGCAATCGCGAGACCATCGAGAAGGCGTATCCCGGCGACGTTGTCGGGCTGGTGAACCCCGGCCAGTTCGGCATCGGTGACACGCTGTACCACGGCTTCGCGCTGAAATACCCGGCCATCCCGCGGTTCCCGGCGGAGCACTTCGGCATTGCGCGCTTGCGAGACGTGCGCTTCAAGCAGTTTGACGATGGCATTCGACAGTTGGAGGAGGAGGGCCTGATGCAGGTCCTGTATCCGACGGTGGGGCGGCGCGAACCAATCCTGGGGACGGTCGGGCCGCTGCAACTGGAAGTGTTGAAGGCCCGGCTCGAAAACGAATACAACGTGTCGTGCGATGTCGACTCGCTGCCCTACAAGGCGGCGCGCTGGGTGGTGGGCCCCGCCGACAGAATCGCGGCGATCTCGGCATCAACCGCTGGCACGCGCAGCGCCAGCGATCGCGAGGGCCGGCCGATGCTGCTGTTCGAATCGGAGTGGGCGCTCGAGTACTGCGAGCGCAACAATCCAGGTGTGCAGTTGCTGGCGGTGATGCCTTAGGGAAGTGAGAAGTGAGAAGGCAAAAAAATACGGCTCGGCGGGTTGCCCCACCGAGCCGTCGTACTTGTTACTTCTGACTTCGTACTTCTAACTTCTTTAGTACATCCCGCCCATGCCGCCGCCGGGCATTCCGCCGCCGCCCGCCGATTCCTTCTTGTCTTCCGGAATGTCGCAAATCAGCGCTTCCGTGGTGAGCAGTAGGGAGGCGATCGACGAAGCGTTCTGCAGGGCGTTACGGACCACCTTCGCGGGGTCGATGACGCCGGCCTTGACCAGGTCTTCGAACACTTCGGTCGCGGCGTTGAAGCCTTCGTCGCCCTTGCCGTCCTTGACCTGGGCCACGATGATCGAACCCTCGAGGCCGGCGTTGGTCGCGATCCAGCGGCAGGGTTCTTCAATCGCACGGCGAATGATCTGGACGCCGATCTTCTGGTCGCCTTCGAGCTTCAGGGTGTCGAGCGCCTTGCTGGCGCGCAACAGCGCGACGCCGCCGCCGGGGACAATGCCCTCTTCGACCGCGGCCTTGGTGGCGTGCATCGCGTCTTCGACGCGTGCCTTCTTTTCCTTCATCTCGGTTTCGGTGGCCGCACCGACCTTGATGACGGCGACGCCGCCGACCAGCTTCGCGAGCCGTTCCTGCAGCTTCTCGCGGTCGTAGTCCGAGGTGGTCTCCTCGACCTGCACGCGGATCTGCTTGACCCGGCCCTCGATGGCCTTGGACTCGCCCGCGCCCTCCACGATGGTGGTGTTGTCCTTGTCGATGGTGATCTTCTTCGCCTTGCCGAGATCCTCCATCTTGATGTTCTCGAGCTTCACCCCGAGGTCCTCGGTGATGGCGCGCCCGCCGGTGAGGGTCGCGATGTCCTCGAGCATGGCCTTGCGGCGGTCACCGAACCCGGGCGCCTTGACGGCTGCGGCCTGGAGGGTGCCGCGCAGTTTGTTGACCACGAGCGTGGCGAGGGCCTCGCCCTCGACGTCCTCGGCGATGATGAGCAGCGGACGGCTGAGCCGCGCCACCTGCTCGAGCACCGGCAGCAGATCCTTCATCGAGCTGATCTTCTTCTCGTGAATGAGAACCACCGGGTTCTCGAGCACCACTTCCATACGCTCCGGATCCGTGACGAAGTAGGGGGACAGGTAGCCGCGGTCGAACTGCATGCCCTCGACGACCTCGAGCGTCGTCTCCAGGGTCTTGGCCTCTTCGACCGTGATGACGCCGTCCTTGCCCACCTTCTCCATGGCCTCGGCGATGATCCGGCCGATCGTCTCGTCCGAGTTCGCCGAAATGGTGCCGACCTGGGCGATCATGTTGCCCTTGACTGGCTTGGCCATCTTGCGAATCTCGGCGGTTATGGTCTCGACGGCCTTCTCGATGCCGCGCTTGATCTCCATCGGGTTGGCGCCGGCAACGACGTTGCGGGCGCCCTCGCGGTAGATCGCCTGGGCCAGCACCGTCGCGGTCGTCGTGCCGTCACCGGCCGTGTCGGACGTCTTGCTGGCCACTTCGCGCACCATCTGCGCGCCCATGTTCTCGAGCGGATCCTTCAGCTCGATCTCCTTGGCCACCGTCACGCCGTCCTTGGTGATGGTGGGGGAGCCGAACTTCTTGTCCAGGACGACGTTGCGGCCCTTCGGGCCGAGGGTCACCTTCACCGCGTCCGCGAGCTGATTGACGCCGCGCAGGATGGCCTGCCGCGACTGCTCGCCGTAGATGATCTGCTTTGCCATTGCTCAGTGTCTCCAAACTCTTCGGCGGGTCTGACGACCGGCCTACTTCTTGCCCTCGACCACCGCGAGCACTTCGTCCTCGCGCATGATCAGGTAATCATCGCCGTCGACCTTCACTTCCTGGCCCGAGTACTTCCCGAACAGGATGGTGTCGCCTTGTTTGACGTCCAGGGGGATGCGCTTGCCGTCCTTGTCGGCCTTGCCGGCGCCGACGGCGATCACCTTGCCCTGTTGCGGCTTTTCTTTCGCCGAGTCGGGGATGATGATGCCCCCGACCTTCTGCTCTTCTTCTTCCTCGGTGCGCTGCACGAGGATGCGATCGTGAAGCGGTCTCAACGCCATGCTCGTTACTCCGTCCTGCGAGGGGTTACACGTCCCGAGCCGC
>JADZBZ010000423.1 GCA_020851835.1 Acidobacteriota bacterium
ATGCCATGGTCAAGGCTGCCAAGGTGACGCTGGTCGGCTGGGAGAAAATCGGCGCCGGGTACGTCACCGCCATCGTCCGGGGTGATGTCGCCGCCGTGAAGGCCGCAACCGACGCCGGCGCGGCGGCTGCGCGCCGTGTCGGCGAACTGGTGTCGGTACACGTCATCCCGCGTCCACACGTCAATCTCGAAGACGTCCTGCCCATCGGCAAGGCCAACGCCAAGAGCTAGGCCCGTCGGGCTGGCGCCATGCTGGTTGCGCGCATCGTAGGCACGGTGGTCGCTACGCGGAAGGATCCGCGCCTGGTCAGCAGCAAACTGCTCCTGGCGCGACCGGTCGACCCGCGCGGCAAGGCCGAAGGCAACTACCTCGTCGCCGTCGATACGGTCGATGCCGGGGTGGGCGAGACGGTGCTGATCGTCAGCGGCAGCTCTGCCCGCATGGCGTCTGGCATGAAGGATTGCCCCGTGGACGCGGCCGTGGTCGGCATCATCGATCACGTGGACGTGGCAGAGTAGGACCGATGCAGATCGGCCGTGTCATCGGCGACGTCGTCGCCTCCCGCAAGAATCCGAACCTCGAGGGCATCCCGCTGCTGTTGATCCAGCCGTTGGCCGCGGATAGCCAGGCCGTGGGTCGTCCGCTCGTCGCCGTCGACGCGGTGGGCGCGGGGATCGGCGAGCACGTCTTCTTCGTTCGCGGCAAGGAAGCCAGTTTCCCCTTCCACCCGACCGCGGTGCCCGCCGATGCCGGCATTGTCGGCATCGTGGACCACTGGACGACGGGAGAGCGATGATCCTCGCGCGCGTGGTCGGTCAGGTCGTCTCGACGATGAAGCGGCCGCAGTTCGAGGGGGCCACGTTGCTGCTCGTGCAGCCGGAGACGCCGGCTGGCGAGGCCCGTGGCGTGACCCTGCTGGCGATTGACTCGGTAGGCGCAGGCGTCTCCGAACGCGTGATTGTCGTACTCGAGGGCCGCGCTGCGGGGGAAGCGCTCGGCCGGACGCTCTCGCCGGTGGATGCGGCCATCATCGGTATCGTCGACCACGTGGACGCTGAAGACGGGGCGTAACGCTTCCCCGGGGCCATCATGACCGACGACCAGATGCGCCAGCTCATTCGGAGCGCCATCGCGAAGCACCTTGGGGGGCCGCCCCCGTCGCCGCCCGCCTCGGGACCGTCCTCGCCGGGCGTGCCCATCGCTTTCGCGCGCTATGCGCTCGGGCGCGCGCCCGACGACACGATGTGCCTCATCGAACCGGCCGTAACCTGCAACCACTGCGGGTACTGCCAGTGTCACGGGCACTAGGGCCCGGGACGGCAAACGACAGAATTCAGGGAACTTCGGTGGCGCCATCCGTCCTCGTTACCAGAAGGCTCCCCGCTTCCGTGCTCCAACGCCTCGACCAATCCTGCGAGGTCGACCTCTGGTCCGGCCGCGAGGCGATTCCGCGCGAGGAGTTGCTCGCGCGGGTGGCGGGCAAGCAGGCGCTCGTGTGCCTGCTCACCGACACGATCGACGCCGCCGTCCTCGATGCGGCGGGGCCCTCGCTCAAGGTCGTGGCCAACGTCGCCGTCGGCTACAACAACGTCGACCTAGCCTCCTGCCGCGCTCGAGGCGTGGTGGCGACCAACACGCCGGACGTGCTGACCAACGCCTGTGCGGATTTCACGTGGGCGCTCATCCTGGCCGTCACCCGGCGTCTCGGCGAAGGCGAGCGCGTGGTCCGAGCAGGCCGCTGGGCCGGATGGGGCCTCGATTACATGCTCGGCATGGAGTTGCGCGGCAAGCAGCTCGGCATTGTCGGCATGGGCCGCATCGGTCGCGCGGTGGCCGCGAAGGCCCCCGCGTTCGGCATGCGTGTGGCCTACACGGCCCGGCGGCCGGTGGACGTTGCCGACGCGGAGCATGTGCCGCTCGACCGCCTGCTCGCCGCCTCGGACATCGTGAGCCTGCACTGCCCGATGACGGACGAAACCCGCCACCTGATCGACCAGAAGGCGCTGCTGCGGATGAAGCGTTCGGCCTACTTGATCAACACCGCCCGGGGACCGGTCGTGGACGAAGCCGCGCTGGCCTGGGCCCTGCGCGAGGGGCGCATGGCCGGTGCGGCGCTCGATGTCTACGAGCGGGAGCCGATCGTCCATCCCGACCTGCTGCCGCTCGAAAACGTCCTGCTGATCCCGCACCTGGCGAGCGCCACCACCGAGACGCGGACGGCGATGGCCGACCTGGCCGTCTCCAATGCCCTGGCCGTGCTGGCGGGGCGGCCAGCGCTCACGCCCCTGTGAGCAAGCGGCGTGCGGATCACCAAGGGCCTCACGCGCCCGAGATCGCTTGAAGCACAGCCCGACATGAGACGTCCGAAACCTGCCATCGTGGAGCGTGTGATGCGCACGCTCGCGCGCGAGATCGACGGCATGGAGCTGCCGGCCATCGAGAAGATCTCCGAGAGCCAGCAGGAGGATCCGTTCCAGGTGCTCATCGCGACCCTGTTGTCGGCGCGCACGCAGGACGCCACGACGCACGCGGCCGCGACGCGGCTCTTCCGGCGCGCGCGCACCCCGCGCACCATGGCGAAGGTGCCGGTGAAGCAGATCGAGCGGCTGATCTATCCGGTGAGCTTCTACCGGAACAAGGCGCGACACGTCCAGGCCACATCGCGGATCCTCGCCGAGCAGTACGGCGGGCGCGTGCCCGACACGCTCGAAGCGCTGGTGGACTTGCCGGGCGTGGGCCGGAAGACGGCCACGCTGGTCATGATCCTGGCGTTCCAGAGCCAGCGCCACGTCTGTGTCGATACGCACGTACACCGCATTTCGAATCGGATGGGCTGGGTCGAAACCCGGACGCCCGATCAGACCGAGCAGGCGCTCTATCGCCACACCGACGCCCGCTGGTGGCCCTATATCAACCTGTACCTCGTGACCTGGGGCCAGAACGTCTGCCGCCCGGTGTATCCTCGATGCAACGACTGCGCCATCGCCGCCGAGTGCCCGCGGGTGGGCGTGCGGCCGACGCCGGCGCACCAGGCACCAACGACTCGCCGGCCGCCGGCCGGCCGACATCGGACGTGAGGCACATGAACACCATGGTGTGGGGATCCAGGCTGATCGCGCTCGTTTCGGGAGTGCTCGTCACCGCACTGGCGGCGGCCGCGCAGTCGGCACCAGCCGCCACGTCGCCGGGCGCCGGCCCCGTGGTGGTCGTCGAGACCGTGAAGGGGACGTTCGAGTTCGAGACCTACCCGAACGAAGCGCCCAAGACGGTGGCGCGGATTCTCGAGCTCATCAACAAGCGCTTCTACAACGGCCAGCGCGTGCACCGCGTGGTGCCGAACTTCGTCATGCAGTTGGGCGACCCCGCCACGCGCGACATGACCAAACAGGCCGACTGGGGCCGCGGCGGCAGCGGCACGCCCATCGGGGTCGCCGAGATCACGAAGACCCGCACGCACGTGCGTGGCGCCGTCGCCATGGCCCACGCCGGCGACCCGAGCAAGGCCGACAGCCAGTGGTACGTGACGCTCAGCCCTCAGGCGCGGCTCGATGGTCAATACACCGTGTTCGGCAAGGTCATCAGCGGCATGGACGTGGTGTCGAAGCTCCAGGTCACCGATCGCATCGTCAGAGTAACCGTGCGCGAGGCAAAGTAGCCACGCGGCCTTCCAGCATCGGGTAGGCGGCGACCAGTTCACCTGGCATCGGCGCCGTGACGGGCTCGTCGAGCATCTCGCGCACCATCGTCGCGTTGGCCACGGCCTGCGCGGCGAAGTGGTTGTTCAAGTACAGGTAGAGCGCGCGCACTTTCGCCCGCGCGGCGCGCAGCCGCAGGACCAGGGGCGTGAGCTCGGATTCCGGATACAGGTAGTTGTAGCGGTCCTCGGCCTGCGCGGGCGCCCACCACCCGGCGGCGTTGCGGCCGTGCAGGCGCACGTACATCAGCCGCGACGAGTTCGGAGACAGGTCCTGCCGTACCGACGACGGGAACTTCGGCTCGTCGATCTGCACCCAGGCCGCCTCGTGCGAGGCGAGCAGGGCGGCGGTTACGCCGGCGTCGTCGCTCCACGAGCGATGGCGAAGCTCCACCGCCAGCGGATAGGCCGCGAAGGTGCGGAGCAGCCAGTCGAGATAGCCGCGCGACTCGGGCGCGTCGTGGAAGCGGGCGGGAAACTGCGCCAGCAGCGCGCCCATCCGTCCCGCGGCGGCCAGGGGCTCGATACCCACCTTGAAGGCGTCCACGTCGCCCGGGGTCACCGCCGAGCGGTCGAGCGCGGTGGCCGGGTGGGTGAACTTCTGGAACAGCTTGACCGAGAACTCGAATCCGGGTGGCGTGCGCCGCACCCAGGCCAGGCTCACCGTGGCGCGCGGCTGACCGTAGAAGGTGCTGTTGACCTCCACCGTGTTGAAGCGCTCGGCGTAGAACGCGAGCTCGTCGAAGCCTTTGGGCCGGTCTTCGGGAACCGGGTAGAAGAGGCCGTTCCACGTACCCCGGCCGCCGGGGTAGTGCCAGCCGGATGTGCCAATCCGCAGGTCCATGGCGGTCTACAATTATGGATTCAGGTTCGTGCCGTGCTGACCGTCAACGAGATCTTCTACTCGATTCAGGGCGAGTCCACCTACGCGGGGCAGCCCTGCGTGTTCGTGCGCCTGACGGCGTGCGACCTGCGCTGCCGCTGGTGCGACACCCCGTATGCGTTTCACGAGGGCCGCAAGATGTCCGTGGATGAGGTGGTCGAGGCCGTGGAGGCCTACGGCTGCCCAACGGTGGAGCTGACCGGCGGCGAGCCACTACTGCAAACCGACGTTCACCCCTTGATGCAGCGTCTGCTGGATTCCGGCAAGACCGTGCTCATCGAGACCGGCGGGCACCGCAGCATCGCTGCGATCCCAGACGGCGTGATTCGGGTGATGGACGTCAAGTGCCCGGCCTCGGGGGAGTCGGATCAGATCGACTGGGCGAACCTGGCGCGACTGCTACCAGCCGACCAGGTCAAGTTCGTGATTGCCGACCGGGCCGATTACGAATTCGCCGCCCAGGTGGTCCGGCGCCAGGGCCTCGCCGAACGATGCGCCGCCGTGCTTTTCTCGCCGGTGCACGGCGAGCTGTCGCCGCGGCAGCTCGCCGAGTGGATTCTCGAAGACCACCTGCCGGTCCGGCTGCAGTTGCAGCTGCACAAGTTCATCTGGGATCCGATGACCCGCGGGGTCTGAGCGCCACACGGGCGGCTTCACCTCCCGGCGGGAATGACCGACAATATGGCGCAGATGCCCACAGCGGTCGTCCTCCTCAGTGGAGGGCTCGACTCCTACACCGCAGCCGCGATGGCTCGGCGCGACGGCTTTGTCCTCTCGGCGCTCAGCTTTCGTTACGGCCAGCGGCACCGGATGGAGATTGACGCCGCGCGGCGAGTGGCGCGCGCCCTCGGCGTGGAGCGGCATCTGGTGCTCGACCTCGACCTCGCCGCCATGGGCGGCTCGTCGCTCACCTCGCCCGACATCGCGGTGCCACGTGACCGGCCGGCCGACGAGCCGGGCATCCCGTCCACCTATGTGCCAGCCCGCAACACCATCTTTCTGGCCGTGGCCCTCGGCTGGGCGGAGGTGCTGGGCGCTCACGACCTGGTCATCGGGGTCAACGCGCTCGACTACTCGGGCTATCCCGATTGCCGTCCCGCCTTCATCCGCGCCTTCGAGGCGCTGGCGCGGGTGGCCACGCGCGCCGGGGTCGAGGGCCAGCCGATCCGGGTGCATGCGCCCCTCATCGAGATGAGCAAGGCCGACATCATTCGAAGAGGCACGACGCTGGGCCTGGAGTACGGGCTCACGTTGAGCTGCTACGACCCGTCGGCCGGGGGCGTGCCCTGCGGACACTGCGACAGCTGCCGCCTCAGAGCCGCCGGGTTTGCGGCCGCGGGCGTGCCCGACCCGGCGCAGCAGGCGCATCCCCGCTGATCATGGCCCGTCCGCTCCGGCAGCAGATTCCCGTTGTCACCGCCCTGCTCGTCATCGCCGTGCTGACGGCGCTGTTCTTCGCCTCCCGCGCCACCTACGACGAAGAGATCGAGCACCTGCGCAGCGAGACGCTGGCGATGACCTCGGTCGTGGTGGCCTATCTCGAGCGCCATCTCGAGACGGCCGACGCCGTGGCCACGGTCGTGATCGAGGACCCCGCAGTACGCCGCCTCGACGCCCGTGCGGCCACCAACGTGCTGCGCCCGCTCCTGCAGGGGCTCAACGCCGTGATGCGCAACGCCGTTCTCGCCGACGCCTCGGGGCGCATAGTCGCCTGGGCCGTGCCCCCGGTGCCGGACGTCGAAGGGCAGGTGGCGCCGGATTGGCTGGCCGGCGTGGCCAGCGCGGGGCGGCGGTCCATCGGCCCGCTGCTCGGTGACGCCGACGACCGCACGCACGTTGTCGTCATGGGCTATCCAATCGCGGAGGCCGGGAATCAGGCGGTGGGCATGCTCGGTGTGGTGGTGCACCTGGAGTCGCTCGAATCCGTCCTCGCCGGTATTCCTCTGCCCGGAGGGTCGGTCATCACCATCTCGGATGAGAATGGCACGGTCGTGGCGCGCAGTCTTGACGCGGGCCGCTATGTCGGTCGGCCCGTCGAAGGCAGCCTCGACGCGGCGCGCCCTCTTCGCCGCATCCCGCCGAGCGACGTGCGTACCGGCAGGGACGGTGTCGAGCGCGTGTTCGGCAACGTCATCGTCGAGCGAGGTCCGTGGCTCGCCAGTGTCGGTATTCCGACCTCGGTGGCTGCGGCCCGCACGGGCCCCATCTTCCGGCGCAACGTCAGCATCACCTTGGGCGCGCTGGCGGCCATCCTGGGGCTTTCGCTGTACTTCTCGCGAAGCTGGCTCGCGGCCATGGACGAGGTGGCGCGCACCGCCGAGCGCGTGGCCAACGGCGACCTGTCGCCGCTCGAGCCCAGGGACCTGGGCGCCGTGGAACTGAACCAGTTGCGCGGCAGCATCGCCGGCATGATCAACAACCTGCGCGAAGCCCGGGAGGCCGTGTCGGCGCAGATGTCGGAGGAGCGCCGCATCCGCGAAGAGAAGGAGTCGCTCCAGCGCCAGCTGATCCGGCAGGAGCGCCTGGCCGCCATCGGCGTGCTCGTGTCGGGCGTGGCCCACGAGCTGAACAATCCCCTCCAGGCCATTCTCGGCTTCGCCGAGCTGCTGCAGATGCAGGAAGACCTGCCCGAGGCGGTGCAGCGCGACCTGTCGCTGATTCGCCGCGAGAGCACGCGCGCGAGCGCGATTATCCGCAACCTGCAGCGATTCGGACGCCAGACCACCGAGCCCTCGCCCGTCAGGCTCTCCGATGTCGTCGCGTCCGTGCTCGAGCTTCGCCAGCGCAAGATCGGGGCGCAGAGCATCCGCCTCGACATCGAAGATCAGTCCGAGGCCGTGGTGTCGGCGGTCTTCACCGAGCTGCAGCAGGTCGTGCTGAACTTCGTGATCAATGCCGAGCAGGCCGTCGCTCGGCACGACCCCACGCGCCGGCGCATCAAGATCCGCACGAGCGACGCCCGCAACTCGGCGCGCCTCGAGGTCGAAGACTACGGCGACGGCGTCCAGCCCGACGACGAGCCCAAGCTGTTCCAGCCCTTCTTCACGACCAAGCCGGTCGGCGAAGGCACGGGCCTGGGCCTGTCGGTGAGCTACGGCATCATCACCTCGCATGGCGGCGACATCGGCTACCGTCGTTCGCACCACGGCGGCGCCCTCTTCTACTTCGAGCTGCCCACCAAATGACCACAACCCGCCTGTACTACCCGGAGGCCTATCGTGCGTCGTTCGACGCGCACGTGCTCGCGTGCGAGCCCCTCGAAGCACCCCCGGCAACCCCTGCCGCCTATGCCGTGGAGCTCGACGCCACGGCCTTCTATCCTTCCTCGGGCGGACAGCCCTTCGACACCGGAACGCTTGGCCGTGCCCGGGTGCTCGACGTGCTCGACAGCGAGGACGGCCGCATTCTGCACGTGACCGATGCACCGCTCGCGGTGGGCGAGGTGGTGTCGGGCGCGATCGATTGGTCCAGGCGCTTCGACCACATGCAGCAGCACACGGGCCAGCACGTGCTGTCGGCGGCGTTCGAAGGGCTCTTCGCCAATCGGACCCAGAGCTTTCACCTGGGCGCCGAGCAGTGCACCATCGATCTGGCGCGCGAGGTGACGGCCGCCGACGTGCGGGCGGCCACGGACGAGGCCAATCGTGTCGTGTGGGAAGACCGTGCTGTCACCGTCCGCTTCGTGTCGGCTGAAGAGGCCGCCCTGCTGCCCCTCCGCAAGGAACCGGCGCGAGGCGGCATGCTCCGGCTGATCGAGATCGCCGACTTCGACCTTTCGGCGTGCGGCGGCACGCACGTGGCCCGCACCGGAGGCATCGGCATCATCGCCGTATCCGGCTGGGAGATGCTCCGCGGCGGCTCCCGTGTCCAGTTCCTGTGCGGTGCACGGGTAGCCCGCCGGTTCTCTGTCTGGCGCGACGCGCTTGCCGCCGCCATGAAGCACCTCTCGGTGGCGCCCGAGGAATTGGCCCCGGCCATCGAGCGCCTGCAGGGCGGCAACAAGGCGCTGCAGCGAGCGCTGCGGGCGACGCAGGAGAAGCTGGCCGTTCACGAAGCGAAGGCCCTGGTCGCCCGCGGCGTCCGCATCGGCCAGCGCATCGTCGTCGTTGAATCGGTGCCGGACATGGATGGCGCCGGTCTCAAGGCGATGGCCTCGGCCGCCGCGACCGAGCCGGGCGCGGCCGTGGTGCTCGTGACGGCGACCACGTCCCCTCTGGTGGTCGTCGCGTGCCATCCCGACGCCGGGATCGACGCCAGCGCCGTCCTCAAGGCGATCATCGCGCAGTTTGGCGGTCGCGGCGGCGGCCAGCCGGACCTCGCTCAGGGCGGCGGGCTCGACGCGTCGTCCCCGGCTGTCGTCGACGCTGCCCGCAACATGCTGTCGCCGTAGTGTCCGTCCGGCGCGGGCGGCGGCTACCGCGGCGCCATGCGCAGCGCGCCGTCCAGCCGAATCACCTCGCCATTGAGCATCTCGTTCTCGATGACGTGGCGCGCCAGCGCGGCGTACTCGGCCGGGCGACCCAGGCGCGACGGGAACGGCACCTGCTGGCCCAGCGACACCCGCGCCGCTTCGGGCAACGCCGCCAGCAGCGGCGTGTCGAAGATGCCGGGTGCGATGGTGACGCAGCGGATCCCGATAGACGCGAACTCGCGCGCCACCGGCAGCGTGAGCCCGACGATGCCGCCCTTGGACGCCGCGTAGGCGGGTTGTCCGATCTGTCCGTCGAAGGCCGCGATCGATGCCGTGTTGACGATGACGCCGCGCTCGCCCGACTCGAGCGGCGCGTTCCGCGCCATGACGGCCGCGGCCAGCCGGATGACGTTGAAGGTGCCGACCAGGTTCACCCGAATGGTCTTCTCGAACAGGTCCAGCGGGTGCGGGCCGTTCCTCCCCAGCACCTTCGCCGCTGGCCCGATGCCGGCCGCGTTGATGGCGCCGTAGAGGTTGCCGAAGGCCGAGACGGCCAGATCGACCGCCGCCTTCACCTGCTCCTCGCTGGTGACGTCCGCCTGCGCGAACCGCGCCCGGGCGCCCATCGCGGCCTCCGCGGCCCTACCAGCCTCGGCGTTGACGTCGAGCAGCACGGCCTGGCCGCCGGCGGCGAGCACGGCCTCGGCCGCGGCGCGGCCCAGGCCCGAGGCGCCGCCCGTCACGATGAATGTCCGTTTCGTGATGTCCATAGCGCCTCAGAATACAATGCTTGGATTCCATGATGGTTCACGACTCGCACTATTACGATGGGGCGTGGCAGGCGTCCACGGTCAGCGACGCCATCGACGTCATCTCGTCGGCCACCGAGCAGGTTGTCGGCCGCGTTCCTCGGGGCACCGCCGAGGACGTGGACCGCGCCGTGAAGGCCGCGCGCCGGGGCTTCGAAGCCTGGAGCCAGGTGAGCGTGGAGGAGCGCGCCCAGTGGCTCGAGAAACTGGCGGCGGCGATGAAGACGCGCGTGCCGCAGGTGGCCGAAGCGATTTCACACGAGGTTGGCACGGCGCTGTCTTATTCGACCAAGGTTCAGGTGGAGTTTCCGGTCATGATGATCGGGCTCAATGGGCGATTCATCCGCTCGGCGAAGCTCGAAGACGAGCTGGGCCACTCGCTGGTGATCAAGGAACCGATCGGTGTCGTCGGCTGCATCACGCCGTGGAACTACCCGCTGCACCAGGTGGTCTGCAAGATGGCCCCGGCCCTGGCCGCCGGCTGCACGGTCGTTCTCAAGCCGGCCGAGCTCGCGCCGTTGAGCGCTTTCATGCTGGCCGAGGCGGCGCACGAGGTGAGCCTGCCCGCTGGCGTCCTCAACATCGTGTCCGGCCCGGGCCGCGTGGTGGGCGAGGCCATCGTGGGCCATCCCGACGTGGACATGGTGAGTTTCACCGGCTCGCTGGCGGCCGGGCGCCGGGTGGGCGCGCTGGCGGGCGATGGCATCAAGAAGGTCTGCCTCGAGCTGGGCGGCAAGTCGGCCTTCATCGTGCTGGATGATGCGCCGTTCGAGAAGGCGGTGGCCGCTGGCGTGAACAACTGCATGCAGAATTCCGGGCAGACCTGCTCGGCCTGGACGCGGATGCTCGTGCCGCGCGCGCGACACGACGAGGTCGCCGAGCTGGCAGCGGCGCAGCTCGCCAAGCTCACCCTCGGCGACCCGTTCGATCCGGCGACGCGTCTGGGGCCCCTGGCTTCGGCCGCACAGCGCGACACGGTGCTCGACTACATAGAGACGGGGAAGCGCGAGGGCGCGACACTGGTTGCCGGCGGCGGTCGCCCCGCGCACCTTGGCACCGGTTACTTCGTCGAGCCCACCATCTTCGCCGACGTTGCGCCCGGGATGACGATCGCCCGGGAAGAGATCTTCGGACCCGTGCTGTCGATTGTGCCCTGCGACACGGAGGCCGACGCCGTCCGCATCGCCAACGATTCCATCTACGGGCTCGCCGGTGGGGTCTGGGCCGGCACGAAGGAGCGGGCGATGGAGGTGGCGCGCCGGATGCGTACCGGACAGGTCGACATCAACGGTGGGCGCTTCAATATCCTGGCGCCGTTTGGCGGCTACAAGAAGTCGGGCATCGGGCGCGAGATCGGTCCGCTGGCGCTCGAGGAGTTCTTCCAGTTGAAGGCGATTCAACAATAGGCGCCGCGGTGACCAGGAACCTGCCCGGCGTGATTGTCGCCGCGGCCGTCATGGTCGGCGGCTTCTGGCTGGCCGGCCTGCTGGGCCACGCCATGTTGGCCGCGCAGGGCCTCACCGGCAGCAGCCCGATCTCGGGCGTTCCGGTGGCCATCGTGGTGGGCCTGCTGCTGCGCAACACGCTGCCGCTGCCGGCGGCGCTCACGCCCGGACTCAAGTTCGCCACGACGGACGTGCTGAGGCTCGGCATCGTGCTCGTCGGGATCAGGCTCAGCGTGTTCGACGTGCTGAAGCTCGGGCTCGCCGGACTGCCGGTGGTGATCGCCGCCATCGTCACGGGCATGGTGTTCGTCACCTGGTTCAACCGAAAGCTCGGCCTGCCTCCGCGCCTGGGTACCCTGGTGGCGGCCGGCACGAGCATCTGCGGGGTCACGGCCATCGTGTCCACGGCGCCCGCCATCGAAGCGGACGAGCGCGAAGTGGCCTACGCGGTGGCCAACGTCGTGGCCTTCGGCCTGTTCGGCATGCTCGTTTATCCCTATCTGGCCCACGCCTTGCTGGCGCGTTCGGAAACCATCGGGCTGTTCCTGGGCACCGCCATCCACGACACGTCGCAGGTGGTGGGCGCTGCGCTCACCTACAAGCAGATCTACGGCGATGACGTGGTGCTGCGGACCGCGACGGTCACCAAGCTCACGCGGAACATCTTCCTGGCGGTGGTCATTCCGTTCCTGACGTGGATGCACGCGCGCGAGAGTCAAAGGGGTACGCCGGGACTGAAGTCCCGGCACTCCGTACCGGACTCCGCACACGCCGCCGGGCAGAGCGCTGACGCACGAAGCGCCGGGACTTCAGCCTGGAGCGCCGAGACTTTGGCCCGGAGCGCCGGGACTTCAGCCTGGAGCGCCGGGACTTTTGAGCGGAGCGCCGGGACTTTTGAGCGGAGCGCCGGGACTTCAGTCCCGGCGTCCCCGACGCCAGCGTCCTGGCACCAGTTCGTGCCGGGCTTCGTCATCGGCTTCCTGGCGATGGCGGTGGTCCGTTCGGTGGGCGACGCCACGCTGGGTGCTGGCGGCGCTGCGTACGGCCTGTTCGATGCCGGGGCCTGGAGCGACCTCACATCGTCTCTTGGAGATTTCTGGGCGTCGCGACTGCTGCTCGGCACGGCCATGGCCGCTGTCGGGCTGAACACCAGCTTCAAGGTCTTCAGGGGTGTGGGTCTGAAGCCGTTCGTGGTGGGCCTGGCCGGGGCCGCGGTCGTCGGCACGGTCGGGCTGCTGATGGCGATTGGGTTCGGCCGGTTCGTGACGCTATGACGGGGCCGGTCGATTCGTGCAGACTGAAGGCGAAAAACCGCCGCGATTGGTCACGATCCCGCCCGTGTTCGCCGATGGCCTTCTACGCGCCCGGCCGCCATCATCGTCTGAAGCCGGCCAGGCGCGTCATGGCGGTGTCCATTATCGCGTCGATCTCCGCCGACGGCACGGTGTAGTTGTTGGCCAGGAACGAAAACGCCAGCATCTCGCTGTCGGCCGTCAGCACGTAGCCCGACACGGTGCGGATGTTGAACATCGATCCGGTCTTCGCCCACACGCGACGCTCGGCGGCAGTGCCCTTCATGCGATGCTCCAGCGAACCGCTGACGCCGGCCACGGGCAGGGCGCTGCGGAAGGGGCCAAGCAGCGGCGGATCGTGCCAGATGGTCGTGAGCAGGCGGACGAGCGCATCCGCCGACACCATGTCGTAGCGGGAGAGTCCCGAGCCGTCGAAGGCGCTGAAGGAGCCCGCCTCGACGCCGAGGGAGGGGAGCGCGGCCCGCAGCACCGCGAGTCCCGCGGCCTCACTGGCGGGGGCGCCCGGAGGGGACAAGGACCAGAGCAGGGTTTCGGCGTACTCGTTCCGGCTCCACTTGAGCAGCACGTCCACGATTTCATACAACGGCGCCGAGCGATCCTCCACCCAGACCTCGGCCTTCGACGTGTCCGGTGCCGAAGACGCCTCGTCGATGTCGAGTGCCGATCCCGCCACGACGATGCCCTTGCGGGAGAGCGCCTCGCGGAAAGCGCTCATGAACAACCGCGTGGGGTTCTCGACGGCGGCCTCGGTCACGCGCGGCGTCGAGCCAAGGGCCACCTGGCCCCGCACCGTGAGAAAGATGGTGCCGGGCACCCGGTCGGTCGTGATGCGCGTGGCCTGGTTTGCGGCCACCGTGATGACCTGATTGTCGAGAAGGAGGCCGCTGCCGTACGGTGACATCGCGATGATGGCCGGCGTGCCCGTGGCGATCCCGGGACCGATCATCAGTTCCACCTCGTCCTCGTGGTACTGGAGTGCGCCGATCGGCGCGCCATATCCGGTGACCAGGTCCTCCCACGACCAGCCCGAGCCCCAGCCGGGCTCCGCGAACGCGCTGTCGTCTCCGATGAGATGTCCGCCGATGATCCGCACGCCGCGCGCCGCCACGCGCGCCGCCCAGTCGTCCAG
>JADZBZ010000424.1 GCA_020851835.1 Acidobacteriota bacterium
AGATGCGGGGCCGCCACAGCATCCGCTGGTTCGCCGAGCTCGGCGCCGGCTTCTACCACCGCGCCGCCGCGCATGCGGAGAGCCGCCGTGCGCCGTTGCTGTCGGCGATGGGCCGCCACTTCGAACCTTGGCGCCAGCGCCACGCGCGCCTGAGCCGCGAGCTGCGCGATCAGCCCTACATGCTGCCGCCCTCGGTGATGTAGTCTCGCCCTCGGCCGGGTCGCCGTTACCTCCGGGCCGCCAGTTCCCGCAGGGCGGCGAGCACCTGGTCGATGTCGGCTTCCGTGTGCGCGGCGTTGACCTGGAAGCGGATGGTTTCGTCTCCCTTGGGCACCACGGGATAGGTGAGCCCCACCGCAAGAACGTGCCGTTCGAACAGTCCGCCCACCATCGCCCGCACCTTCTCGGTGCTCCGTACGAGCAGCGGCACCACCGGGTGCGGACCCGGGATGGACTCGAGGCCCAGGTCGTCGAGGCCCTGGCGAAACTGGCGTGTACGCGCCGCCAGCGCGGCCAGCCGCTCACGACCCTCAGGGCCATCGGCGATCTCCACCGCGGCGACCGCCGCCGCGCAATCGGCCGCACCGAGAGGATTCGTGTAGATGTAGGTGTCGGCCTTCTGGCGCACGGCCTCGATGAGCTCGGGGCTGCCGGCGACGAAGCCCCCGTTCACGCCGAAGGCCTTGCCGAAGGTGCCCACCAGCACGTCCACGCGGGCGCCGGCGTGCTCTTCGGTGCCACGTCCGGTCGCGCCGTACGCCCCGATTCCGTGCGAATCATCCATCATGGTGACCACCCCGTCGCGGAAGCGAGGCTCGTTGGCGGCGGTCACGTTCAGCAGGTCGGCCAGGGGCGCCGCATCACCGCGCATGCTGAAGATGCCATCGAAGATGACGACGACGCGGCCGGCGCCCGCGGGCACTGCTTCGAGCTTTCCAGCGAGGTCGCCGGCGTTGTTGTGTTTGAAAATCGCCCGGCGATCCGCCGGTACGTTGGCGATGCGCATTGCCCGGATGATGCAGTTGTGATTGAGCTCGTCGCCGATCCAGAACGTGTCGGGCCCGGCGAGCGTAATCGCGGTGCCCAGGATCGTCGTGTAGGCGGAATTGAACGCCTTGGCGGCGGGACGACCGGTGAAGGCCGCGATGCGGGCCTCGAGGGCCACGTGATGCGCCGACGTGCCGTCGATGAACCGCACGGCACCGGGGCCCGCGCCGTATACACGAGCGGCCTCGTCGGCCGCGTGCAACAGCGCCGGGTGGTGCGACAGCGAGAGGTAGCTGTTGGCGTTCATCCGCAGGTAGTCGCCTGATTCGCCCTGCAGCCGATAGCGCGGGCCGTGGGGACCGGAGGCCGGGATGTATCCCACCATTACGCGCTCGGGAGCCTTGGCGCGCCCCTCGCGCTCGAGGTCGGCGACCTCACGAGCCAGGCTGAGGTTCAGGGTGTCGAGTGCCATGCGCGCTAGAGCGTACCATTTCGGCTCGTTCCTCCGAAAGGAAAGCCCCTGGCGGCGAAACAGTCCGCGGCCGGGTGTCGTATCCTTATCGATTCATGCCTCGTGTCGTTGCCATATTCGTATTCGCCGTTGCGCTCCTGCCGCTGGCCGTTCCCGTCCAAGCTCAGGCGCCCGACATCCTCAACTCGGGCCGCCGCATCATGTATGCCGAACGGATGTTACCCGACGAGCGCATCGTCCTCGACGGCGTGCTGGACGAGCCCGTGTGGGCCCGCGCGAGGAGCGCCGGGGAGTTCGTCCAGCAGGATCCCGTGCTGGGCGCCACGCCGACCGAGCGGACCGAGGTCCGGATCGCGTTCAACCGCACGCACCTCTACATGGGAGTCGTCTGCTTCGACTCCGAGCCCGACAAGCTGGCTGGTAACACCAGCAAGCGTGACGAGTTCCTGAGCGCGGACGACCGGTTCATGTGGACGATGGACACGTTCCTGAACCAGCAGACGGGATACTTCTTCGAGATGAATCCCGCGGGCCTGATGGCCGATGCGCTGATGGGCCCTGGCGGTTCCAACAACCGCGAGTGGGACGGCATCTGGAACGCCCGCGTGCGGCAGAGCGAGATCGGCTGGGTCATCGAGATCGACATCCCGTTCCGGACGCTGGCGTTCGATCCCAACGCTCCGGCCTGGGGCATCAACTTCCAGCGGACGGTCCGGCGCAAGAGCGAGGAACTGCTCTGGACGGGCTATCAGCGCAACCAGGGGCTGCGTCGCATGGCCAACGCCGGCCTGCTGGTCGGTCTGAGCGACGTGAGCGCAGGCCGCGGCTTCGAACTCAAGCCCTACCTGGCCGGATATCTCGACACCCCCGGCGGAGGGGAGCCGCGTAAGACCGAGGCGGACATCGGTCTCGACGCCGCCTACAACATCACTCCCAGCCTGCGCGCCGTGGGGACGGTGAACACCGACTTCGCCGAGACCGAGGTGGTTCAGCGGCGCGTCAACCTGACGCGCTTCCCGCTCTTCTTCCCGGAGAAGCGCACCTTTTTTCTCGACGGGTCCACGTTCTTCGATTTTCCGAACAACGTGTTCTTCTCGCGCCAGATCGGCCTGGTCGAAGGCAATCCTCAACGCATCCTCGGGGGCGGCAAGCTCACGGGTCAGGTCGGCAGCAACGACCTGGGCGCCCTGTACGTCAGGACGGCCGAAGACGAGGGTGCGCTCGGGGAAGACTTCCTCGTGGGCCGGTGGCGGCGGCGCGTGCTCCAGCAGTCCTACTTCGGTGCCATCTACACCAGCCGCGCGACCCGGGCTCAGACCGAGGTGCCCACCCGCCAGACGTTGGGCGTGGACATGCGCCTGGCAACGTCCACGTTTCGCGGGAACAAGAATCTCGAGTTCACCGGCTACTGGGTCGCCAACACCACGGTCGACAACGCCGGCGACAGCGCGGCGTGGCAACTAAGGGTCAACTATCCGAACGACATCTGGGACGCCAGTCTGAGTGTGCAGGAGGTACAGCAGAACTACGACCCGGCTCTCGGGTTCACGCCTCGGAGCGACTACCGGCGCTACTTTTCGGAACTCCGCTGGAACCCCCGTCCCAGCGAGCATCCGGTGATCCGGCGGTTCAGCTTCGGCGTCATGCCGTTCCTGCTGACCGACAGGCAGAATCGCATGGAGTCGGCATCCGGCAACATCCAGGCCTTCCGCCTGGAGATGCACAGCGGCGACAGTTTCGATGTCTCGGTGGATCCCAGTTACGAGCGGCTGCCAGAGGACTTCGAGATCTCGGACGGTATTACCCTGCCCGGCGGCAGCGGCTACCACTTCACGCGCTACAGGATCTCGGCGAACACGGCCAGTCGGCGTGTGGTGGCGTTCCGTCCACAGGCGGAATGGGGCAACTTCTACTCGGGGACCCGCCAGGAGTACCAGATTGACGTGGACATCCGGCCGCGCCCCGGCCTGCGCGTGAACACGTCGTACGAATACAACGCCGTGGACCTGGCCCAGGGGAGCTTCGACACGAGGCTGCTCCGTGTAGCCGTCGATACGCAGTTCAGCCCCTTCATGTACCTGGTCAACAACATCCAGTACGACTCGGTCAGCCGCGTGCTCGGCTGGCAGTCGCGCTACCGCTGGATTGTCAGGCCCGGCAACGACGTGTTCGTGGTGTACACGCACAACTGGGTGAACGACTTCGATTCACTCGATGCCGGCCGCTCGGGCTACCGCACGCTCGATCGCCGAACAGCGGCGAAAGTGGTCTTCACGAAGCGGTTCTGACACGCGCCACGCCTCGCCATGCTGGTGCCCTGCGCCCGAGTCCGGCGCGTCGAATCCGGGCCGGCCGTCAC
>JADZBZ010000425.1 GCA_020851835.1 Acidobacteriota bacterium
GCCGAACTGGCCGGCCGGCCCGACTTCGACCCGCTCGATTACACGCTCGCTGTGGCGCACCGCGCCGGCCTGAGCGTGCACGCCTGGATCGCCGTGAACCTGGTGTCGAGCGCGGCGACGCTCCCCTCGTCGCGGGATCACCTGGTCTACAAGAATCCCGAGTGGCTGATGGTACCCAGGGCGCTCGCCGCCGAGCTTCGACATGTGGACATCCGGAGCCCCGAGTACGTCGGCCGGCTGGCGCGCTGGACGCGCGCGCACAGCAGCGAGGTCGAGGGGTTGTATGCCTCGCCGCTCCACCCGGGGGCCGCGGCCCACGTGGTCGACGTCGTGCGGGAGCTGGCCTCCAGCTACGAGCTCGACGGCATCCACCTCGACTACGCCCGCTTCCCGGGTGACGACTACGACTACAGTCCCGGCGCGCTGCAACAGTTCAGGCAGGCCGTGCTGCCGGAGTTGTCTCCGGACGAGCGCGCACGAGCCGCGACCCGCGAAGCGCTGGACCCGCTGGCCTATCCCAATCTGTTCCCGGAGCGGTGGAACGCGTTCCGGCGGTCGCGACTCACCTCACTGGTGATGCGCGCCCGCACGGCCGCCAAGTCGGCGCGGCCCTCGATCGTGATGAGCGCCGCCGTGGTACCCGACGCCAACGAGGCGTTCACGCGCCGCCTCCAGGACTGGCGGACGTGGCTCGACCAGTCGCTCATCGACGTGCTCTGTCCGATGGCCTACACGCAGGAACCTCGCCTGTTCGAGGAACAGGTCGCACTGGCCCGCGACTTTGCCGCCGGTCGCCCGGTCTGGGCCGGCATCGGTGCCTATCGCCTCTCGCCGGCCGACACCATCCGGTTCATCGGCGCCACGCGCCGGCTGGGGACGGCGGGCGTCATCCTCTTTTCGTACGACGCCTTGGTGGCGCCGCCCAACACGGCCGCCACGCTCACCGACCTCGGCAAGGCCGCCTTCGGGGTCGGCTCCCAGTAGCGCGCGCAACCGGCGGGTGATGTCCCTCTCCGCCCTCGACTACGCGGTCATCGGCGTCTACCTGGCCGCGATCACCGCGTTCGGATCGTGGTTCGCGCGCTTCCAGCACACGACGCGCGACTATTTCCTCACCGATCGGAGCGTGCCCTGGTGGGCCATCTGCTTCACCATCGTCGCCACCGAGACCAGCACGCTCACCTTCATCGGCATCCCGGCCACCGCCTACTCCGGGAACATGACGTTCCTGCAACTGGCCGCGGGGTACGTCATCGGCCGGATCATCGTCAGCGCCATCTTCATCCCGGCGTACTTTCGCGGTGAGCTCTTCACGTCGTACGAACTGCTGCAGCAACGTTTCGGTCCGCGCGTGAAGACGCTGTCGGCCGTCATCTTTCTCATCACGCGGTCGCTGGCCGACGGGATCCGCCTCTTCACGACGGCCCTGGTCATTGCCGTCGTCACCCATCTGCCCGTGGGCCTCGTGGCAGTCGTGATCGGCACGGCGATGATTGTCTATACGATGCGCGGCGGCGTATCGGCGGTCATCTGGACCGACGTCGTGCAGATGTTCGTGTACATCGCCGGCGCGGGGATCATCGCCTGGTCGCTGCTGGGAGCGATCGACGGCGGCTGGGCAACGGTCGTGCGCGTCGGCCGGGAAGCGGGACGGTTCACGGTCCTCGACCCGTCGTTCGACGTGACGCGGGTCTACACGCTCTGGGCGGGCGTGCTGGGCGGTATCGCGCTCACCCTGTCGACGCACGGCACCGACCAGTTCCTGGTGCAGCGCCTGCTCTCGGCGCGCAGTGCCCGCGAGGCGTCGAGGGGCCTCGTGTTGAGCGGATTCATCGTGTTCGGGCAGTTCATCCTCTTCCTGCTCATCGGCGTCATGCTCTACGCCTACTACCTGCAGACCCCGCTGCCCCAGGCGCTGGCGCGCACCGACGAAGTGCTCCCGGTCTTCGTCGTCAACACCCTGCCGTCGGGCGTGGCGGGCTTCATCGTCGCGGCCATCGTGGCGGCCGCGCTGTCGCCCTCGCTCAACGCCATGGCCGCCAGCACCATCAACGACTTCTATCTGCCCTTCGTGAACCCGCAGGCGGACGAAGCCAGGCGCATGCGGCTGTCGAAGCAGGCAACCGTGGCCTGGGGCATCGTGCAACTCCTGGTCGCGCTCGCCGCGCAGTTCATGGCCCGTTCGGTCCTCGAGGCGGGCCTGTCGGTGCTCTCGCTGGGCTCGGGCGCCGTTCTCGGGGCGTTCCTGCTCGGCACCCTCGCGCCTGCCGTCCAGGAGCGCGACGCCTTTGCCGGCATGATCGCCGGACTCGTGGTCATGGCCGCCGTGTGGGGCGCGACGCCCGTGGCCTGGACGTGGTACGTGCTGATTGGCGCCGCGACCACATTCACGGTCGCCTGGATCACGGCCCGGGTGCGCGCGGTGCCGGTCGAGGCCGAGGGGTGACTCCGCTCCTGCGCGCGGCACAGGTGCTCGATCAGGCGATCGCCGGGCGCGTGTTCCCGGGCGCGGTGGTGGAAGTCGGCACCGCGGCCGGCTTGCTGACGACGCTCGCGCGCGGCACGCTCGACTACGGGCCCGACAGTCCGGCCGTGCACCCCGGCACGATCTACGATCTGGCGTCGCTGACCAAGGTCCTCGCCACGGCGATGCTGGCCGCGGGCCTCCTCGAGGCGCGCCGCCTGCAGCTCGACGATCCGGTGTCGACCTGGTGCCCGTACTGGACCGGATGGGATCGACAACCGGTGACCGTGCGGCACCTCCTCGAGCACGCGTCGGGGCTGCCCGCGCATCGGCCCTATTTCGAAACCTGCGCCGGACGCGACGCGATCGAGCGGGCCATTGCCGTCGAGCCGCTCGA
>JADZBZ010000426.1 GCA_020851835.1 Acidobacteriota bacterium
AGCGCATTGGTGATGGCCGCCTCGGTCGCCTGGGCCGTGGCCTGGAAGAGCGGCGTGATCCGATCGTTCGGCAACATCTTCACGTCGGTGACCGGCCCATCGTCTTGCCAGGCGCGCGGGTTGGCGGTGGAGAAGGCGATGAAGATGTCGCCCGAACCGTTGCCGCCGAAGCCGCCCTGTCGTCCCACGCCGATGGAGACGCGGGTGGCCAGGCGCTTCAACTGGTGCGGCAGCAGGGGCGCATCGGTGGCGACAACGACGATGATCGATCCCTGCTCAGCCGCTTCGTCGTGCGCCGCGCCGGGCGCATCGCAACGGCGGCGGGTCGAGCCCGGCGGCAACGGCGCGTCGCCGGCGATGCAGGCGGCCAGATCCGGAATCTCCTCGCCCACGGGCACGCCAGCGATGCGCAGATCGCGGCGCACGCCGTAGTTGCACTGCACCAGTACGCCCACCGTGTAGCCGCCCTGAGCGTCGGGCAGCTTTCGTGAGGCCGTGCCGATGCCGCCCTTGAAGCCGTGGCACACCATGCCGGTGCCGCCGCCGACGTTGCCTTCGAGCGGCAGCCCGCCAGCCGCAGCGTCGAGCGCCGCGATCACGTGCTCCGGCGTCACGTGGAATCCGCTGATGTCGTTGAGCGAACCGTCGTAGGTCTCGGCCACCACGGGCAGCCACCACGGCTGCAGGGTGTTCTTCAGCCCCACTTCCCACTTGATGATGGCATCGCGGACCACGCCCACGCTGTGGGTGTTGGTGATGGCCACGGGGCCCTCGAGCAGGCCGCTCTCCTGCACCCAGGTCGTGCCCGTCATCTCCCCGTTGCCGTTCAGCGTGAACCACGCGGCAAACACGGGATCGGGGTTGGCCCTGCCGCGCGGGTGCACCACCGTCACGCCCGTGCGCACCGGCCCCTGCCCCACGACGAGAGGACCGTTGCCCGAAATGAGCGTGGTATGTCCAACCTCCACGCCCGACACGTCGGTGATGGCATCGAGGGGACCGGGCTGTCCGCCAATGGGCAGCTTCAAGTCGCGCTCGCGCGGCTTCTGGGCCTGGGGCGCCGCCGGCAGGGCCAGCACGGCGAACACCACCGCCATCATCAGACGCACGACCAGGCTGCGACCGTCCACCCTCATCATGGCGCCTCCCGTCGATCCCTACTGCTGCTTCGACCCGGCCGCCGGCCGCAGCGTCGGGTACTGGATGCCGAGTTGCTCGAGGTAGGTGCCGTACTTCGTCGGGTCGTAGTAGTACTTCTTCATCTCCTCACGGTACTTCCCGAGGATCTCGGCGTTCAGGTGAATGGCCGGCTCGTCGTCCGCCTTGATGAAGGGGATGTACTTCTGATCCTTCGTCTGCACCTCCCGGAAGTAGGCCCACGCCTGCTGCACGAGCTCGGGGCGAGTCATCAGGTCGAGCACGGTCATGGCCATCACCTTGGCGCCCGCCACGACGCCCTTGTGCGCGATGGGCGTGGCGCTGGCGATGGCGCTCGACCAGTTGTGACCGGGGAGCCCGGGAATGTTCGACGGGTAGCGCAGCGTCACGGTCGGCACGTTCCACGACACGTCGCCGATGTCATCGGAGCCGCCGCCGTAGTTGTCCTGGTTTCTCACGGGGCCGCGCAGCTCTTCGAGCTCGGTGGCCAGCCCTTCCTGGCGCGGGTTGCCGAGTTCCTTCTGCAGCCCTTTGGCCAGGGCCTGGTCGGCCTCGCTCCACGTCGGCAGGCCGACGCGCTTGATGTTCTCGTACATCACCTCGGCCACCGTCTTGTTCATGTGCTGCGGGTACGCGGTGCCCAGGATGCGCGAGCGCCACGTGGTGCTGGTCATCAGCGCCGCGCCATCGGCCATCTTGTTGCCGATGTCCCACAGTTCCTGGATGTGTGGCTGGTCGGTTTCTCGGAAGTAGTACCAGACGCTCGCGTTGCGGGGCACGACGTTGGGCTGGTCGCCCCCGTTCGTGATCACGTAGTGAGAGCGCTGCGACAGCCGCAGGTGCTCGCGGCGATAGTTCCAGCCGACGTCCATCAGCTCCACGGCATCGAGCGCCGACCGGCCGCGCCACGGCGCGCCGGCACTGTGCGCGGTCTCGCCCTCGAAGGTGTACTCCACCGACACCATGCCGTTGCCGCCACCTTCGCCCCACGACACCCCCAGGTTGCTCCCCACGTGCGCGAAGAGCGTGACGTCCACGTCCTTGAACACCCCGTCCCTGACATACCAGGCCTTGGTGCCGAGTTGCTCCTCGGCGACACCCGGCCAGAGCATCAGCGTACCGGGCAACTTGTCGCGCTCCATGATCCGCTTCACGGCCAGCGCCGCGACGATCTGCATGGGCATGCCGGTGTTGTGACCTTCGCCGTGCCCGGGCGCGCCCACGATGATCGGATCGGGATAGGCCACGCCCGGCTTCTGCGATGCCTGAGGAATACCGTCGATGTCCGAACCCATGGCGATGACCGGCTTGCCGGATCCCCACCGGGCCACCCAGGCGGTCGGGATGCCGGCGACGCCGCGCTGCACGGTGAAGCCGTTCTGCTCGAGCATGCCCGTCAGGTACTTCGACGTCTCGAACTCCTGGAAGCCGAGTTCGCCGAAGCTGAACACCGAGTCCACCATCTCCTGCGCCATCTTGGCCATCTCGTCCACGCCGCGCGCGGCGTCGGCCTTGTTGGCGGCCAGTTTGGCGTCAGCCTGGGCGAAGCCGGGGCCGGCTGACAGGGCCAGGGCCATCGCCGCGGTTATCGCGAGCCGGGCGTGAATCATTGGATCCTCCTGAATGGCGAGACGAAGGGCGATTGTACTTGGGATTCGCCCCGGCAACAGGAGGCCGGTCAGCGCCGGGGCGCCGCCGCACCGATCACCAGCCGACGGCCTGGCCGTCTTTCCGGTGATCGGACCCGGCGCGGTAGACGCCGTTCACCGGGAGATCGTCCGTCACGCTGCGCCGGTCGAAGACGGGCTCGGGCAGACGCGGGTCTCGCGTGAAGAGGACGCCCTGGTAGCCGCCCACCGCGCCGCCGTCCACCGCGCGCACCTGGTGGCCCTTCTCGCCGAGCGCCGCACCGACCAGCGCGAAGAGATTCTGCTCGAGGGAGAGCATGTTGCTGTTCTGGTTGTGCGTGAATCGCGCGGTGTCGGTGGTCATCTGGACGTTCATGCCGTGATCGATCAGGTTGACCATGTGCTGCGCGTGGGTCTCGGGCTGTACGCTGCCGCCCATGTTGCCGAACGCCATCAGGGGCCGGCCGTCCTTCATGACGAAACCGGCGATGATGCTGTGGAACGGGCGCTTGTGGGGTGCCACCACGTTGGGGCTCTTCGGGTCGAGCGAGAAGGCCGTGCCGCGGTTGTGCAGCACGAAGCCGTAGGGACCGACCGTGGCGCGGCTGCCGTAGACGCCGAACACGCTGTGCACCAGCGACACCATGTTGCCCCACCGATCGGCGGTGGTCAGGTAGATGGTGCCGCCGTCGCTGCCGCCGGCGACGCCGGGCTTGGAGGCCGCGCTGGGGTCGATCTTGCCGCACAGCGTGGCGGCATAGTCCTTCGACAGCAGTTGCGCCACGGGCACGGTCGTGAACTTCGGGTCGCCGTTTCGCGCGAGCAGATCCGTGTACGCAAGCTTCTTGGCCTCGACCATCAGGTGCCAGTACATGGGATCGGAGGGTCCGAGCGCGGTCAAGTTGAAACCGAGCTTCGGCACGCACACCTCCAGGATGTTGAGCATCTCGAGCGCGGCGAAGCCCTGGCCGGGCGGTGGCAACTGGAACACGTCGTAACCGTGGTAGTTGGTCGCGACCGGATCCACCCACTCGGGCTCGAAGGCCGCGAGGTCATCACGCGTCATCACGCCGCCGCCGCCCTGCACCTTGGCGACGATGGCCGCGGCGATGTCGCCCTTGTAGAAGGCGTCCTTGCCCTGCTGCTGGATGAGCCGGAGCGCTTTCGCCAGCGCGGGGTTACGGATGATGCCGTAGAGATCCGGGGCGCGGTCGCCGTCGAGGAACGTCGCGCGCGAGTCGGCGTCGGCGGCCAGGCCCTTCGCGGCCCCGCGCAGGTCGTCGTCACGCCGCTCGGCCAGGCCCCACCCTTCGTCGGCGATGCGCGCGGCCCGCTCGAACGTCTCCTTGAAGGTCATGGTGCCGAATCGCGTGAGAAGCGCGTCGTAGCCGGCGACGGCGCCCGGCACGGTGGCGGCGTTGACGCCAGTCCCGGGCACGCGCGTCACGCCAAGCCTGGAGGTGAAGAATTCCGGCGTCCATCCGGCGGGCGCCCAACCCGCCGCGCTCAGCCCGTAGAGCTTCTTCTCGCGGGCCACCCAGACCAGCGCGAAGAGATCGCCGCCGATGCCGGTGTCGTTCTGTGAGGTGACGTCCAGCACGGCGCCGGTCGCCACGGCGGCGTCGATGGCATTGCCGCCCTGGCGCAAGATGTCGAGCCCGGCCTGGGCGGCCAGCGGATCGCTGGTCGCCACGATGCCGTGGCGCGCCACGACCTCGGAGCGGCCCTGGCTCAACCACCCCTGCGCGCGCGACCCCGGTACGGCCTTGATCGCCGCGGAGGGCTGCGGCCGATCGGGCGACGGCTGTCCGAACGGGTTGGCCGACTGGGCACGGCCCGTGGCCGCCCAGGCGAGGGCGGCAAGCACGCCGACAACCAGCGCTTTGCGTGTGGCCGGCACCCAAGGGGCCGGCACGGGCAGTCCGAATCGAGTGGCGGGCATGCAGTACCTCCAGGAACGGGCCTCATGGTCGCGTACTTCGCGGGCCTCGGGGAGAAATTTGCAAGGGACCGATGCACCCGTTGCACAGGACATCGACCGGCGAGGGCCGGCCGGTCGCGCGCCACGCTGGTGCCTCCCGGCGACCCTACCGCGGTCGTGGCGTGCATCCGATGTCGGCGCACACGCCTTCGAAGGACATCAGCGCCCCGGCCGCCGCCGACGCCGCGTTCTTCATTCCCTGGGGATCGCGGCTCTGCCCAGCCTCCAAGGCCAGCCGCGTGGCCAGCGCGCCCAGCGTGCACGACGCGATCAGCAGGCGGTGGGTGGATGCCAGTGACGCCGATGGCTTGAACTCACCCGGCCCCTGGCAAACGTTCGCGAAGACCGTGTCGGCCGCCCGCAGGGCCTGCACGCCGACCGACGCCTGGGCGTCGAGGAGCGCCAGGACCGGTTGCTGCGCTTCCAACCGGTCGATCGCACCGGCCAGACGCTGGCGATAGCGCTCGACGTCTCGCGAGGGAAGCTTGATCGCTGACGGGGGCGCAACGTACGCGGGACGCGGTCGTGGGACAGGTGTGGCGATGGCAGCGGCGGATTCCGGGAGTGGGGGCGGCGCAGGCGCGGCGGACGCCGCCGCCGGGTCGGCAGGCGCTGAGGGCGTGGGCGGAAGAGTCGCGGCGGAGGGTGGGGCTGGCGTCGGAACAGCCGGGAGAGCCTGGCCGCCGACGACGATCGTGATCCGGCCCGCGGCCCGTTCGCTGGTGTCGATACGAAAAGGCTCCATCGTCACCAGGTCGAGAACCACCCGCGTGACGTTGGCGGCAAAGAGCGCGACGCGCGTTCGGCGCACCACCCCCTCGCCCGGCACCGTGGCCCTCGCACTCCCCGCTACGAGGGTTCCCCCCAGATCGAGGTAGTTCCGCGGCGGATTCTCCAGCGAGCCGGCCGTCGGTATGGGCAGCGTACCGCGGCCTTCAACCACGACCACGGTCGTGCCGACATCGGTCCTGGTCCGGACGGACTGGACTTGGGGCGGCTGTTGAGCGGCGCCTGTCCGGACCCCCACCAGAGCCCAGGCGATGCAGGCCACGCCGGCGACGTGCGACGCCCTCATCATCGGGCCATCGTAGCAGCGAAGCCGAGACGCTCGTTGGCGACCTTCTCGGTCTCGTTCTCTCGCCGTGCGGGCATCACCCTCCGCCGGGGCTGAAGCCCCGGCGCTCCGAATCTTCCCGGCTGAAGCCCCGGCGCTCCGAATCTTCCCGGCTGAAGCCCCGGCGCTCCGACCCTCCCGGCTGAAGCCCCGGCGCTCCGCCAATCCGCGGCGATGCCAGCGTCCGGTAAACTGGAATGCCGCCTATGTGGATGCTTCGCTCCTCAGAGCCGTCGCTCTCGTTCCGTCTCCTGCCCGGGGATGTCCGCACCATCGGGCGGGCCACGGGCGCCCAGTTCATCGTTGACGCCCCCCTGGTGTCCCGGCTGCATTGCCGCCTCACCCTGTCGGCGGACGGCGAACTCTCGGTCGAGGACCTCGACAGCACGAATGGCACTTTCGTCAACGACCGGCGCGTGAACGGTCTCACCCTGCTCCAGCCGTCGGATACCGTCACCGTTGGCCGCGTGGTGTTCGAGATCGCCAGGATTTAGGACGGTCTGTCCCGAACGAGCCGTTCTATCCTTGTGGCGATGACGCTGTTTACTGCCGCCGCTCCGCCGTTCATGAAGAACGGA
>JADZBZ010000427.1 GCA_020851835.1 Acidobacteriota bacterium
CCTCGAGCTGCTGTTTCAGCTCGCTCGACCCCTTGATGGCGTCCTTCTCGCGATGCCACTGCGCCTGGAGGCGCATCTGGTCCTCCTTCAGGTTCGCCAGCTCCTGGTCCAGCCGGGCGAGCCGCTCCACCGAGGCCTTGTCGGTCTCCTTGCGCAGCGCCTCTCGCTCGATCTCGAGCTGCATGATCCGGCGCCGGACCTCGTCGAGCTCGACCGGCATCGAGTCAATCTCCATGCGCAGGCGCGAGGCGGCCTCGTCCATCAGATCGATGGCCTTGTCGGGCAGGAACCGATCGGCGATGTAGCGGTGCGAAAGCACGGCGGCCGCGACCAGAGCCGCGTCCTTGAAATTCACCTTGTGATGAATCTCGTAGCGCTCGCGCAGCCCTCGCAGGATCGAGATGGTGTCTTCGACCGTAGGCTCACCGACCAGCACGGGCTGGAACCGGCGCTCGAGGGCGGCGTCCTTCTCAATGTGCTTCCGGTACTCGTCGAGCGTGGTGGCGCCAATCGTGTGCAGTTCGCCCCGCGCCAGCATCGGCTTGAGCATGTTCGACGCGTCGAGTGAGCCCTCGGCCGCCCCGGCTCCGACCACCGTGTGCAGCTCATCGATGAACAGGATGAAGCGACCCTCGGCATCGACGATCTCCTTCAGGACCGCCTTGAGCCGCTCCTCGAACTCGCCGCGGTACTTCGCGCCCGCCACCAGGGCGCCCATATCGAGCGCCATGATGCGCTTGTCCTTCAGGCCCTCGGGCACGTCGCCGCGGACGATTCGCTGCGCCAGGCCCTCGACGATGGCCGTCTTGCCGACACCGGGTTCGCCGATGAGCACCGGGTTGTTCTTGGTACGGCGCGAGAGCACCTGGATCACACGCCGGACTTCTTCGTCGCGGCCGATCACCGGGTCGAGCTTGCCCTTGCGCGCCAGCTCGGTCAGGTCCCGGCCGTACTTCTCGAGCGCCTGGTACTTGTTCTCCGGATTCGGATCGGTCACCCGCTGGCTGCCTCGGACGCCGGTGAGCGCCTCGAGGATGCGCTCCCGCGTGACGCCGCGCTGCTTGAGCGCCGTGGCGGCGGGGGAGCGCCCGGGCTCGGAGGCTAGACCCAGTAGCAGGTGCTCGGTGCTGACGTAGTCGTCCTGCATCGCCTTGGCGTCGGAGGTGGCGGCATCGACCACCACCCGCAGGCGCGGCGACAGGTGCGGCTCGGCTCCACCCGACACCTTCGGCTGGCGATCGAGTCCCTCCCGCAATTCGCGGCCCAGCGCGGACGGATCGATCGCCAGCTTGCGCAGCACGGCCGGCACGACGCCGTCGGGCTGCTCGACCAGCGCCACGAGCAGATGCTCGGGCTCGACGGCCGCATGCCCGAACTCGCGCGCGAGTTCGGGAGAGGAGAGGATGGCCTGTTGGGCCTTTTCAGTGAATTTCTGGAGGTTCATGTTCGGTCTCGCTTGTTGCTCGTTGGCGTGTTTGCCTATTCCTTCGCCTGGTCGCGCGCCAACTCCTCGTACAGCTTCCGCGTCGCCTCCGTCAGGGAGCGGGGAAGGGCGACCTCGATGACGACGAACAGGTCGCCGGGCGGGTTCTTGTCGCCCAGGGCCGGCAGTCCCAGCCCTCGCAGGCGCAGTTTCAGACCGGGCTGCGTGGTCTCGGGCACCTTCACCCGGACCGACTTGCCGGCGAGCGTGACCACCGTCAC
The DNA here is from genome assembly GCA_020851835.1 of Acidobacteriota bacterium. GTDB lineage: Bacteria > Acidobacteriota > Vicinamibacteria > Vicinamibacterales > UBA2999 > VFZN01. The sequence goes on from JADZBZ010000427.1 coordinate 1,705, forward strand.
CTCGCCGCCCAGCACGGCCGTGGTCACCGGCACCGTCACCCGCGTGGTGAGGTCGCGGCCGCTTACCTGGTACGCCGGATGGGGCCGAAGCCGAACCCGGAGGAAGAGGTCGCCGCTCGGGCCGCCGCCCACGCCGCGGCCGCCTTCGCCGGCCACCCGCACGAGCGAGCCGTCCGAAACCCCGGCCGGAATGCGGACCTCCACGCTGCGGGCCTCGCCGTCGTGCCGGAGCGACAGGCGCTGGACGCTGCCGCGTGCTGCCGACTCGAGGTCCAGTTCGAACTCGTGCTCGATGTCACGCCCCCGGTGCTGGCGAGCGTGGCTGCGAGCCCGGTGGTCCGCGCGACCGCCACCACCGCCCATCCCGCCGAAAAAGGTCTGAAAAAAATCCGAGAAGGGACTCTCGCCGCCGCCGAACATCTCCGACACTTCATCTTCGGTCATGGTCCGGAAGCCGCCTCCGCCCGTACCCCAGCTCGCCCCTCCGCCGGGCCGCGCCCCTGCCGCGCCGCCAAACCCGCCCGGCCCGGCCGACTCGTACATGCGCCAGTTGGCGCCCAGTTCGTCGTACTTGCGCCGCTTGGCCGGGTCGCTCAGGACTTCATTCGCCTCGGTCAGCTCCTTGAAGCGCGACTCGGCCGCCTTGTCGCCCGGATTCACGTCGGGGTGGTGCTTGCGCGCCAGCTTTCGGAACGCCTGCTTGATTTCCTTCTCCGTCGCGGTCTTGGCGATGCCGAGAACGGCGTAGTAGTCCTTGAACTCCATCACGAAGCCTCGTCCAGCCCCAACCGGTCGCACAAATCGGCCAGCTCGCGCAGCAGCCGCCGCCGCCGCGCCCCGTCGCGCAGCATCAACTCGTCGTTCAGGAGCGGGCGGATGCGCTGCATCACCTCGGCAATCCCGAGCAGCTGCTGCACGCCGGCCAGGTTCACACCCTCCTCGTCCACGAGCCGCTTGATGAACCGCAGCCGCTCAATCTCTTCGGTCGAGTAGAGCCGCATGCTGCCCAGCGTTCGTGCCGGACGCACCAGGCCCAGGCGTTCGTACTTCCGCAGTGTCTGCGGGTGCATGTCGAGCAGCCGCGCCGCCACCGAGATGAAGATCAGGCCCGGACTTGACACGCCATGAGTATATGCATTGACACGCCGCATATCAACTACAGAATGGCGCGCGCGTCCTGCCCCCGCCTCACTGCAGTACCATTGAGGGGGTGACCCGTCCGAGGCCCGAGGCACCCGACGCGCCCGTCGCGCCCTGGCTGGCGTTTGCGGCCGTGCTCGGCGTGCTGGTGGCCATCACCGCGGCATTCTGGTTCCGCCACCCGGAACTGGGTGGCCGGGTGCGAAACATCACGCGCGCGGAGCGTCCCTCGGACGACTTCTACCTGGCCCACGATCTGGGCGGACACGTCGATCATCACGTGCTCTACTTCGGCACGGAGGGCGAGGCCCTGGATCGCCTGCGGCGGGCAGACGTCCTGCTGCTCGGCAACTCCCGCCTGATGTTCGCGGCGCGCCCGGGCGTGCTGGATGCCTTCTTCGAGTCGCGGGGGCTCCGCTACTACGTGCTCGGATTCGGCTTTCGCGAGGCCGATCGCTTTCCGCTGGCCATCATCGAGAAGTTCGATCTCAGGCCGCGTTACGTGATCGTCAACGCGGACGGGTTCTTCAGCGACAGCCTGTCGGAGTTCGGGGCAACGGTCCTGCGGGACACCCGGTTCGGAGCGTTCCAGCGTCAGTGGGAGGCGGAAACGGCGCACGAGGTGCGCCGGGCGCTGCACCTGCTGGTCCCGAACTGGATCGACATCTTCGGCCGGCCGGGGTTCACGGCCCGGCGGGAGTTCGTCGCGTACCGATCCCGCACGAACGGCGCCTGGCAGATGTCACCATGGGACCAGGGGCAGATTCTGGTGCCCGGTCACGACCCCACCCAGCCGCCCCTGTCTCCGCGCGAGGTAACGGCGGCGCGGCGGTTCAAGGCCGCGATCGAGCGGCGCGGCGGTTCGCTGGTACTGACCTTCGTGCCCACGCCCATGCCGCTCGGCGGAGGGCCCGCCCTGTTTGCGGACCTCCTGCACGTGCCGTTCGTCGAGGCGGATCCGGGCTGGCTCCGCACCCACGATGGCGATCACCTGGATGAAGCGTCGGC
>JADZBZ010000428.1 GCA_020851835.1 Acidobacteriota bacterium
GGTTGCCGCGTCGTGCACCGTCAAGGACACCGACGCCCCGGCGCTGGCCGGTCCGTCGGAGCTGGCCCTGTCGCTGAGCCTGCAGGCGCTGCCCGACAGCATCTACCAGGACGGGTCGTCGCAGTCGTCGGTCACCATCGACGCCCGCGGACCCAACAGCCAGCCCGTGCGCGGCGTCAGCCTGCGTGTGGACATGGAGGTGGGCGGCGTCATGGCGGACTTCGGCACCTTGTCGGCCCGTACGGTGGTGACGGGCGACGACGGCCTGGCGCGCGTGATTTACACGGCGCCGCCGGCGCCGCTGGATCCGACGGCCGGCACCGTGGTGACCCTGCTGGTGACGCCTATCGGCGGCGACTACCGCGGCGAGGTCAACCGCCAGGTGGACATCCGGCTGATCCCACGAGGCGTCATCCTGCCGCCCAACGGCGCCCCCCAGGCCGCCTTCACCTTCTCTCCTTCGACGCCGCAGATGTTCCAGACGATCAGCTTCGATGCCTCTGGCACCCAGGACGAGGGCGTACCGTGCGGAACGCGGTGCAGCTACCAGTGGACGTTCGGTGACGGCGATACGGCCTCCGGGCAGGTCGTTCCGCACGAGTACCGCGCCGCCGGCTCCTATGTCGTGTCGCTGCGCGTAGTCGACGAGCGCGGCCAGTCCGCGCAGATCACCAAGCCGGTGCAGGTTGCGGCTGGCACGCCTCCGACGGCGGCGTTCACGTTTTCGCCGGAGAACCCGGCGGTGAGCCAGGACATCTTCTTCAATGCCGGGGAGTCACATTCCGCGGCGAGCTCGGGCCGCCGGATCATCTACTATGACTGGGACTTCGGCAGCGGCCGCACCGCCAACGGCATGACGGTGGCCAAGCGCTATGACACGGCCGGGAAGTATACCGTCACGCTGACGGTGACCGATGACGCGTTCCAGCAGGACACGGAAAGCAAGCAGATCACGGTGGGCGCCAGCGGCACCGGTCCGGTGGCGTCGTTAACCGTGTCGCCCACCGGCCCGCGGGTGTCACAGACGGTGGTGTTCGACGGCACCGCTTCGAGCGGGCCTTCGCCGATCGTAGAGTACCGATTCAGCTACGGCGACGGGACGACGGATCCCCCGCCGCACACCGAGCCGACGACGACGTATTCCTACGGGGCGACTGGCACTTATGTGGCCCGTCTGACCGTTCTCGACTCCGCCGGACGAACGGCCACGACGACGGTCAACGTGACGGTGGTACCCTAGACAGCCGTGGCGGCCGACACGCCTCGTATTCTCGAGCTTCGACGCCGGGTCCAGTCCGACCCGGCGTCGATTGCCTTCGCCCAGCTCGGGGAAGAACTGCGCCGGGCGGGCGCTTACGAGGCAGCCGTCGGTGTCTGCCGGGCGGGCCTGGCCCGCCACCCGGCCTATCTCTCGGCCCGGGTGACCCTCGGGCGCGCGCTGGTGGAACTCGAGCATCTCGAGGACGCGCAGACCGAGCTGACAATCGTGGTGTCGAGCGCCTCGGACAACCTGGCGGCCATCCGCGGGCTGGCCGAAATCCACCAGCGGCGCGGCGAGATGGGTGAGGCCCTCGGGTATTACCGCCGGGCGCTCGAGCTGGCCAGACACGACCCCGAGCTCGAGGAAACGGTCGAGCGGATGGAAAAGCAAGTGGCGTCTCCGGCGCCGCCCGAGGCGCCGGTTTCGGTGGAGGCGCTCTTCGATTTCGACCGCCTCGTCGAGCAACTCGGCGCCGACGCCGGGCCCGACGCGCCATCGTCCGGCGCGGGCGCGACAGGAAGCCGGAGCAACCTGGACTCGACGGTGCTGCCCAGGGAAGCACCGGTGGCGACCGAACCTGCGAGCGACGATGCGTTCTCCCGGCTGGAAGCCGGCCTGCGCCAGCATCAACCGCGTCCGCTGGCACCGAGCGCCGAGGAGGCGGCGCCGGCCGAGGCCGAAGCCGCGGCCCTCGGGGCCCTGGAAGACTGGCTCGAGGCGCTGCGCTCGTCGCCGAGATGATTTCGGCTCCGGCCGAGTTCCTCGCCGCGCGTCACACGGCCCTGGCCAGCCTGCTCGGTCGCGGCGGCCTCGACGCTCTTCTGGTCACGCACCGACCCAACATCAGCTATCTCACCGGGTTCTTCGGCAGCGCCGCACTGCTCCTGGTCACCCGTGAAGGGCTGGACCTCTTCAGCGACGCCCGCTACGCCGAAGCCCTGCGCCTGCTGACCCTCGAAGTGCCGTCCCTGACGGTCGAGGCGCCTCCGCCGGGGATGGGTAGCGCCGAGGAGCGTCTCGTGGCCCGCCTCGGTGCGCTTGGCCTTCCGCGCGTCGGCTTCGAGGCGCAGGCGATCAGCGTCCGCCAGCACACCGACTTGGTTGCCCGGCTCCGACATGCGGCTATTACTTCCGAATTGGAAGCGGCCGACGGGCTCGTCGAATCGCTCCGGGTCATCAAGGATCCCTGGGAGACGGCCACCCTGCGGGAGGCGGGCCGCAGGCTTTCAGACGTCGCTAAGTGTATAATTCCGAAGGTCTTGAAGGGATTTGCCGAGAGAGAAGTCGCCGCGTTCATCGAAAGGGAGTTGCGCCAGAAGGGCTTTGAGCGTCCGGCCTTTGATACCATCGTCGCCGCCGGGCCGCATGCGGCGCTGCCGCATTACCGGGCCGGGGACCGGGCGCTCCAGGGGGGCGACCTGGTGGTCATGGACTTCGGAGGCATGCTTCGAGGTTACGCCGTCGACATGACCCGCACGGTGGTGCTGGGGGCGCCAACGCGCCGGCAGCGCGAGTGCCTGGAAGGCGTGGCGGCGTCGCAGCAAGCCGCCTTCGCCGCCGCGCACGTCGGCGCGGCGCCCGAGGATGTGGATGCGGCGGCTCGACAGGCCCTGGCCGATCGAGGCATGGGAGAGGCCTTCGTGCACGGGCTGGGCCACGGACTGGGCCTCGAGGTGCACGAACGGCCCAGGCTGGGCCCCCGGCGGGAGGGAATGGCCGAACCGCCCCTGGCGGCCGGCATGATGTTCACGCTGGAGCCCGGTGTTTACTTTCCGGGCTGGGGCGGCGTGCGAATCGAAGACGACGTGTTGGCGGCCGAGGCCGGACCCGAATGGCTGACCTCAGGCGCCGACGAGGTGTGAGCGACCCGATGACCCTGGACGAGATCAAGCAGCTGATCGATTTCATTCGCGAGCGCGAGCTGAGCGAGTTCGAGCTCGAGCGGGCCGATTTCAAGCTGCGAATCAAGAGCGGCCTGGCGGTGCCCGCCGCCCTGGCGGCGGCTCCGGCCGCCCCGCAGGTACCTGCCCCGGCGGCCCCGTCCGCGGCGCCGGCGGCCGAGGCGCCGGCCGCGGCAGGCGACGACCTGGCCATCGTCACCTCGCCCATCGTGGGCACGTTCTACCGCTCGGCCGAGCCCGGGGCCAATCCCCTCGTCGAGGTGGGCGACTCCGTCCGGAAGGGACAGGTGCTCTGCATCATCGAGGCGATGAAGCTGATGAACGAAATCGACTCGGAGTGTGACGGGGAACTGGTGAGCGTCTACGTGCAGAACGGTCAGGCGGTGCAGTACGGCGAGCGGCTGTTCGCCATCCGCCTCAAATCCTGACACCCATGTTCAAGAAGATCCTGGTCGCCAACCGCGGAGAGATTGCCCTTCGGGTCATCTATGCGTGCCGTGAGCTCGGCATCAAGACCGTGGCGGTGTACTCGGAAGCGGACGAGAACTCGCTGCACGTGCGCTTCGCCGACGAAGACATCTGCATCGGGCCGGCTCGCAGTGCCGACAGCTACCTCAACGTTCCGGCCATCATCAGCGCCGCCGAAATCACGGGCGCCGACGCCATTCATCCCGGCTACGGCTTCCTCTCGGAGAGCGCGTACCTGGCCGAGGTGTGCGAGGCCTGCCACATCCGTTTCATCGGGCCCGACCCGAGCGTCATCCGTCTGCTGGGCGACAAGGCCAAGGCCCGCCGCGCCATGAAGAAGGCCGGCGTGCCGATGTTGCCCGGGAGCGAAGGGCCGGTCGACAGCGAGGAGGCGGCCGGGAAGATCGCCAGGGACATCGGCTTTCCGGTCATCATCAAGGCCATTGCCGGCGGCGGCGGCCGCGGCATGCGCATCGTCACCGAACCGAAGGATCTCGGCCATGCGTTCCGGACGGCCCAGCGGGAGGCCGAGGCCGCTTTCGGCGTGGGCGACGTGTACGTCGAGAGGTATCTCGAGTCGCCGCGCCACATCGAGTACCAGATTCTCGGCGACCACCACGGCAACATCGTGCACCTCGGCGAACGCGAGTGCTCGATCCAACGCCGCCACCAGAAGCTGCTCGAGGAGTCGCCGTCGATTGCCGTCTCCGAGAAGGTGCGCCGCAAGATGGGCTCGGTGGTCGTCGACGCGGCACGGGCGGTGCAGTACACCAATGCCGGAACGTTCGAGTTCCTGATGGACGCCAAGGGCAACTTCTACTTCATGGAGGTGAACACGCGGATCCAGGTGGAGCATCCCGTCACCGAGTTCGTCACGGGCATCGACATCGTCAAGGAGCAGATCCGGATCGCGGCGGGAGAACGGCTCTCGTTCAAGCAGAGCGACGTCACCTTCACCGGCCACGCCATCGAGTGCCGTGTGAACGCCGAGGATCCGGTGACCTTCGTGCCCTCGCCGGGCACCATTCACGCGTTCAGCATGCCCGGCGGCCCCGGCGTGCGCGTGGATACGGCCGCCCATGCCGAGTGCACCATTCCACCGCACTACGACTCGATGATCGCCAAGGTGATCGTCCACGGCCGCGATCGCCAGGAGGCCATCGCGCGGATGAAGCGCACGCTCGAGATGTCAGTGGTGGAGGGGATCCGCACGTCCATCCCCCTGCACCTGCGCATCCTGAACGATCCCGACTTCATGGCCGGCCGCCTGAGCACGCACTTCATGGACCGCTTTCTCACGGTCAAGAAGCCGTCGACCCTCGCGGAGACCGCCTAGGCTGCCGCGGTGCGGCTCCCGCCCCTCTACGCCGTCGTGGACGCCGATGCCTGCGGGCGGGCGGGCCGAGACCCGCTCGGCGTGGCCGATGCCTTCCTGCAGGCCGGCGCGCGCCTCCTGCAGGTGCGAGCCAAACGGGCCACTGCCGGCGAGCTCTTCCACCTGACCTCCTCCGTCCTGACCCTCGCCGCGGGCGGCGCCACGGTCATCGTCAACGACCGCGCCGATGTGGCGCGTTTGGCGGGTGCGGCCGGCGTCCACGTGGGGCAGGACGACCTGGCCGTGGCCGACGTCCGGCGGATCCTCGATGCCGGGTCGCTCGTGGGCCTGTCCACTCACACCGCCGAGCAAGTCGACGCCGCGCTCGAACAGGCGGTGTCCTACATCGCCGTGGGGCCGGTGTTCGGTACCCGCACGAAGGAGACCGGCTATGGGCCGGTGGGCCTGGCCCTGGTGGAGGAGGCGGCCGCGCGCGCGTCGCGCCGCGGCGTGCCCGTTGTGGCGATCGGAGGCATCACGCTGGGCCGCGCCCCCGATGTGCTGGCGGCCGGCGCCTCGTCGGTGTGCGTGATATCCGACCTGCTCGACGGGGATCCTGCTGCCCGTGTCCGTGCGTACCTGACGGCGCTGACTCCCCCCCGCTGACGGGACGGGACGGCCCGGCCGAGCTCATCTGCGCTACAATCCCGCCCGGAGGTCGAATGGATTCGAATCTGTTCAAGACGAAGTCGCTCGAGCAACTGGTGAGTGACGTCGAGCACGGGAGCAAGTCGCTGAGGCGCAGTCTGACGGCCTGGGACCTCACCCTGCTCGGCATTGGCGCCATCATCGGAACCGGCATCTTCGTTCTGACCGGAACGGCGGCCGCCAACCAGGCGGGGCCCGCGATCACGCTCTCGTATCTCGCGGCCGGCACGGCCTGTGCGTTCGCGGCGCTGTGCTACGCGGAGTTCGCCTCCATGATTCCTATCGCCGGCAGCGCCTATACCTACGCCTACGCCACGCTGGGCGAGCTGGTGGCGTGGATGATCGGGTGGGACCTCATCCTCGAGTACGCCGTCGGCTCCATGACCGTCGCCATTGGATGGAGCGGCTACATGCAGCGGCTGCTGGCGGGATTCGGGATCAACCTGCCCATCGCGATCGGCGCCGCGCCGCCGGTCGGCATCATCAACCTGCCGGCCGTGGTCATCGTGCTGCTCATCATGGTCCTGCTGGTGATCGGTATTCGTGAGTCCGCCCGGTTCAATGCCGCCATGGTCGCCATCAAGCTGGCCGCCGTCCTGTTCTTCCTCGCGGCCGGCGTGGCGTATGTCGAGCCGACGAACTGGCAGCCGTTCGCGCCGTATGGCTGGCCGGGGATTATGGCCGCCGCCGCGGTCGTCTTCTTCGCCTACATCGGCTTCGACGCGGTATCGACCACGGCCGAAGAGGCGAAGAATCCCCAGCGGGACCTGCCTATCGGCATCATCGCCTCCCTCGTGGTGTGCACGGTGCTGTATCTGGCGGTGGGGGCTGTCCTCACCGGCATCGTGCCCGTGGTCGAATACCGGGCCCTGGCCGACGCGCTGCCCGGCGTCGGCATGGTGGAGCAGGTCGATTCGGTCCGATTCCTCAATGCGCCGGTCGCGTTCGCCCTGTCGGTCATCGGCCTGGATTGGGCGGCCGGCATCGTATCGGCCGGCGCCGTCGCCGGCATCACCTCGGTGCTGCTGGTCATGTTGATGAGCCAGCCGCGCATTTTCTTCGCCATGAGCCGCGACAACCTGTTGCCGCAGGGCGTGAGCAAGGTGCACCCGAAGTTCGGCACCCCCTACATCACGACCATCATCACGTGCGTCATCGTGGCCCTGGTCGCGGGCGTGACCCAGATTCAGGTCGTCGGCGAGATGACCAGCATCGGCACGCTGTTCGCCTTCGTCGTGGTGTGCGCCGCGGTGCTGATGCTGCGGGCGAAGCGGCCCGAGGCCAAGCGGCCCTTCCGCGTGCCCTTCGGACCGGTCTTCCCGGTGATGGGTATCCTGTCGTGCGTGTACCTGATGCTGAGCCTGCCCGTGCTGACCTGGGTTCGCTTTCTCGTGTGGCTCGACATCGGCATGGTGATCTACTGGTTCTACGGCCGCACCCACAGCCCGCTCGTCAACAAGCCCGAGGCCTCGGCCCGCACGCCCCTGCAGTCGCTGGCGAACTTCATCACGACGCTCGGGCTGCTGCTCGTCTTCAATGCGGCGTGCATCGCCATCCTCGGCTACATGACGGAGTTCGGCCTCACCAACGAGACGACCGCGAAGTGGATCGAGATTGGCGTCACGGCCGACCAGGCCGACACCTTTGGTCTCCGCTTGCTGCTGGTGGCGGCGGCGGTGTGGGCGGTCGGCTTCGGCCTGACCAAGGCGTCGGGCGAGAAGTAGGCGCCCGGGACCTGCGTTCAATCCCATCAGTGTCATGACCGCACGCCGACTTGACGGAACCGCCTGGGCCGCCCGGATGCGCGCCGAAGTGCAGCCGCGCGTGGAGGCATTCACCGGCCGACACCGGCGGCCTCCGGGCCTGGCCGTGGTGCTGGCTGGCGAGCACCCGGCCTCCGAGATCTACGTGCGGAACAAGATCGCCACCGTGAATGGCCATGGCTGTCGCGGCGAGCTGCACCGCTTGCCCGGGAACGCGTCGGTGGAAGACGCCCTCGCCCTGGTGAACCGGCTCAACCACGACGACACCGTGGACGGAATTCTGGTGCAGTCGCCTCTGCCCGAGGGCATGGGCGCCGACGCGGAGCAGCGGGTCTTCGATGCGGTCGATCCGGCGAAGGACGTGGACGGCTTCCATCCCGTCAATGTGGGCCTGCTGGTGCAGAAGCGACCCGCTCTGGTGGCGTGCACGCCGCTCGGGTGCGCGGAGCTGCTCGACCGCGAGGGTATTCCGCTGCGCGGCCGGCATGCCGTGGTGGTTGGCCGCAGTGACATCGTGGGGAAGCCCATGGCGCTGCTGCTGCTGCATCGCGATGCCACGGTGACGATCTGTCACTCGCGAACCGAA
>JADZBZ010000429.1 GCA_020851835.1 Acidobacteriota bacterium
ACGTGCCCTTGCGGTGCGCCGCCACCAGCCGGTCGAGATCGGGCTCCGAGCCGGTGGCCACCTCGTCGAGCGCGTGCCCGTAGTGGCCCTCGAGGCGGAACATCGTGTCGGTGAGGTTCGTGTCGCGGAAGAAGATGAAGGTGACGCGGGGCTTCACACCGCTCGCCACGAGCTGGTTCTTGAACGCCATGTACCACCACGCCGGTCCGGTCGCCGCGTGGTAGAGGAACGACACGACCTCGTCGCCCCTGGACGAGATGCGGCCCAGGAGCACCGGGTCGATTCGCGTGCCGAGCATCGAATCGCCGATGAACACCCAGCGTGGGTTGCCGGCGCGCAGCTCGTCGATGACTACCGAGCGGAACGGCTGGTGGTCCCGCCTGATTTCAAGCGACGGGAGGTACCCGAGCGGCGGCAACTCGCCGACCACGGCACGGTTGATCGGCCCCAGCACCAGCGGCACCGCCGCCATGACGAGCCCGACCAGCACGAGCTGCACACGCAGCCGTACGGGCGAAGCGACGGCGGGCTCGGCGGGTCGGATCGCGAGGCGCCCGGGCTCAGCCGCAGGAGACGGGGAAGGAGATGACACCTGGATTGCAGGAACGACGTGGCCACCCGGGAGCGTTCACGGGGCGGCTCTAGTATAACTGACAGACGGGACCGGCATGGACGTTGCACAATGGCGATCCAGACACGAGGACACGGCAAAAACAGGAATAGCGAGGTTCACATGTCGGTACTACGTCTCGCAAAGTGGTCGGCGGTTGCCCTCCTGGCCACGTCGGTCGGGCTGGCAGGTCAGGAATCGTTGCAGAAGCTCTTCGAGAGCGGCAACTACAACGCCGTCGTCGAACGCGCGGCGGAGGGCCGGGGCGGCTCGCCCGAGGACACCTATATGGCCGCGCTCGCGCTCCTCAAGATGGAGAACGTCGGCGGATCGTCGGCCGAGTTCCGGCGGCTGCAGGAATCGGGCAACGAGGCCTGGCAGCAGGTGGGCGCCTCGGGCGTGGCCATGCTCGACAACAACGACGCCGAGGCCGTTGCCGCCGCGCAGCGGGCGGCCGGAATGGCCGGAGACAACCCGTACGTCCAGTACCAACTCGGCCTCGCGGCGGCCGGCGCCAACGACACCAACACGGCGGTCACTGCGTTCGCCCGTGCCACGGAGCTGCAGCCGGACTTCGCGTACGCGCACTACTACGCGGGGCAGGCGTACCAGAAGCAGCGCAACCTCGCCAAGGCGGCGGAGCACTACACGTATTTTCTAAAGCTCGCACCCGACTCTCCGGACCGACCCGCTGTCCAGGCGATCATGCGGACGCTGCGGAAGTGAGCGCGGCGGCGCCCGGCGCCTAGAACACGTTGCCGAGGCCGAAGTACCAACGGCCCCGGCGACTCGGGGCCGGCTCGAAGATCGAACCCGACAGGCTGCTGGCTGGGAGGCCGAAGTCGAGGCGCAGCAGTCCGATCGGCGAACTGATGCGCAGTCCGGCTCCGTAACCGACCTTCATTTCCTTCCAGGCAAACGGGTAGGTGTCGTCGAAGGCGTTGCCCGCATCCACGAAGCCGACCATCCGGGCCCAGCGGTAGAGCGGCAGTCGGACCTCCTGGTTCAGGATCAACAGGGTGCTGCCGCCGAGAGGCGCGCCGAACAACAGGTCGCGGGGCCCGAGCGCATTCTCGCCGTATCCGCGCACCGTCGTGGCGCCGCCCGCGAAGAAGCGGTCCACCGGCAGCAACTCGTCACGGCCGTACCCGGCGCCCGCCATCGCGCGGGACGCGAGGACGACCGGACCGACGGTGAAGAACCCGTGCTGCTGCGCCATGAGCCGGCCGTAGCGGGCATCCGACCCGAGCAGCCGCGCCGCCTGCTGAACGGACACCGATGTGAAAGTGCCGCGCGTGGCGCTGACCGGGTCGTCGCGCCGATCCAGCAGGAACGCCGACGTCAGGCGGCCGAGCTTGGCCGTGGCGTCGAGCGGGAACGGATCGGACGGGAACGGATCGGGATCGAACGTATGGTTGGTCTCGAACCGGTAGCCGTAGGTGATCTCGAAGCCGCGCCGGCGACGCCAGCGCTGTTCGTAGCTGACGCCGCGCACGTCCGTAACCGCGAACACCTCGCCATCCAGGCGCAGGTTCTCGCGCGAGCCATAGACGAAGAGGCCGGAGCGGACCGGCAGGCCGAAGAAGTCCGGCGTCTGGAGGAAGGTGTTGACCCGCCGGTAGTCGCGCTCCACGAGCCCGGCGACGCCGCCCGTGAGCGCCCGGCCGAACAGGTTCTGGTTCCGGAGCTCACCAAGGACCCCTGGCGCATACCGGATGCGCTGCTCGGTGACCAGATCCTCGGGCTCGCGGTCCACCTGGAATCCGTAGCGCAGCCGCCAGACGGGATACTCCTCCACCGTGACGCTCGCCCGCACGGGCTGCACACCGTCCACCGGCTCGCCGATCGGTACCGCCTGGATGTCGACGGTGCGGAAGACGTTGGTGTCGAACAGGCGCTTCCGCGCCAGCGACCATTCCTCGAGGTTCACCGGCTCGCCGACCTTCAGCCGCAGGGCGCGATCGACCACGCCCTCGCGGGTCCGCGTCGTGCCCGACGTCACGACGTTCTGCAGCACCTGCTGCGGCCCCTCGGTCAC
>JADZBZ010000430.1 GCA_020851835.1 Acidobacteriota bacterium
ACCTCCGCCGTGTAACCACTCGTGAACAGCACTTTCACGTCGGGTCGCAGCGCCCGCAGCCGGCGCGCCAGTTCCGGCCCGGTGACGCCCTCAGGCATCACCATGTCGGTCACCACCAGCGCGATCTCCGACTCGTGCTCGCGCCATACCTCCAGCGCCGCCACTCCCGACACCGCCGTCAGCACCGTATAGCCGCTTCGCTCGAGCACGCTGGCCGTCAGCAGCCGCACCGACGGCTCGTCTTCCACCACCAGCACCGTCTCGGTGCCAACCGGACGTCCGGTCCGGGGCGTCACCGATGCCGGCCGCACCACCTCGCGCGTCAAGGCCGGTAGGCACACGGTGAACGTCGTGCCCCGCCCAGGCTCGCTCTCCACCGTGATCCAGCCACGATGCTGTTTGATGATGCCGTACGCCGTCGCCAGGCCCAGGCCGGTACCCTTGCCCGCCTCCTTGGTCGTGAAGAAGGGCTCGAAGATGCGCGGAAGAATCTCCGGCGCAATCCCTGCGCCCGTGTCCCGGACGCTCAGCGACACGAAGGGGCCGCGCCCCGCGCCGGGGTGCTGCTCCCGCATCCGCGAGCCCGCCACTCCCGTCCCGGTGGAGAGCTCCAGTTGCCCACCGCCGGGCATGGCATCGCGGGAGTTCACCGCCAGATTGAGCAGCACCTGCTCCAGCATGCCGGGGTCGGCGAGCACCAACGGCAGGCCCGGCGTGAACTGGGCATGCAGCACCACGTCTTCGCCGATGATGCGCTGCAGCAGACGGGTGACGTTGGCCACCGCGTCGTTGAGATCCATCTTGACGGGGCGCATCACCTGCTTGCGGCTGAAGAGCAGGAGCTGCCGTGTCAGCGCGGCCGCCCGCTCGGCTGCCCCCTCAATCTCGCGCGCCGCCTCACGGGTGTCGTCCCCATTGGACGGGAGTGTGCTGACGTGTCCCAGAATCACCGTCAGCAGGTTGTTGAAGTCGTGGGCGATGCCGCCGGCCAGCAGACCGATGGCCTCCATCTTCTGCGACTGCCGGTACTGATCTTCCAGCAGCCGGCGATCCGTGACGTCGAGCAGGAAGCCGTGCCACCGGACCGAGCCGTCGGGGTGGCGCGTGGGCGCCGCTCGCCCCTCCACCCAGATCACGCCTCGATCCGGGTGATCGTAGCGAAACGAATCGGTCCACACCGTCATCGTTCGCCCCGAGGCCTCGATGATCTGCCGCACCCGCGCCGCATCGTCTGGGTGCACGCGTGCCATGACCGGCGCCGCGTCTCCGGCCACCTCGTCGGCGCGGACCCCGAACAGATCCCGGATGCGGTCGCTGGCGAACGGAAAAGACATGGTGCCGTCTGGGCGGAGCTGGAACTCGTACATCACGCCCGGAGACGTGGCCGCCAGGCGCGACAGCCGCTCCTCGATGGCGAGGCGCTCCTGAACGGCCATCTCGCCCTGCTTGCGGCGGGTGATGTCGGTCAGTGTGCCGTGCCACGTCGTGCTGCCGTCGGCTCCCCGGACCGGCATCGAATGGCCCTCCACCCACATTTCCCCTCTCACGGGATGCTCGATCCGGAACTCCTCGTGCCACGCCGACAGCAACCGGCGAGACTGGTCGATCGTGGCGAGCAGCCGGACCATGTCGTCGGGGTGCGTGCGCTTCTCCACGGCCGCGGCGTCCAACTCAGCGGGCGGGAGGCCGTAGAGGTCGGCCATGCGCGGACTGGCGTACGGAAACGACCATCGGTCGGCCGCGTCGATGTTGAAGGAGTAGACGGCCGTCGGCGCCGTCTCGGTGAGCGCGGCGAAGCGGTTGCGCTCATCGCGGAGGGCGCGCTCGGATTCCTGCAGGGCGGTCATCGCGCGGTTCTGTTCCCGCCCCGCGATGAAGATGCCCGCGCACACCACCGACAGGAGGATGGCCGCCATGCCCAGCACCAGGGCGAATGTCCGGTCGGTCTGCTCGGAGTGACGCGTGAGCTGGGCCAGAATCCGAGCGTCCGCCTGATCGGCCTGCCGCTCCAGGTCGTAGAACGCCGGGCGAAGCGCCGCGTCGCCGGCCGGCCCCGTGCCGCGAATGGACCGGGTCAGGCGGCCGCGAAAGGCCTGGAGGCTGGCGCGGAACACCGCCAGGCCACTGGCCTCGTCGTCGTCAGCCCTGCCGCCCGTCGGCCGCGTGGCTTGGTCAAGACCATCGGCCGCCTGCGCGAGCAGCGCCAGCCCCTGCTCCCGGTCGAACGACGAAGCCGGGTCGCTGCCGAGCGTCACGTAGAGCAGCCCTTTGGCCAGGTCCACGCGCGCCTCGCGCAACGCGGTCACCGCCGCGGTCGTCTCGTCGACGACCTGCTTGTGCTGCCGCGACATCCAGAACAGCACGAGGCAGACCGCAGCCGAGGCCAGGACGGCGGCCCAGGCCCATACGCGCGGGTTGGTGAACAGCCGCGGGACGGCAGGAGACGGATCGGCGGCTTCCGTCACGGCTGGCGCAGGATCTCCTCGACGGTGATCCCGCCGGGCAGACTGTCGTCGGCGATGCCGAACGGCTCGACGAGGACGCGGTGCTCGGCCGAGCCTACGAA
>JADZBZ010000431.1 GCA_020851835.1 Acidobacteriota bacterium
ACGCCGGGCAGCACCGGCTCGCCGCCGCCAATCACGTTCCAGCCAGGGCCGACCAGGTGCACCCAGTAGCGGAGGGAGGGGGCGCCCTGCGCGCGGTGCGGATCGTTGGCCATGATGGGGAACGTGCTCTGGGTGCGCTCCCCACTCACCACCCAGTTGTTCGAGCCGATGTCGCGGGGGTCCACGAAGAAGTCGTCTACAGGGGCCGCGGGCAGAACGGCCGCCCGCCGGCCGGCCCGGAACTCGGCGGCCACATCCTCGGGCTGGAAGTCGACGGGTGACCTGAACGCGTGGTACAGCGCCAGCACATCGTCGGGGAAGGTCCTGGGGTCGAGCGAGGCGTCCGGCGTGAACAGCGGCGTGCCGCCCTGGAAGTACATCAACTCGGCGAGATCCGCGCCGATCGCCTTCAGCGCGCGCATGTTCCGCGCTTCGGACGTGACGTTGTCGGCCAGGCCCTGGTGGCGCGAGATCACCACCGACGGCGTCCAGCGCCCGGGCGTGATGCCCAGCAGTGTGAATTCGAGGGGGAGCAGCGAGGGGTTCTGCTCCGTCTCGGCAATGTAGGCGTTGATGCCGCGCACGAACGACTCGATGATCAGCTTGCCGCGCGGGTGGTAGTGGGCCAGTTCGGCGTCGAGATCGCCTCGGAACATGTGGAGCCGGGTGCCGCGATCCCGCTCGAGTTCGCGGCGGCCGAGAATCTCGGCCACCGTGCCGGTCGCCTGCCGCCGCCACACCTCGAACTGGAACAACCGATCCTTTGCGGCCGCGTAGCCCTGCGCGAAGAAGAGGTCCGGCTCGGTCTGTGCGTAGATGTGGTTGATACCCCAGTGGTCGCGCCGGATCTCGACGGGTAGGGCGAGCCCCGAGACCCTGAGCGTTTGCGGCGCCTGACCGGAACCCGCCAGCGTCGCGGGACCCGAGAGCACGACGAGGACGGCCAGCGCAGAATAGTGCGACAGTTTCACCAGAGGTTCCTTCCGGCCGACAGGATGCCATCGGATCCCCGCCCGTGGGAAGGGCTAATCGCGCGCTTGGTCAGTTCTCCGGGCGAGGGGACAGGCACGGCTCCCCGTCTCCTCCCGCAGCAGGGAGGCCGGCCCGGGAGCCGCGAAATACCGCTGTATACTCGGAAAAAATGCGGTTCGCGCCCGAGTACGTCACCATCGTCCTCAACGAAAATTTCGAAGATGCCAAGGAGTTGCTGCTCACGCCGCTCATGGCCATTCACTACGCCCACCTGGTGATGCTCACCGAGTGCGGCATCGTCTCGGCGGAGGATGCCCGGGTGCTGCGGTCGTCGCTCGACGGCATTTCGCTCGACACGGTGCGCGACGTCACCTACGACGGTACCTACGAAGACCTGTTCTTCTTCATCGAGCGGCTCGTCAAGGATAGCGCCGGCGAGGACGTCGCGGGCCGCCTGCACACCGCGCGCAGCCGCAACGACATCGACATGACGATGTACCGGATGCGCCAGCGGGAATTCATCTCGGCGGTGGCCGTGGGCGTGCTCGAACTGCGCCTGGCCCTGCTCGACCTGGCCGAGCGACACCGCGAGAGCGTCTTCGCGGCGCACACCCACACCCAGCCGGCGCAGCCCTCGACGATGGCCCACTACCTGTTGGCCGTGGTGGAACAGCTCGAGCGCGACACGGCGCGGCTGGCCGCGGCGTACGAATCGACCAACCGCAACCCGCTGGGAGCGTGCGCGATTACCGGCACGGGCTTTCCCATCGACCGCCTGCGGACGAGCGAGCTGCTCGGGTTCTCGGGCCCCACCGGGAATACTTACGGCAGCATCGCCACCGTGGATTACCTGCTCGAAAGCGTCGGCGCGACCGGCGTGCTGCTGATCGGTCTGGGCCGCGTCGTCCAGGACTGCTTGCTCTGGTGCACGATGGAGTTCGGGTACCTGCGGCTCGGCGAGGGATTCGTGCAGGGCAGCAGCATCATGCCGCAGAAGCGCAACCCGGTGGCGCTCGAGCACGCGCGAGCCATTGCGAGCAAGGCGGTGGGCCAGGCGCAGGCCATTGCCACGGCCGTGCACAACACGCCGTTCGGCGACATCGTGGACACCGAGGACGACCTGCAGCCACTGGTGGCCACGATGTTCCGTGACGCGGCGCGCGCCGTGACGCTCGTGGCCGCCGCCATGCGCGGCGCGGACTTCGACGTGGCGCGCCTGGCCGAACGTGCCGGCGTGGGCGGCACGACGCTCACCGAGCTGGCCGACACGCTGGTTCGGGATCACGGCCTGCCGTTCCGATCGGCGCACGCCATCGCTGCGATGCTGCTGAAGGCGCGCACCGAGGATCCGCAGGTATCGATGGCCGAGACACTGGAGCGGGCCTCGCAGGCGCTGCTGGGCCGGGCGCTCAGCTACACGGAGGAGGATCTCGAGCGCATCATGAGCCCCCGGCACTTCGTCGAGGTGCGCACGACGCTGGGCGGTCCCGCGCCGGTGGAGACGCTGCGGGCCATCGAGGTGTCGCGCGAGGCGCTCCGGCGCGATCGGACCGCATGGCAGGTGCGGCGGGATCACCTGTCGGCCGCCGAGAGCCTGCTGCGCGAGCGCGTCGTCGGGTTGTAGACATGGCCCGGTACCTGCGCGTGTTCGTCGTCTGGGTTGTCACGCTGGTGGCGCTCTACATCTTTCAGATCGCCTTCGGCCGCCCCTGAGCGCTGGTTCCCGGCATGCACTGGCTCGACTGGACGATCATCGCCGTCTATCTCGTCTGGATCGTGTGGGACGGGCTGCGCCTGACGAAGAAGGCCGACAAGATCGAAGGCTACTTTCTCGCCAGCCGCAGCCTTCCGTGGTGGGCGGTGGGCCTGTCGGTGATGGCGACGCAGCTGTCGGCCATCACGATGATCGGCACGACCGGGCAGGGTTATCAGTTCGGCGTCGGGCTGCTTCAGCAGTACTACGCGCTGCCCATCGCGATGATCATCCTGGCCGTCACCCTCGTGCCGTTCTTCCATAACGCCCGGGTATTCACGGCCTACGAGTATCTCGAGCGGCGTTTCGACGGCAAGACCCGCACCTTCACCGCGCTGCTCTTCCTGCTGTCGCGCGGCATGTCCACGGGGGCGGTCATCTCGGCGCCCGCCGTGGTGTTGTCGGTCATGCTCGGAGTGAACGTCACGGCCACGTGCCTGCTCATCGGCCTGCCCACCGCCGTCTACACGATGTTCGGTGGCGTGCAGGCCGTGACGTGGACCGACGTCAAGCAGATGTACCTGATCGTCTTCGGCTTGCTCGCGGCCGTCACGGCGCTGGTCCTCGGGCTGCCCGACTCGGTAAGCCTGAGTGAAGCGCTCTCCATCGCCGGGGCCACGGGCCGTCTCCAGACGATGGACTTCAGCTTCGACATGACCAGGAACTACACGTTCTGGTCGGGCACGCTCGGCGCGCTCTTCCTGTTCCTGTCGTACTTCGGCACCGACCAGAGCCAGGTGCAGCGCTACCTGACGGTGCGCTCGGTGGACGAGGCGCGCACCTCGCTGATGATGAGCGCCTACTGGAAGATCCCGCTCCAGGCGCTGGTGCTCCTCGTTGGCGTCCTGATGTTCCTCTTCTACATCTTCACGCCGCCGCCGATGCTGTTCAATCCGGTGCACGACCGGGAAGTGCGCGAGAGCGGGCGTTCGGCGGAGTACCGGGCGCTCGAGCAGCGGTTCGGAGAGTCGGTCGAGCGCCGCCGCCAGGCGGCGGAGGCGGCCGCGGCGATGGCGCGAGGCGGCGACGAGGCGGCGAAGACGCTCTCCGAAGCGGCGTTCCTGAGCGCGGACGAGCAGGTGAAGGGCGTGCGGGCCGAGGCCGTGTCGCTCGTGCGCACGGTGACCGGTGACCGGACCTACAACGACATCAACTACGTGTTTCCCACGTTCGTGATGACGCACCTGCCCATCGGCCTGGTGGGGCTGCTGATGGCGGCCATCTTCGCCGCGGCGATGTCCACGATTTCCGCGGAACTCGCCTCGCTGTCGACGGCGACGGTCATCGACTTCTACCGTCGCTTCGGCAAGGGCAAGACGGCGGAGGACCGCCAGTTGCTGATCGTGTCGCGGTTTGCCACCGCCGCCTGGGCCGTGTTCGCCTCGGTAGTCGCGATTTGGGCCGTGGAGCTGGGGTCGCTCATCGAGGTGGTGAACCGCTTCGGATCGTTCTTCTACGGGTCCATCCTGGGCGTGTTCCTGCTGGCCATCGGCTGGCCGCGCGCCAACGGGACCGGTGCGTTCGTGGGCCTGCTGGCGGGCATGGGGCTGGTCGGCTACGTCGCGAGCCAGACGTCGATTGCTTTTCTCTGGCACAACCTCATTGGCGCCGTCGCCGTGTTCGTCACCGGCGTCATCGTCAGCGCGCTGACCGGCGGACGTCCGGCCGCCGCCGGGGACGCGGGCGCCTGATGGGCCGCGTGCTGCTGCTGGGACTGCTGGCCCTTATCGCGGTGCTGGCGGTATCGTGGCTGCTGGGCGAGTTGCTCAGGCAGCGCAAGAGGAACTGACCAGAGAGCGATGGTCCACCGGCGCTTGTCGAGCGATCGTCACGGGGCCGTCCGCGCGATTCGCTCGGCCGTCACTCGCCCGGATCAGAGCCGGTCCAGTTCCTCGGCGCCGATGACCGGCTTCCACGGCAGGAGCTCGTACTGCGCCATGCCCTGCTGGTAGAAGGGATCGCCGTCGCGGATCGCGTCGAGGGCGGCCTGAGGATGGTCGTCGGGCACCCGCAGCAGGAACAGGCCGCCGTACCGCGGGTCCAGAGGGCCGGCGGCCAGCAGTCGGCCGTCGGCTTTGAGCGCCCGCAGGTACGCGCGATGCGGCTCCTGATGGACGGTCACCTCCTCGAGCGGGCGGCGGTAGCGCACAATGGCGATGGCATACATGGCGATTCGTATTCTCGTTACTGGCGCCCCATTCGACAAGGAATATGACGAGACGCACGTGGGCGAGATGCTGCGGGGCATACGTCCGCCGGGGCTGAAGCCCCGGCGCTCCGTACTGCGTCCCCGGCGCTCCGTACCGGGGCTGAAGCCCCGGTGCTCCGTACTGAAGCCTCGCTGCGAACAGGCCGCAGGAGCGCCGGGACTTGAGCAGGAGCGCCGGGACGTGAATAGGAGCGCCGGGACTTCAGTCCCGGCGTCTCCCTACTCAGGAATCGAGCAGGGTATCGGATTCTAGTACAGTGCTCTGGCGATGGCCTCTCTGACCTTCCTTGGCGCCGCCGGTACCGTGACCGGCTCGCAGTACCTGCTCGAAGTGGACGACCAGCGCGTCCTGTTGGACTGCGGCATGTTCCAGGGGCTCAAGGCCCTGCGCGAGCGGAACTGGGCGCGCCTGCCCGTGCATCCGGCGTCGGTGCACGCGGTCGTGCTGACACACGCCCACCTCGATCACTCGGGCCTGCTGCCGCGCCTCGTGTCGAATGGCTTTGCTGGACGCATCTTCTGCACGGCCGGCACGTCCGACCTCTGCAAGCTGGTGCTGCCCGATGCCGCCCGTCTGCAGGAGGAGGACGCGCGGCGGGCGAACAAGGGCAGGTACTCCAAGCACACCCCCGCCCTGCCCCTCTTCACGGAGAGCGATGCGAGCGAGGCACTCTCGCGCCTGCAGCCCTTCGGCTTCAACCGTGCCGCGCCCATCACTCCCGGGCTGGAAGCCGACTTCATCAATGCCGGCCACCTGCTCGGTTCGGCCTACGTCCGCGTCCGGCGCTCGAACCACTCGGGTGGAACGATCTTGTTCGGCGGCGATCTCGGGCGCTACGACCGTCCGGTGCTGCCAGACCCCTCGCCCGGCGTCGAGTGCGACGTCCTGCTGCTCGAGTCGACCTACGGCAACCGACTGCACCCGCCCGAGGACGACGGCGCCCGGCTGGCCGACATCATCAACGACACCGCGAAGCGCGACGGCAAGCTCATCATCCCGTCGTTCGCGATCGGTCGCGTCGAAGAGGTGCTCTACTGGCTGAAGAGGCTCGAGGATTCGGGCCGCGTGCCGGTACAGCCGGTGTATGTCGACAGTCCCATGGCGCTGGGCGCGCTGGAGTACTACCGGCGGCACGCCGCGGAGCTCGATCCCGACGTGCGGCCCGCGCGCGGCGAGGTCTGCGCTTTCTGCACCTCGCGGTTCTCACCGGTCGCTTCGGCGCGCGAGTCGCAAGAAGTCGTGGACCGCAAAGGGCCGGCCATCATCATCTCGGCGAGCGGAATGGCCACCGGCGGCCGCGTGCTGCACCACCTGGTCGGCGGGCTGTCGGACCCGCGCAATACGGTGCTCTTCGTCGGCTTCCAGGCGGCCGGCACGCGCGGACGCGACCTCATCGAAGGGGCGCACCGCGTCAAGATGTACGGTCAGTTCATCCCGGTCGAGGCGCGCATCGACAAGCTCAACGCCATGTCGGCCCACGCCGACGCGGACGAAGCCATCCGCTGGCTCCGCACCTTTCCGAGGGCGCCGGGGATCACCTACCTGGTCCACGGCGAGCCACCCGCGCAGGAGGCCCTCAAGGCGCGTATCGAGCGCGAGCTCGGGTGGAAGGTGCACATCCCGGCCTACCGCGAACGAGTGGACGTGGCACTTTAGGGCGCGGAACCCGAGCCCTCGAACCCGAGATCCCGAGACGGAGCACGTGGACCAGACCCTGACCCCCTGCGACACACGGCCCTACCTGCTGGAGCAGATCGACGACGCGGCGGTGGTGCAGCTCTATGCGGATGGCTTCGAGACGCTGCCGACGGGGGAGAAAATCCTCGTCTGGCATCTCTACCGGGCGGCGCTGGCCGGCCGCGACATTTATTACGACCAGCGCTATCGGCACAACCTCGAGATGCGCGCGGTGCTCGAGGCCGTCATCACGCACCCGGCCGGAATCGCCGGCCACGTTCTAGCCGAGATCGTGCGCTACACGAAGCTCTTCTGGCTGAACACCGGCCCCTACCACAACCTGACCGCGCGCAAGTTCGTCCTGCGCCTTTCCGTCGAGGACATGGCCGAGGCCGTGACCCGCGCCGGCGCCAACGGCGCCGCGCTGACGCTCGATCCGGGCGAAACGCCCGCGGCGATGGTGGCACGCCTGGCGCCGATGTTCTTCGACCCCACCTTCGACCCGACCGTCACCTGCAAGACGCCGGGGGAGGGCCGCGACATCCTGGCCGCCAGCGCGAACAATCTCTATCACGGCGTCACGATGGCCGATCTCGAGGGCTTCCGCGAGCAGCACCCGCTCAACTCGCGCCTCGTGAAGCGCGACGGTCGCCTCATCGAGGAGGTCTACCGCGTGGGCGGCCGGTACCACCACTGCATCGTCCGCATCGTGAGGCACCTCCGCGAGGCGGCGGCGGTGGCACCGGCTGGGCTTCGCCCGGCCCTCGAGGCGCTCGTACGGTTCTACGAAACCGGTGACGATCGGGATCGTGAGGCCTTCGACATCGCGTGGGTGCAGAACCACGACACCACCGTGGACACGATGAACGGCTTCATCGAGGTGTACATGGACCCGCGCGGCGCGAAGGGCTCGTGGGAAGGCTTGGTCTACTACAGCAACCCGGAGAAGACGGGGAAGATTCGCACCCTGGCCGCCCACGCGCAATGGTTCGAGGACCACCTGCCGGTGGACCCGCGCTTTCGGAAGCCGACGGTGCGGGGTGTGTCGGCCATGGCCATCGAGGTCGTCGTCGAAGCCGGCGATTCGGGCCCGCTCACGCCCATCGGTGTGAACCTCCCCAACGACCAGCGCATCCGCGAGCGGTACGGCAGCAAGTCGGTTTCCCTGTCGAACGCGCTCGAGGCCTACGAGCGCTCCCAGCCCGACAGCTTTCGGCAGGAATTCTCGTGGGACGAAGCCGAGGCTGACCGCGCGCGGCAATGGGCCGCGTTTGCCAGCGAGCTGACCACCGAAATCCACGAGGTGCTCGGGCACGGATCGGGGCGGATGGCCGACGGCTTGACAGGCCAGCCGCAGGACCTGCTCAAGGAGCAGTACTCCGCGCTCGAGGAATCGCGGGCGGATCTGGTGGCGCTGTACTTCGTCGCCGATCCCTACCTGGCCGCCATCGGCCTCGTCGCGTCCGAAGACCAGCCGGCGATCGTCCGAGCCGAGTACGAAGCCTACGCCCGCAACGCGCTCGTGCAGTTGCGCCGCGTGCGCGAAGGCACGTCGATCGAGGAAGACCACATGCGCAACCGACAGGCGATCGTCCACTGGTTGCTGGCTCACACGCGCGCGATCGAGGTGCGGCGCCGCGAGGGCAAGACCTATTACGTCGTCACCGACACGGACCTGTTTCGTGGGGGCGTGGCGAAGCTGCTGGCCGAGGTGCAACGCATCAAGTCGCAGGGCGACTACCGGACGGCGCGCGACCTGTTCGATACCTACGGCGTTCACTTCGATCCAGTACTTCGCGACGAGATCGTGGCCAGGGTGGATCGATTGAAACTGCCCTCCTACACGGGGTTCGTCATGCCGAAGCTGTCACCCGTCTACGCCGGGGACGGGACGATCGTGGACGTGACCATTTCGTATCCGGGCGATCTGACGGTGCAGATGCTGGAGTACTCGGGCGCGGCAGGAGGAGGCGTGGAGCATGGCGCGTGAGGCGGCACGGTGGGGCCGCGGCGTCCTGATAGCGGCCTGGCTGGCGGCGCCGGCTGCGGCACTGGCTCAGCCGCCGGCCTCGCGGCAGGCGCAGGAGGCGGCGCTCGAGAAGATCCTGCAGGCCGAGGATGCCCGCGACGCCGACGCCATCCGCCAGGCCATGGCGGCGGGGGCGCATCGGCGCGTCGGGATTCGCGCGCTGGGACGGCTGGAACAGCCCGAGCTGATCCGGTACGTGGCGCCTGCGCTGAGCGACGCCGTGGGCATTCGCGCCGAGGCGGCCTGGGCGCTCGCGCAACTGGCGCGGACACCAGAGGCGGTGGCCCAGGTGCAGCCGCTGCTCGTCGACCGTGCCGCGCAGGATGCCGAGTCCGGCCTGTGGGAGGTCTGGGGCGAGATGGCGGCAGCGCTCGGTCGGCTCCCGTATGCCACGGCCGAACAGGCGGCGCTGACCGAGGCGGTGCTGGCCGAACACCTGCCGGCGCCCGACTCGTTTGCCGAGCCCGAAACCTCGGCGGTCATGGGGTCGGTGCGCGGGTTGGAGGCTCTGGTCCGCGTGAGCGGTAAGGTCGCAGTGCTGCAGCCGCGCACATGGGACCGGCTCCGCTGGTCGGCCACATCGCCGCGGCCGCCCGCCGATCCGCGGTCGGCTTGGATCAGGCGGCTCGCCATGGCAGCGCTCGTGTCGGGCGGCGAGACGACGGTGTTTGTCATCGACAGCGCGCTCGCCGACCGCGACACCGAGGTGCGCCGGCTTGGCGCCGCGGCCGCGGGCGCCGATGGGCCTCTGGCCGACCGCGACCGGTTGCTGCGGCGGGCACTGACGGATGCAGACGCGCAGGTGCGTTTCGAGGCGCTCCGATCGTGGGGACGGCGGCTGCAGACCACCACCTGTGCGCCCATCCGGGCCGCCGTCAAGGATCCCGATCCCCACGTGATGCTCCAGGCCGTCGATCTGTTGGGAGCGCCCTGTCCCGAATCGGAGGGACCGCCCACCGAGCTGAACGCGCTGATCGAGACGCCGTCGGTCGGCCCGCGCAACTGGCACGCGCCCGCGCATGCGCTTGTCGCGCTCGCCCGCCGAAGTCCCAACCAGGCACGGCGGTTCCTTCCGCGATTCACGACCCACCCCATCTGGCAGGTGCGGATGTACGCCGCGCGCGCGGCCGGCGCGATCGGCTCGGTTGGCGTGCTGACGGCCTTTGGCAGCGATCCCCACCCCAACGTGCGCGAGGCGGCTCTGAGCGCGCTCATCGAGGCCAAGCGCCCCGAAGCCGCGGACGCGGCCCTGGCGGCGCTTGCCAGCGACGACCACCGGCTCGTGCTCACGGCGACGCACGGGCTCACCGGGCCGGATGTGACGCCCCGGGCCGTACCGGCCCTGCTGGCGGCGCTCGTCCGGCTGACCGCCCAGGGCAAGGACACGTCGCGCGACCCGCGCATGGCCATACTGGATCGGCTGCAGGCACTGGGCAGCCGGAACCTGGCCCGGGCGCTCGACGCCTATCTGACCGACTTCGATCCGGCTGTGGCGGCCAAGGCGGCCGACATTCTCTCGGCGTGGGACGGATCGCCCCGGACACCGGCGCCGCGTCCCATGCGCGCGCCCGCACCGACGCTCGCCGCGATCGAGGAGTTGCGCGACCGGCGGCTTCGGGTGACCGTGGCCGGGCGGGGCAGCTTCGACGTCGCCCTCGACGTGGACTTCGCGCCCTTGTCCAGCGCGCGCATTGCCGGACGAGCGGGCGAAGGCTACTACAACGGCCTTACTTTCCACCGCGTGGCGCCCAATTTCGTGATCCAGGGCGGCAGCCCCGGTGCCAACGAGTACGCGGGCGACGTGCGCTTCATGCGAGACGAGGTCGGCCTGCACCGGCGCGGCACGGTGGGCATCTCGACCCGCGGCCGCGATACGGGCGACGCGCAGATCTTCGTCAACCTCGTGGACTCGCCCCGGCTCGATCACCAATACACGGTGTTCGGGACGGTGGTTGCCGGCATGGATGTCGTGGACGGCATCCTGGAAGGTGACGTGATCGAGCGCGTCGAGCGCGTCGGTCCATGACGGCGACGCGCGCATGATCTCGTCGCGGCTGCCTTCGGATCTGTCGCCCAACGCCGTGTCGGCGGCGCTGGCGTGGCGGCGTGCCGCGGAGCAGCCCGTGATCGACCTCACCGAGTCGAACCCGACGCGCGTGGGGCTGAGCTACCCCGCGGATCTACTGGCGCCGCTGGCCGATCCGGCCGCGCTCGTCTACGACCCACAGCCGCTGGGCCTGTGGACCGCCCGGGAGGCGGTGGCCGCAGACCTCGGGCGTCATGGCCTGGCCATCGACCCTGCCGACGTCACGCTCACGGCCAGCACGAGCGAAGCCTACGCGCTGCTCTTCAAGCTGTTCTGCAACCCCGGCGACCGCGTGCTCGTGCCCCAGCCAAGCTACCCGCTGTTCGACCACCTGACGCGTGTGGAGGCCGTCGAAGCCGCGCCCTACCTGCTCGAGTATCACGGCGCCTGGCGCATCGATCTGGCCTCGGTGATCCACGCGGTGACGCCACGGTCGCGTGCCATCCTGGTGGTGTCGCCGAACAACCCGACCGGGTCCTGCCTGCATCGCGACGACCTCGCCGCGCTCGTGCAGGTCTGTGCGGACCACGGCCTGGCCCTCATCGGCGACGAGGTCTTTCTCGACTACCCGCTCGATCCGGCGCCGGGCGCGGCGCCGGTACTCTCGCAGCAGGAGGTGCTCACCTGCGCCCTTGGAGGGCTGTCGAAGGCAGGGGGGCTGCCGCAGGTCAAGCTCGCGTGGATTGCATGGGGCGGCCCGGCGCCGGCGCGGACCCGCACGCTGCACGCCTATGAGATCATGGCCGACAGTTACCTGTCGGTGTCCACGCCAGTGCAGGTCGCTGCTCCGGCGCTGCTCAAGGGTTCGTCCGCCATCCGCGAGCAGCTGCTCGGGCGCGTGCGGAGAAACCTCGAGGCGCTTCGCGCGGCCTGCGCCGCGCATCCGTCCGTGACCACGCTTCGCGTCGAGGGAGGCTGGTCCGCCGTTCTGCGGGTGCCCGCGGTCCGGACGGAAGAGGAGCTGGTTGTGACGCTCGTGACGGAGGAAGGCGTGCTCGTGCACCCCGGCTACTTCTTCGACTTTTCCTGCGAGGCTTTCGTGGTGGTGAGCCTCATCGTGGCGCCGTCGACGTTCGACCGGGGCATCGCGCGCGTGCTGGCGCGGGGCGGCGCGTGAGGCGCGCCAGCGGCATCAGCGTGCCGTTGTTCTCGCTGGTCACCTCCCGCAGCTGGGGCCTCGGCGAGTTCCCCGACCTCGTGGACTTCGCCGCGTGGGCGAGCGGCGCCCGGCAGTCGGTGATCCAGATCCTGCCGGTGATGGAACTGCCCGACGACGAGCGATCGCCCTATTCCGCCCTCAGCTCGTTCGCCCTCGATCCCGCCTACATCGCCCTTCGCCAGGTCGTGGATTTCGAAGCCATCGGCGGCGAGTTGGCTTTCGAGGCGGATGACCGTCTGGCGCTCGAGGACATCCGGCGGGCGGCGATCATCCCGTATCGCGAGGTGCGCCGCCTCAAACACCGATGGCTACGGCGAGCATGGGAGCGGTTCGTCAGGCTCGAGATGGCCGCTTCGACGCCGCGTGCCCGGGCCTTCGACGACTTCTGTCGGCAGGAGGCGCGGTGGCTCGACGACTATGCCGTCTTTCGCGCCGCACTCGCCCGGCACCAGAGCCGGGCGTGGTGGGACTGGCCAGACGGCTTGCGGGTCGGCGACGACGCCGCGTGTCGGGCGGCCCGGGCCGTGGCCGGCGAAGACGAAATCGGCTACCGCAAGTATCTGCAATGGGTGGCCGACACCCAGTGGCGCGAGGCACGGCGCCTCGCGTGGCCGGCGCGGCTCTTCGGCGACCTGCCGTTCATGATCAGCGCCAACAGCGCGGATGTCTGGCGGCGCCAGCCGCAGTTCCGGCTCGATGCCACTGTCGGCGCCCCACCCGACGCGTTCGCGCCCGAAGGGCAGGACTGGGGTCTGCCGCCGTGGCGGTGGCAGGCGTTCCAGGAAACGGGCTTCGAGTGGATGCGGCAGCGGGCGCGTCGGCACGCCGACCTCTTCGACGGCTATCGCATTGACCACCTGGTGGGCCTGTACCGCGCTTGGATCCGACCCATGGACCGGGAGCGGCGCCCGTTCTTCGACCCCGACGACGAGCCCACGCAGCGCGCGCTGGGCGAGGCCATCATCGGCATCTTCACGGCGAGCGGCGCCGAGCTCGTCGCCGAAGACCTGGGCACGGTGCCCGCCTTCGTGCGTGAATCGATCACGGCGCTGGGCGTCCCGGGTTTCAAGGTGCTGCGCTGGGAGCGGCACGGCGACCTACCGGGCGAGCCCTTCATCGATCCGGCAACTTTCCCGGAGCTCTCGGTCGCCACGACCGGCACCCACGACATCGATCCGCTGGCGGTCGAACTCTCGCCCGAGGAAGTAGATGAAGCGCTGGCCGACCTCATGGAGTCCGGCTCCTACCTCGCGCTGGTGCCCCTTCAGGACGTGTTCGCGTGGCCCGACCGCATCAACACGCCCAGCCAGGTCGGCGACCACAACTGGACCTGGCGCGTGCCTCGCCCAGTGGATCAATGGTCGTCGTGGCCCGAGGCCGTCTCGAGGCGGGCGCGTCTGGGCGAATGCGCTCGCGCAGCCTCACGCTGAGCCGGCGCGATCCGCGTCATCATGCCCGGCTTCCATCACCAGCGAACGGCGGGCCGCACGCCCACGCAGCCTCCGAGCCGGACGATCTCCGGCCGAGGGAGACCATCGGGGCGCAGGGGAGCCGTCGCGTCGCGCGGGACGGGCGGCAGGCGCAGATCGACTACGGCCACGGCCCCTCGCGCCGTGAATCCCCGGTAGTCCACGATGCGGCCGAACCGGCTGGCGCGGTCGAGCAGCAAATCGTCGAAGTGCGGCGGCACATCGTCGAAGCGAAAGCCGAGATAGACGAGTGCCCGGGAGTGGCGCCTCAAGAGATCGTTCAACTCGTCCGGGCGGCAGTCGTCCCCCGCGGCCAGGTAGGCTTCGACCAGCGGCGTGCCATCGGGTAAGGTGCGTCCAGAGTGTGGCCCCGAGACCGGCACGCGTCCGTACCACCACACCGCCGGCAGCGCGAGATGCGTGGTGATCACCACGTCGCCCGGAGCGCGGAGCGCGATGAGCCAGGCCATGGCCGCTCGGTCGTTCAGATCGTGGTTGGCCGACGGCTGCCGGAGGCGAAGGCGTTGTTCCAGCCCGCCCTCGTGCGCGATATCGGCCGTGGCGAGCAGCGCGACGATGACGAGTAGCCCGGCGAAGGCGGCGCGAGGCCAGTGCGACGCCCCGGCCGCGCGCCGCAGGCGGGTGAGGCCGGCATCGAAGCCAGCGGCGATGCCGAAGTACATTGCCGGAACGGCCCACAGCGCGAGCCGCTCGTACATGGGGACGAGCCGGAGCACCGCCAGGGCGCACATCGACAGGGGCACCAGGGCGAGGGCGCGGCCCACCCGCAGGCGGTGTGCCGCCAGGGCCAGCCCGCAGAGCACGGCACCCCAGAAGAGCAGCGGGTAGGAGGCGCCGGCAGGCTTGACGGCCGCCGACGCGAGCTGGCGGAGGAGCCACAGTCCGGTGTCGGCCGCGGTCGCCGAGACCGGAGGGAGCGCAAAGGCCCAGTAGGACTGGAGGCGTGCGCTCCCGGCGGCCGCGGCGAGCGTGATCCCGTAGACGGTCCCCACCGAGGCCAGCCAGACGGCGCCGTTCAGCGCGAACCCGGGCGCTGCCTGCCAGCCCTCGCGGCGCCAGGCGGTGAAGGCCAGCACCACTATGCAGGCCGGCGCGATGAAGAGCGCGCCGTTCGACACGCACATGGCCGCGACGGCGATCGTCCACCAGAGACGCCGCCGATGGGCCGCGTCAGGCGGCGCGGTCTCACTGGCCCACGCGGCGAGGCCGGGGAGGGCCAGGCCCCAGAACGCGTCAGCCGAGTAGGGCTTCAGCTCGAGGGCGTGATAGACGAGCCACGGACCGAGTCCGCACAGGACGACCAGGCTCGCGGCGCCGATGGGCTGCAGCCAACGCCGGCCCACCCAGAC
>JADZBZ010000432.1 GCA_020851835.1 Acidobacteriota bacterium
CTGGCGCTCTCGATTGCGGGCCTCATCCTCGGCGGCACCCTGCTGCTCTGGTTGCCGGTGTCGGCCGGCGCGGGTCGCCACACGTCGCTACTCGACGCGCTGTTCACCGCCACCTCCGCCGTCTGCGTCACCGGCCTCATCGTCCAGGACACGCCGCGACACTTCTCCGCGTTCGGGCACGTCGTCATCCTCCTGCTCATCCAGGCCGGCGGGCTCGGCTACATGACCATCTCCACCGTGCTGGCGGCGGCGCTCGGCCGTTCGGTCACGGTGCAGGAACGGCTGACGCTGCAGGAAGGCCTCAACGTGCAGGGGCTGGACGGGCTGCTGCGTTTCGCCTTCACCGTGCTCAAGCTCACGCTGGTCTTCGAGCTGACCGGCACCGTCATCCTCGCGGCGCGCTGGTGGGGCGAGCTCGGGCCTGGCGGCGCCATCTGGTTCGGCCTCTTCCACGCCGTCTCGGCGTTCAACAACGCCGGCTTCGCCCTGTGGAGCGACAGCCTCATCCGCTGGCGGGGTGACATCGTCGTCAATCTGGTGGTGACACTGCTCGTCATCTTCGGGGGACTGGGCTTCTTCGTGATGGCCGAACTGTTGCAACGGCGGGCGCGCCTCTCGGTGCACACCCGGCTGGTCCTGGTGTCGTCGGCACTGCTGCTCGCCGTCGGGACGCTGGGCATCTACCTGCTCGAGTCGGGCAACCCGGCCACGCTGGGGCCGCTGCCCGAAGGCGAGCGCTGGCTCGCGGCCTGGTTCCAGTCGGTCACGCCGCGCACCGCCGGTTTCAACACGCTCATCTACGGGGCGATGACCGCCCCGGCGCTCTTCCTGACCATGGCGTTGATGTTCATCGGCGCCTCGCCGGGCAGCACCGGAGGCGGCGTGAAGACCACGACGTTCAGCATCACGGTGGCGGCGCTCTGGGCGACGCTGCGCGGCGACGACGAGCCGCACGTGTTCGGCCGTCGGCTCGGCGCCGATGTGGTGGCCCGGGCCTTCTTCGTCTCCCTCATCGCCTTCCTGGCCTTGAACGCCGTGGCGGGCGTAGTGCTCCTCACCGAGAGCCGCGATCTGATGCACACGCTCTTCGAGGTCACCTCGGCCTTCGGCACCGTCGGGTTGTCGATGGGTGAAGGCGGCGCGCCGGTCTCACTGTCGGCGTTCTTCTCCCCCCTGGGCAAGATGCTGATGATCGTGATGATGTTCGTCGGCCGGCTCGGGCCGCTCACGCTGGGGTTCGCCCTGGCCCGCCGCGCCACGGTGCAGCCGCGGCTTCGATACCCTGAAGGGAAGGTCCTGATTGGCTAAGCGCAGCTTCGCGGTGATCGGGCTCGGCCGGTTCGGCTCGGCCATGGCCACCACGCTCTCGGACCTGGGCCACGAGGTCATCGGCGTGGACAGCAACGAAGACCGGGTGCGGGCGCTGGCCGATCTCATCACCCACGTCGTGCAGCTCGATGTCACCGACGAGAAGGCGCTGCTGGGCGCCGGCATCAAGGCCGTGGATGTCGCGGTGGTCTCGATCGGCGAGAACATCGAGTCGAGCCTGCTGGTCGTGACGCTGCTGCGCGAAATCGGCGTCAAGGAAATCATCGCCAAGGCCGTGACGCCGCTGCACGGCCGTATTCTCGAGAAGCTCGGCGTGGCGCGCGTCGTGTTTCCCGAGCGCGAGACCGCCATCCGCCTCGCGCACAGCCTGGTCATCCCCAACGTGCTCGATTACATCGAGCTCTCCAACGAGTTCTCCATTGTCGATATCCCGGCGCCCGCCGACTTCATCGGCAAGACGTTCAGGGACATCGGTCTGCGGGCGCGATTCGGCCTCACCACCATCGCCATCAAGCGCAGCGCGGCAAGCGGTCCGGTCACCAACATCGCGCCGGGGCCCGACGACATCATCCGGGACGGCGACGTCCTGTCGCTGCTGGGCAGCAACGAGCGGCTGGGGCAATTGGACCGGATGCTGAAAGCGAAATAGGCCCGCTTCCTGGGGTAGAATTCGGTTTCCACTCCATGAAACTGTCCGTCATCATGCCTGCCTACAACGAGCAGGCCACCATCCGCGAAATCGTCGCGCGGGTGCTCGCCGTCGATCTCGGCTCCATCGAGCGGGAGCTGGTCATCGTGGACGACGGCTCGAAGGACGGCACCCGCGACATCCTCGAGGAGTTGGACGGGAAAGACGGCGTGCGCGCCTTCTTCCAGCCGACCAACCAGGGCAAGGGCGCGGCCGTGTGGCGGGGCATCCAGGAGTCCACCGGCGACCTGGTTCTCATCCAGGACGCCGACCTCGAGTACGACCCGTGCGAGTACCCCCAACTCATTCAGCCCATCCTCGACGGACACGCCGACGTGGTGTACGGCTCACGCTTCCTCGGGTCGCCGCGCGGCCACCGCGTACTGTATTTCTGGCACTCCATCGGCAACTGGGGGCTGACCATGCTGTCGAACATGT
Source organism: Acidobacteriota bacterium (assembly GCA_020851835.1). Lineage (GTDB taxonomy): Bacteria > Acidobacteriota > Vicinamibacteria > Vicinamibacterales > UBA2999 > VFZN01. Next base: position 2,456 of record JADZBZ010000432.1, read on the forward strand.
TCAGCGACCTGAACCTCACGGACATGGAGACCTGCTACAAGGTCTTCGTCCGTGACGTCGCGATGAAGCTCGACATCCAGATGCGCGACTTCGGCATCGAGCCCGAGATCACGCAGAAGGTCGCGCGCATGCGGGCGCGGGTGTACGAAGTGCCCATTTCCTATCACGGGCGCACGTACGAAGAGGGCAAGAAGATCGGACTGAAAGACGCGTTCAAGGCCGTCTACACCATCCTGCGGTTCTGGCGGTGGACGCCCCCTCCGCGAGCCTGACGCGTCTGGTCCGTTCCAGTTGGACGGCGCTGGCGCTCTTTGCCGGGCTGTCGCTAGCGGCCACCTGGCCGCTCGCCCGCGGGTTGGGCCGCGACGTCCCCAGCGACTACGGCGACCCCCTGTTCGTGGCGTGGGCGCTGGCCTGGGTGTGCCGGCAAGCCGGCCGCGCCCTCACGGGGCACGTCGACGCCGTTACCCACTTCTGGGCCGCCAACCAGCTCTATCCGGAGCCGTCGGCCCTCGCCCTGTCGGATCACTTCATCGCGCAGGCGCTGCCGCTGGCGCCCGTCTACTGGATCACGCACAACGCGCTCCTCGTGCTCGGGCTGGCGTACCTGATCGCGTTCACGCTGAACGGCTTCTGCGCCTGGCTGCTCGCGCGCGAGGTCACGGGCTCATCGGCAGCGGGCGTGATGGCCGGCTGCGCCTTCGCGTTCAACCCGTTCTTCCTGGTGTACGAGATCCCGCACCTGCAGGTGATCTCGGCATGGGGCCTGCCGCTGGCCCTGTTCGGCCTGCGCCGCTACTTCGAGCGGGGCTGCAGGGCCGGTCTCTGGTGCGGGGCGCTGGGCGTTGTCATGGTGAGCCTCTCGTCGGGCTATTACATGGTGATGGTCCCGCTCTTCGTGGTGCTCTACGTCATCTGGGAGATCGCCGCCCGGGGCCGGTGGCGCGACGCCGGCATGTGGCGCGCGCTGGCCGCCGCCGGCATGGTCGCGATGCTGGCGCTTGCTCCGGTCCTGCTGGCCTACATCGAGGCGCGACGGCGGCTCGGCTTCGCACGCTCGGTCGAGGAAGCGGCCCAGATGTCGGCGCCGATCGCCAGCTACCTCGCGGCGGTGGGGCCTCTCGTGGTGCCGTTCACCTTCGCCGCGATCGCCGTCATCGGCGGTGCGGCAGGCCGGCTCGGGTGGACGCGGCGCCGCCTGCCCCTCCTCGGCCTCGCGGTGGTCGGGGCCGGGCTCGCGTTCTGGCTGTCGCTCGGGCCTGCGCCAGTGATCGGCGGCCGCCCGATGCCCTCGCTCGGCCTGTACCGCATCCTGCAGGAGCTGGTGCCGGGGATGACCGTGCTGCGCGTCTCGTCGCGCTTCGCGGTCGCCTTCGTGTTGTTCCTGTCGCTCGCCGCGGGACTCGGTGCGTCACTGACCGCCGGCACCCGACGCGGCGCCGGCGCGGTGGTCGGGCTGGCACTGGTATCCGTGTGGCTCAACAGCCTGCCGGCATTCCCGCTCAACCACGAGTCGCCGTCGACGGTCGGCGTAATCAGGCCGGCTGCCTACCTCACCCCGGGACCCGAGGCACCTGAGGTGTACCGCTACCTCGCCTCGTTGAGGGAACCGGCCGTGATCGCCGAGCTGCCCTTCACGGATCTCTGGTACAACACGCGCTACCTCTATTTCTCGACGTTCCACTGGCACCCGCTGGTGAACGGCTTCACCTCGTTCTTTCCCCCCGATTTCGACCGGCGCGCCCGCTGGCTCGTGAACCCCGTGCGCACACCAGACGAGGCGTTCGCGGCGCTGATGGCGGCAGGGACCACTCACGTGGTGGTGCACACCGGCGCATGGGATCAGGATTACGCCCGCGCGCTGGACGCGTGGCTGACCGGCCGCGGTGCCCGGCGTCACGGAGACTTCGGCGGTGCGGC
>JADZBZ010000433.1 GCA_020851835.1 Acidobacteriota bacterium
CCATCGTCAAGTGCGAACCATCAGCAGGAGATACACGGCCGCGGCGCCGAAGAGCAGGTTGGGCGCCCACGCCGCCAGGAGCGGGCTCAGGAGCCCGGCGGCGCCGAAGGCGGCGAACACCGAGATCATCGTCCAGTAGGCGAGCGCGAGAACGATGCCGACGCCGACACCGTACATCGCGCCCCGCCGCCCGGTGGTGACGGCGAAGGGCACTGCGATCAAGGTCATGATCAGGGTGACGAACGGAAAGGCCACCTTGCGGTGGAGTTCCACCTCGTGGCCGAGGACGTCGTAGCCGCTCTGGCGCAGGTCGGCGATGTACTGGCTCAGCTGCGGATAGGTCATGCGCCGCGGCTCGGGCACTTCGGTCATGAAGTACTCGGCGGGCTCGAGGGTCATCGTGGTGTCCTGGAAGGGCTCGAAGCCCCCGACGGCATCACGGGCGCCGAAGCGGCGGGTCCAGCCCTGGCTGAGCTCCCACGTGGACTTGCCGTCCTCGTCCACGGCCGCGACCCGGTACACGGCCCTCGTCGCGTAGACACGTCGGGCGAGCGTGTGGCTGGTGTCGTCGAACTCGAAGATCGACAGACCGTTGAGCTCCTGTGTCCGCGGGTTGAAGAACTGGTAGTGGTACACCTCGCCGGCCCGACCGACCACCCATTTGCGGTTGAGCACGTCGAACGTCTGGGGCGACCCGCCGCGGATGAGGTGCTTCAACTGGTCGGCCCGGCGGTTCGCCACCGCCAGCACGCGTTCCTCCATGCCGAAGAGCACCGCGCTGGCCACCAGCGCGAACAGGACCATGGGCGCCGCCGTACGGTACAGGCTGATCCCGCAGGCGCGCATCACGATGAGCTCGCTGTTCTTGGTGAGGACTCCGACCGTGACCAGCGCCGAGAGCAGCACCGCCAGCGCGATGATGTAGGCCATGAACTGCGGCGTCGACCACCACAGGAACGCCACGATTTGTCCGAGCGAGGCCTGCCCCTTGAACCACTTGTCGGACAGATCGATGAACGTCGAGATGTAGAACAGGCCCAGCATGGCGATGACGGTCATGCCCAGGATGCGCAGATACTGCCGGGCCACGTAGACGTCGAGCAGATTCGGGCGGGGAAGTTCGAACTGCGGAATCCGGATGACCACCACCACGCGCGCACCGGCCGGGCTGGCGGCCATCCCCTCGGACGCTCCGGCGGCGGCCACCCGTGCGCCGATCCACCTGGGGAGCCACAGTCGGGGCAAGGCGATGCGGATGGGCTGATCCGCCGACCGCGCGCGGGACATCAGGAGCGCCACGCCGGCCGCGCCCAGCACGATGTTGGGCAGCCACATCGCCAGCCACGCCGGCACGAGGTGGCCCTTGGTCATCGCCTGGGCCGAGAACATGATCACGTAGTAAACGAAGATCACGCCGATCCCGAGCACGAAGCTGGCCAGCTTGCCGTCCTTGCGGTTGCTGGCGCCGAGCGCCAGGCCCAGCAGCGTGAACACGAAGCAGGCGACCGGAATGGAGAACTTCTTGTGGATCTCCATGATCTGGTTGTGTGGCGACAGCCCGGCCGCCTCGAGCTCGCGAACCTTGGCCTGTAGCTCGGGAATCGACAACTCGCGGTCGCCGCGCGCCGGTCCGTTGCGCGGGAACACGCTTTCGGGGTCGAGGCGCACGATCATCTGCTCGAACCGCAGCACCTCGTACGACGACGGGTCGTCGAGCCGGGTGGTGTGGCGGGATCCGTCCTGCAACACCATCTGGATGGTGCGCGACTGCCGGTCCACGAGCATGCGGCCGCTGCGAGCCAGGTAGATGATGGGTTGGGCCGGATTGGATGTGTCGGCCGCCAGCACGTCCTGCCAGCCGCCGGTCTGCGGCACCTCGCGGACGTACAGCACGGTGTTCGGGAAGTCCTCGAAGAAGACGCGGGGCCGCACCTCGCCCTCCGCCCGATCCGCCACGATCTGCATCGTCAGCTCGCGGAACGCCTGGTTGGCGTCGGGCATCGCCTTGAGCATCACCCAGGACGATGCGGCCCAGGCGACTACAGCCAGCAGCGCCAGGGGGCGCAGCAAGCGGTACGGGCTGATGCCGCACGCCATGAGGACGACCATCTCGCGGTCGGAGGACAGGCGTCCGAAGGCGACGAGGATGCCGATCAGGAGCGCCATCGGGACCGTGAGGGCCAGGGCTGACGGCAGCAAGGTGGCCATCAGACGCAGCAACATCAGCCAGGGCACGCCCTTGGCGATCAACTGCTCGGCCAGGTCGATGATGAACGGGATGATGAGGATGAAGGTGAAGACCAGGAGCGCGATCGCAAACGGGGGCAGGATCTCCCGGATGATGTAGCGGTCGAGGATCTTCATTTGAGGTCGAGCCCATTATCGCCCGAGAGGTCGTGCTCGGCGCGGACCCAATCGGCAAGGTGGGGCAGTTACCCGATCCGGCGCCCGCAATCCGTGCACAGGGGACGGAATCACGGGATTTTCAATAGGTCTGATAATAATTATTATGTTAACTTAACCGAGGTGGTTGGAGCAGACTCCGTCGGGGTGCCGCCCCGGCTGCGCGCAGTCGCTTTCCTCCTACCCCGGGGGCGCACCTTCGCTGAGAGATGAGCGGCGTAACCGCGAGGATCGTCCGGGGGCCTTACGACTGCTGATGCCGAAGTTCGTCGAGGATGGTCTCGAGCGCCGAGATGATCTCGTCCCTGGAAGCGGACTTCTTGTTGAAGCTGAGTCGCAGGTTGAAGGCCTTCGTGGGCGGCTTGAAGGCAAACACGAAGGCCTTGGGGCGTCCGGGCTTGGCCACCTTGGTTTCTCGGCGCAACTGCTCACGCGTGGCGCCGCCCTGGCTGGCGACCTTTTCAACCAGGCTGAGCATCTTCTGGGCATCGCCCTGGCGGACGATCTGCAGCAGCACCGACTTGCTGGTAATGCCCGCCAACCGGCACACCTTTCGAACCTCCGGCGGGATGGCGTTCAGGGACAGCGACTCGGTGATGGATGTGCGCGACTTCCCCAGGCGCTTCGCCAGGTCTTCGTGGGTGTACCCACATCGCTGGCCGAGGCTCTGAAGTGCGTCCGACTCTTCGAACGGCGTCAGGTCCTTGCGCTGGATGTTCTCCACGAGCGCAAGTTCGAGCATCTCGGTGTCGTCGACATCTCGCACGACGACCGGAAGCTCGGTCAGGCTCGACTGCACGGCCGCGTGATACCGGCGTTCGCCGGCGACGATTTGATACCGGGCGCCTTTCTGGCGCACCACGAGCGGTTCGATAATGCCCTTTTCAGACACCGACGCGATGAGTTCCGAGAGATCCCCCATGGCCTGCCGGGGCTGGTCGGGGTTCGGGTCGACGCTTTCAATCGGCACCAGGCGACCGATGGCCGGCCCCGACGGGGCCGCCAGGGTTTCCACGTAGTGCGCATCGTGACGCATGCGGAGCGTGTCGGGCAGTCCTCGCTTAGCCACGGTCGATGACCTCCTCGCACAGGCTGTAGTACTCGGTCGCGCCGCTCGAATCGGGCGCGAACGTAAAAATGGACTCGCGATACGCCGGGCTCTCCTCGAGGCGTACGCTCTTGCTGATGACGGTGCGGAACACCTTGTCGCCGAACACTTTCCGGATCTGGTCTTGGATGTCGCGGCCGAGCGCCGTGCGCCGGTCGTGCATCGTGATGACCACGCCCAGGATCTGGATCTCGGGGTTGGGCCGCTGCCGGACCTTCTCGAAGGTCTCCAGTAGATCGTCGGTACCCTCGAGCGCGAAGTACGACGATTGGATGGGGATCAGCAGATGGGACGCGGCCACCAGGGCGTTGACGGTGAGCAGCCCCAGCGCCGGGGGGCAGTCGATCACGACATGCTCGAAGGCGGGCTGAACGGTGGCGAGCTCGTCCTTCAGGCGAAATGGGGCGTCGAGCTCCCCCACCATTCGCGACTCGAGCTTGGCCAGGGCAATGCGCGCGGGCGCGACCGACAAGCCGGGCAGTTGCGTCGGGACGATGACGTCCGTCAGATGGACCTGGGGATCGACGAAGACGTCGTACATGCTCCGCGTGCAGGCACGCACGTCGATGAACGACATGCTGCTGTTGCCCTGCGGATCGAGGTCGATCAGCAGCGTGGGCTTGTGCCGCAGCGCGAGCGCAGCCGCTAGGTTGATGGCAGTCGTCGTCTTACCGACGCCGCCCTTCTGATTGGCAATGGCGAGAATCATCGCGCAGGACTGTGCGGGGGTTCAGGCATTGTAGGCAGGTGCGCCTGCCCCGTCAAGAAATGCCGGATGCCGGCGGTGACGCACGGGAGTGCGGGCCGCGAATTAGCCCTGGCTGATGCGCGCCAAGTAACGTATTTGCAGTAAGTTGCGCGGATTGTCGGCCGGCCGACGGCAAGAACGGCCGCGGGACTCGACGTTACATCTTGTACTTGCCCATGTCGTCCGGATCGAGCGACTCGAGCCACTGCTGCAGGCGGTCGGCGTCCTGCTTGTCGTTGGCGAAATCCACGCTCTTCGCGTTGTCGATTACCCGCTCCTCGACGAGGATTGGGGCATGGGTGCGAAGCGCCAACGCGATGGCGTCACTCGGCCGGGCATCGATGGCGACTGGACCCGTCGGCGTCTGCAGGTGGATCATCGCGTAGAAGGTGTTGTCCTTGAGGTCGCACACGACGACCCGCTCGACCGTCGCGCGCAGGTCCTGGATAATGTTGCGCAGCAGATCGTGCGTCATCGGCCGCGGTGTCTGGATGTTCTCGATCTGCAGCGCGATGGCGTTGGCTTCGAACACGCCAACCCAGATGGGCAGCACCTTCTGTCCCTCCGGATCGCGGAGGATGATGATGGGCATGTTGGTGATGGGGTCCACCATCAGCCCCTTGATGTTCATCTCGATCATGGCCTGACCTCGCGTGTCGCTGCGCCTCGCGCCGCCACGCCGGGAGACATCCCGGCGCCTGGCGGGGCCCCGTCCGGCATCTCGCCCCAGACGCTGTTGGGGCCGGCGCGCCGGATGGTGACCGGCACGATCCGCCCGACGAGGTTCGGATCGCCGGGAAAGTTGACCACCGTGTTTCCGCCCGTCCGCCCCGATAACTCCCAGGCCCGGCGCCGGCTCGTGTGGTCCACCAGCACCTCGACCGTGCAGCCGACCGACTGCTCGTGCAGGCTCCACTGGATGCGACGCTGCAACTGCTGAACGGCGACAATGCGCCTTGTCTTTTCCTCCTCAGGCACATCGTCGGGCAGCCGTTTGGCGGCCAGCGTATTGGGGCGTTCGGAGTACTTGAAAGAGAACATGCTGTGGTAACGGGCTGCCTCGGTCAGCGTGAGCGTTTCCTCGAAATCCGCCGGCGTCTCTCCGGGGAAGCCAATGATCATATCGGTCGATAGCTGCACGTTCGGGATGGCCTCGCGAATCTTCTGCAGGGTGTCCAGATAGGTCTCGCGGGTATACCGCCGGCGCATCAGGGCCAGCATGCGCGACGAGCCCGACTGCACCGGCAGGTGCAGGTGTTTGCAGACCTTGGGCAGGTCCCGCACCGCCGCAATCAGGCGGTCGGACGTGTGACGGGGATGAGGACTGGCGAAGCGAATCCGCTCGATGCCGCGGATCTCGTGCACGGCTTCGAGCAAGGCCGGGAAATCGCACGTCGGGTCGTCCGGGGCCTGGTAGTGGTTCACAATCTGGCCGAGCAACTGCACTTCCTTACGCCCGCCGGCCGCCGCGTCGGCTACTTCGCGGAGAATCTCGGCCTTCGGCCGCATCCGCTCGTGCCCGCGCGTGTACGGCACCACGCAGAAGGTGCAGAAGTCGTTACACCCCTCGATGATGGTCACGTAGGCCTTGGCGGAATCGGCCCGCCGCGTGATACCAAGGGGGAACGACGGTTCATCGTAGGGTGTCGTGACGTCGATGACCGGCGACCGCCGGTCATCCCGTTGCCCGGCCACGAGCATCGGCAGCATCTTCACCCGCTGCGTGCCCACGATGAGATCGATGATGCCGGGCGATCGGGTCAGGAGGGCCTCGCCTTCCTGCTGGGCAACGCACCCGGCCACGGCGACGATCGGATCGCGGCCGGTCTCGCGCGCCATCTCGCGGATTTCGCCAAGGCGGGTGTACAGCTTCTCCTCCGCCCGTTCGCGGACGCTGCAGGTGTTGACTACGACCAGGTCGGCCTCGCGGTCCGAGGTGGCCGGGTCGTACCCCGACTGCTCCAGCAGTCCCGCCATCCGCTCCGAGTCGTGCACGTTCATCTGGCAGCCGTAGGTCTCGATGAAGTACTTCACTTTCGCTTTCGCTCCCGGGGACTTTCGCCTTTCGCTTTCGCCGATTGTTCACCTTTCGCCTCGGCGGCATCCAGTAGTTCCTGGGCTCCGCCACGGGCTCGGTTGCCGGCAGCGGCGCCACCCATCATCCGCGCCAGTTCGTCCACCCGCTCAGGGCCTGTCAATGCTCTGACGCTGGTGACTGTTCGCCGGCCGCGGGTGGCTTTCTGGATCACGAAGTGCGTCCGGCCGCATGCGGCCACCTGGGGCAGGTGCGTGATGCAGAGCACCTGATACCGCTCGCCCAGCGACGCCAGTTTCTGCCCTACCATGCTGGCGACGCGCCCGCCGATGCCGGCATCCACCTCGTCGAAGATGAGCGTGCGCGCGCCGGCCGACCTGCCCGCGCCGGCGGCCGCGAGCGTCTTGAGGGCCAGCATCACCCTCGACAACTCACCGCCGGAGGCGATACGAGCCAGCGGCCGCGGGTCTTCCCCGACGTTGGCGGACAGAAAGAACTCTGCCTCATCCAGCCCACGGTCCGTCCAGCGGCCCTCACCATCGGTCGTCGTCAGGCGCACCTCGAAGCGGGCGTGGTCCATGGCCAGATCGGCAAGCTCACCCTCCATCCGGCGGGCGAGGTCGCCGGCCACCCGGTGCCGGCGCGCCGAGAGGTCGCGTGCCCGGCCCAGGTACTCCTCCGACGCGCGGGCCAGCGCGGCGTCCAGTTCGGCGAGGCTCGAAGTGCCGCCAACCAGCGCGGCCTGCTCCCTCGCCAGGGCGTCACGGCGGGCGATGACCTCGTCCAGCGACGGACCGTGCTTGCGCTTGAGCCGCTCGAGCAGCGCCAGCCGATCCTCGACCTCCTGCAGGCGGCCCGGCGACGCGTCAATCCCCGCGGCGAAGTCGCGCAGGGTGAACGCCAGGTCCTCGAGCTGTGCCTTGATGGCGTCGCGTGATTCCAGGTGGGGCACGAAGCGCGCGTCGAACGCGGCCAATTCTCCAACACGTTTCCAGACGTGGTCGAGCGCGGCCAGCACGGCATGCTCGGCGTCGTAGAGCTCCGCGTAGCTATCGTGGCAGAGCTGCTGGACGCGATCTGCGCTGCGGAGGATCTGCCGATCGGCCATCAGCGTTTCGTCCTCGCCCGGTGTGAGGGCGGCTCGGGCCAGCTCGCTCAGTTGGAATTCAACGAGCTCGAGTCGGGCGGCGCGCTCGCGATCGTCCATGCGGAGCCGATCGATCTGCTGGCGGATGGCCTGAGCCCGGGCAAATGCCCCACTCACCTGCTCCCGGGCGGGCTCGAAGTGGCCCCACGCGTCGAGTACGAAGAGGTGCTGGGCCGGATCGAGCAGTTGCTGGTGCTCGTGCTGCCCGTGGAGTTCGACGAGCGAGTTCGACAGATCCCTGAGGGCGGCGGCCGTGGCGAGCGCCCCGTTGATGAAGCCGCGGCTGCGACCCTGGCTCGTGATCTCCCGCCGCACGACGATCTCGCGCCCATCGGCGTCCTCGAACACCGCCTCGACCGTCGCGAGCTCCTCGCCCGTGCGAAGCAGGTCCTGCGTGGCGCGTCCGCCGAGCAGCAGACCGACGGCCTCGACGAGAATTGACTTGCCGGCGCCCGTTTCGCCGGTCAGAATATTGAACGATGGTTCAAATTCGACGGCCACCGACTCGATGACCGCGAGATTGCGGATGGCGAGGTAGCGGATCATCTGGGCCTTCGGCGTTGGGCCACGCGGCGGCCGGCTGCGGACAGAACTCCCATCTTATCATGGGTTTGACAGATTTTCGCTGAACGTGTTACCGTTGCACGGAACGGCGCTTCTTCCCAGCAGCGCACTCCCCAATTGAATGGATCCGGAGGGCTTGTTGCCGACGCCTGGGTCGTTAGTCCTGGCACTGCAACTCGATGGCAGTGCTCTGTCCAACCAGGCCGCCTCGGGAGACATGGTCTCGCTCGTGACACACGCGAGTCCCGTCTCTCAGGTGGTCCTGATCATCCTGCTGCTCTTCTCGGTGGTGGCCTGGGCGGTCATCGCCATGAAACTGGCGGCGTTTCGAAAGGTCGATCGGCAGTCATCACAGTTCATTCAGGTCTTCCGGGCGAGCGCCAAGTTCTCGGACGTGCAGTCGGTGTGCGGGTCCCTGGCGGTGAGCCCGCTGGTGGGGATGTTCCTCGCCGGCTATGCGGAGCTCAACGCGCAGTTGCGCCAACCGGTGGCGGCCGGCAGTCCGGCGGCGGCCGCGCCGCGTCCAACCTTGAAGAGCCTCGCGGCGGTGGATCGTGCGCTACTGCGCGCCTCGTCTGCCGAGGTCAACAAGCTCGAGAAGAACGTGACGTTTCTCGCCACCACCGCCAGCATTACACCGTTCATCGGTCTGTTCGGCACGGTGTGGGGCATCATGTCGGCCTTCACCAACATCGGAGCGCAGGGCTCGACCGATCTCTCGGTTGTGGCGCCCGGCATTGCCGAGGCCCTCATTGCGACGGCGGCCGGCCTCTTCGCCGCCATCCCGGCCGTCTACTTCTACAACCACCTGACGACGCGCGTGAAGATCTACGCGAGTGAAATGGACGACTTCGCGTTGGAGTTCCTGAATATCTCGGAAAGGAACTTCACTTAGTGCCGAAGGTCCTGCCACAGCCCGAAGCCGGCGGGAGCCGGCGATCGCGGGGGCGGCGTGTGTCGACGTCTCTCGCCGAGATCAACGTCATCCCGCTGGTCGACGTGATGCTCGTGCTGCTCATCATCTTCATGGTGGCCGCGCCCATGCTCCAGCGCGGGGTCGAGGTGAACCTGCCCACGTCGCGCAGCGCCACCAAGGCCACCGACGTGCGCATGTACATCACCGTGCCGCTCACCTACCGCCAGGACGGCAAGGTCTTCATGGACGACGAGGCGGTACCGCAGGACGTGCTGCCCGAGCGGATGCGCCAGGTGATGCTCAACAAGGAACAGAAAGAGGTGTTCCTGCGGGGCGACGGCGGCGTGCAGCTGCAGGAGCTCATGGAGGTGATGGATCGGCTCAAGGACGGCGGCGTCGAGCGGGTTGGCATCGTGGCCATGCCGGCCTCACCTCGAGGGAGGCGCTAGCCCGATGGACGTGGTGTCGGCCGTGCTCGCTCAGCGTACGCACGACACCGAGCGCCTGCTGCCGGTGGTCGGATGGTCGGCGGTGACCCACGTCGTCATCACGCTGCTGCTGGCGATTGTGCCGGCCGGCTGGCTGGGAGCGCGGCTGGCAGACGAGCCGGATGTCGTGATGCAGATCAGCCTGGGCGGCGCGGTCGGCCCGCGCGACGGCGGGCTGGCGACCCTCGGGGGACGACCCGTCCAGGAGGCGCAGCCCGTCGAGGCTCGCAAGACCATCGAACCCGTGCGTCCTCCGGCGGCCAAGGCGCCCGAGATGGTGGAGCCGACCAAGACGCTGCCCAGGAAGCAGACGCCAGCGGCCAAGGTGGCCGCCAAGGATCCGCGCAGCCGCACGCCGACCAGGGGCGAGGAAGTGCAGGCAGGCAACGCCGTGGCCCAGACGGCCGGCCAGGGGGCGGGATTCGGCCTCTCGGCGGGCGGCGGTGGGACCGGCGGCTATCTGGATGTGGCCAACTTCTGCTGTCCCGATTACCTGGCCACGATGATCGACCTGATCAATCGCAACTGGGACTCGCGGCAGGGCTCGGAGGGGACAACGTTGATGAAGTTCGTCATCGAGCGCGACGGCCGCATCACCGGCGTCGAGGTCGAGCAGTCGAGCGGCGCACCCGCACTCGACTACTTCGCGCAGCGGGCGCTGGGCCTGACGCGTCAGTTGCCGCCCCTGCCGCCGGCGTACACGGAAACCCGGCTGACGGTTCACTTGAACTTCGGCTACTCACGCTAGGACCTAGACGCATGACCGTATTCGATCAGGGCCCGGCCCGCACCCGAGACACCCGTGTCGGACCCGGCGTCCGAGCCGTCATCGCGGCAATGGCCGTGGCCGCCGTCGTCGGGCTCGAGGCCCAGGATCCTCCGGCGCAGCCGCCCGCCTCACAGCAGCCGACGAGCGTCGAGCTGCGCATCACGGGTGACCCGGGCACGCCGCCGCGCCTGGCCATCCCCGATCTGATCGCCCTATCCCCGGACAAGGAGGTCCAGGAGGCGGCCAAGGTGATCGGCCAGGTACTCTGGGACGACATGGACTACGAGCGCGAGTTCTACATGATTCCGCGCGACACGTACCGGTCGATTCAGGCCGCGACCTCCATCTCGGACGTGCCCTTCGACCGGTGGCGCGAACTGGGCGCCGACGGCGTGGTGGTCGGGACGGTGCAGCGCGCGCCGACGGGCATTCGCGTGGAGATGCGCCTGTACAACGTGCGCGCCCGCCAGCAGAGCTACGGCCGCGAGTACACCGGAGCTGCCGCCAACCCGCGCATCTACGCTCACACCATGGCCGACGAGATCCACCTGTCGCAGCGGAGCCTGCAGGGTGTGGCGCGGACCAAGCTCGCCTTCTCGTCGGATCGCAACCGGGATCCGGTGGCGAACACGATCGAGAAGCGCGACGTGAAGGAGATCTACATCTCCGACTACGACGGCGCGAACCAGCGGCGGATCACGATCAACCGCAACCTCAACATCAACCCCAACTGGTCGCCCGACGGCCGGTCCATCGCCTACACCTCGTACCGGAAGACGCTGCCCGACATCATCATCTCGAACATCTACGTGGGTACCATGGAGGAACCGGCCAAGGGCCTGGGCCAGAACTTCCTGCCGGTGTTCTCGCCCGACGGGCAGCGCGTGGCGTTCATGTCCACGCGCGACGGCAACTCCGAGCTCTACATCATGAATCGGGACGGTTCGAACCTTCGCCGGCTGACATCGCACCCGGCCATCGATTCGACGCCGACGTGGTCCCCCAGCGGCACGCAAGTCGCCTTCACGTCCGACCGCTCGGGTTCGCCGCAGATCTACGTGGTGGCGCCCGACGGCACAGG
>JADZBZ010000434.1 GCA_020851835.1 Acidobacteriota bacterium
GGGAGGCGATGCTCAATGATCCCTCGCGACCCGTCCATACCCCCTCTCGAGGAGCCGCAGGCCGAACTGGAACGGCGGCTCATCACCGAGTTCTTGACAGCCGCGGGTCATGATCCGGCAGCGCTCCGCGCCCGGACGGACCCGGAGGCCCGGGACCTGCTGGCCAGGGCCTCGGCGTACGCCGCCGGCAGGCTCACGGAGATGGAATCACGATCGCACTACGTGAAGCGACTGCGCGGGCAGGAGTAGCGGGGGCCAGGAGCGGAATCACTCATCCAATCACCCAAGCCAGGGCGCGGGCGATCTCGATGGGTGGGTCGATGGCACGCCCGCCGACGCGCCACTGACCTGACGGTCCTCGTGACATCAGGAAGCGCCGCGTGCGCACACCACGAGGCCGTCCACCGGCACGCACGTCAGCGGCATCGGCGACGCGAGCAGGAGAGGCGCTTCGGCTGAAGTCACGACATAGAGGGTGTCGTCCGAGAAGACGCCCTGTTGTATGTCCTGCGTCAGATGCGCACAGTACCGGCCCACGGCGTCCGCGTCGTACCGCGCGGCGTAGCCGCCGTTGAAGGTGAGGCCGGCAGTCCCGGCCACCAGCGCCAGCGGCCGGTAGTCCATGGCCTGCTCGGGCGGCACGCACATGTTCGACGGATACATCACCAGGTGGCGGTAGTGCCCGGGCAGCGTGCGCCAGAAGATGCTGCGAAGCGGGTTGTCGAACCGAAGAGCGAATCCCGCTCGCTTCAGCCGATATACACCCGCCACATCCGCCGCCTGCAAGCCGACGGCCACGGTCAGTGCCAGCACCGCGACCCTTGCCGGCAGCCGGCGCACCACCAGCGAGATGACCCCGAACATCAGCGCGTACACGGCCGGCCAGAACATGCGTCCGCTCGCCCGGAAGGTCGCGAGCGGTCCCCACCACCCGGCGTCGTACTGGAAGATCGTGCTCGGTCCGAACGTGACCGTCGGGCTGAGCGCGAACATCGTCAGGCCCGCCAGCGTGACCAGCAGCGCCAGGTTCGGGCGCGTCAGCCAGTTCGTGCGCCACGGGCGCAGCAACGGTACCGACACGACGAGGAGGGTGAACACGCCGAGCCCCAGATAGCTGAAGCCCTCGTGCTGGTCGTACTGCGCCGTTGTCAACGGAATGCGCCCGAACGTCCACGCGCCTTCCCTTGGGATGAGCGGCGACAGCAGGTTCATCGAGAGGCGCCCGAACCCCGACGCCTGCAAGGCACTGCCTCCTGGAACGATGAAGTACCCGGCGGTCCACCAGACGGCAAACGTGATAAGCCCGAGGACGGCGCACGGGATCGCCAGCGTGGTGACGATGTGACGTGCCGTGGTGACCTGGCCCAGAAAGGTCGCTCCCGCGATGGCGAGCACCATCACAGTCAGATACGGGTGCGTGGCTGACGCCGCCAGCACCAGCACGGCCCACGACACGTGCGCGCGTCTGTCCAGCCCGGTGGCGGCGGCCCGCCGATTGAGCCACAGCGTGGCCAGCAGCAGCCAGTGCGCGGACAGAGCCGCGTGACCGAGCCGATGAGACAGAATCGGCGCCAGCACAAAGAGCGCTGCGCCGAGCGCGCGCAGTGTCGTCCGATTGGTCACCGTGCTCATGAGCAGGGACCCAAAGACGCCCTGCAGTACGAAGCAGGCGAGCAGCCACGGGCCGAAGTACTGAAAGGGATGAGGCAGGAATGGCGATATGGCCTTGAAGGGCAGTGCCAGAAGCGGGATGGAATCGGTGAGCGCCACCGAGGTGCCGATGGGATAGCCCAGGTCGCTCGTCACCCCCGGCGGGAAGCCCCACGGGCTGGATCGGAACAGATGCCAGCCGATCAGGTGGACCGACGGGTCAATTCCCCCCGGCGGTATCCAGTCGAGATCGCGAACGTCGAGTGTGTGCACACCAACACATCGCGTGAACGCGAGGAACCCCACCCCGCCACCCAATGCCGGTGCGAGTCCTGAACGAACGAACGAACGAACGAACGAACGGACGGACGGACGGACGGACGGGGCGTTCATCGCGGGCAGTGTAACGTAGCCAGCGGCCGCTCGCGATGTACGGAGCGCCGGCACTTCAGTTCGGCACGAAGCGCCGGCCCTTCAGTTCGGCACGAAGCGCCGGCCCTTCAGTGCCGGCGAGGGGTGACGACGGGACTGAAGTCCCGTCGCTCCGTACCCCTTCCGACTCCGTGCCCTTCCGACGGGACTGAAGTCCCGTCGCTCCACGTGCCTGGTTGGCACGCGCCCTGCGAACGCAACGGCCATGCATCGTCGTCCACCTCGAGTTCCGCATTTCTCCTACACCGGGGCGCACGCCTATTTCCTGACCTTCTGCACGCGGGGCCGGTATCCGGCGTTTCTCGATCCGGATGCGGCCGGCCATGTCACGGCGCAGTTGTTGCGCCATGCCCGCAACCAGGAGTTCGCCGTGCTTGCGTACTGCGTCATGCCGGACCACGTGCACGTGCTGATCGAGGGAGGGACCGGCAACGCCGACGCCCGCCGGTTCGTACATCGCTGGAGGCAGGCGACCGGACACTGGTGGAGCCGCGTTCACCCGAGCGGACTATGGCAGGAAGGCTACTGGGACTGGATCCTGCGCCCCCA
>JADZBZ010000435.1 GCA_020851835.1 Acidobacteriota bacterium
ACGGCACCAGCCAGGCGGTGGTGGACGAGCAGGCCCAGGCGGTGGACGAAATCGCGCGCGAGCACGGCGCGCTCGGCTTCCGGTGGGCGACGACACCCGAGGACCGCGCGCGACTGTGGCAGGCGCGTCACGATGTGTACTACGCGACGCTCGCGTCGCGCCCGGGGGCTCGAGCGATGACGACCGACGTGTGCGTGCCGATTTCGCAGTTGGCGCCGTGCATCCTCGAGACCCAGGCCGATGCGCGAGCGTCCGGAATTGCCGCACCCCTCGTCGGCCACGCGGGCGACGGCAACTTCCACCTCATCCTGATGCTCGACCCCGGCGACCCGGCGGAGGTGGCGCGGGTGTCGGCGTACAGCCAGCGCCTGGTGGAGCGTGCCCTCCGCATGGGCGGCACCTGCTCGGGCGAGCACGGCGTGGGACTGGGCAAGATGAAGTACCTGGAAGCCGAGCATGGTGAAGCGCTCGGTGTGATGCGCGCCATCAAGCACGCGCTGGACCCGCAGAATCTGATGAACCCGGGGAAGATGCTGCCTGAGGCGCGCGACTAGACCGAGAACGGATCGCCAGAGTACCTTTGGGGGTATCGCCGGCGGGCGCGTCCACCGAGGCCGCCAACGGCCGCGATCTGTCCGTCGCGCACGAGGACCGATCCACTCGGGATGGTTGGACCCGAGCGGTCATGATCGTCCCCGGCGACGGGTGGTATCCTGGTCGCCGCTTTTTCGAGTCAGGAGTCCCTCGATGCCACTGTCGCGCGTCCCTCGCCGCCGCCAGCCCCGCGTGCTCGCCGTCTTCGCCGCGACCCTGATCGGCGCCCTTGCCGCCGCAAAGCAGCCGCCCCGCGCGCTCGGCGTGGACACCACCGGGTTCGACCGCTCGATCCGCCCCCAGGACGACTTCAACGGGTTCGTCAACGGCACGTGGATGCGCACGACGGAGATCCCGCCCGATCGATCCACGTGGGGTTCGTTCGCCGAGCTCGCCGATCGTAGCGATGCCGCGCTCAAGGACATCATCGACACGGCGACGAAGGCGTCGCCGAAGCCGGGAACCGAGGCGCAGCAGGTGGCGGACTTCTACCTGAGTTTCATGGACACCGCGCGGATCGAATCGCTTGGCCTGAAGCCCCTGCGCGCGGAGTTGAAGGGGATTGCGGCCGTTACGACGACCGCCGAGCTGCCGGCGCTGCTCGGGCACCTCGCGCACGTCGGCGTACGAGGGCCGTTTGGCGCCTCCGTCGGCCAGGATCAGAAGCAGTCGGACACCTATGTCGTCTCGATCGGCCAGGGCGGCCTCGGCATGCCCGATCGGGACTACTACCGGCGACAGGGCCCGAAGTTCGAGGCGACCCGCTCGGCGTACGTGGCCTACATCACCAGGCTCCTGACGTTGGCGAAGCAGCCGGATCCCGCGGGCGCGGCGCAGCGGATCCTCGCGCTCGAGACGCGCATTGCCCAGCAGCACTGGGAGCGGGCGCGCACACGCGATCGCGACGCCGCCTACAACAAGATGGAAGTGGGCGAGCTCGCCGCGCTCACGCCGGCCTTTGGATGGGCGCCCTACTTCAGGGCCGCGGGTCTGGAGGCCACTCACGTGGTCGTCCGGCAACCCGACTACTTCAAGTCGCTCGACGCCATCCTCACCGGCACGCCGGTCTCCACCTGGAAGGAGGCGCTCACCTTCAACCTGCTCGCGACCTACGCCGACGAGCTGCCCGCCGCCTTCGGCGAGGCGCTGTTCGAGTTCCGCGGGAAGACGCTGTCGGGGCAGGAAGAGATGCGGCCGCGATGGAAGCGCGGCATCACCGAAGTCGAGTCCGCGCTCGGGGAGGCGCTGGGCAGGCTCTACGTGGAGAAGCACTTCGCTCCGCAGGCCAAGGCGCGGATGGATCGACTGGTGCAGAACCTGCTGGCGGCGTTCGGTCAGGGGATCGACGAACTGGAGTGGATGGGGCCCGAGACCAAGGCGCAGGCACACGCCAAGCTGGCGAAGTTCACCGTCAAGATCGGCTATCCCGACAAGTGGCAGGACTACTCGACGCTGACGGTCAAGCGCGACGATCTCCTGGGCAACGCGATGCGGGCGGTCGCCTTCGCCTACGACGACATGGCCGGGCGCCTCGGCAAGCCCGTGGACCGCACCCGGTGGGGGATGACCCCGCAGACCGTCAACGCCTATTACAACTCGACCAACAACGAGATCGTGTTCCCCGCGGCGATCCTCCAGCCGCCGTTCTTCAATGTCGAAGCCGACGATGCGGTCAACTTTGGCGGCATCGGCGCCGTCATCGGGCACGAGATCAGCCACGGCTTCGACGACCAGGGCAGCAAGTCGGACGGCGACGGGAACCTCCGCCACTGGTTCACGCCGGCGGACCTGCAGGCGTTCCAGGAGCGGACCAGCAAGCTGGCGGCTCAGTACTCCGCCTACAACCCGATCGACGACCTGCCCATCAACGGACGGCTCACGCTCGGCGAGAACATCGGTGATCTGAGCGGGCTCGCCGTGGCGCTGCGCGCGTACCACCTGTCGCTCGGCGGCAAGCCTGCTCCGGTCATCGAGGGTTTCACGGGCGACCAGCGGTTCTTCCTGGGCTGGGCGCAGGTCTGGCGCACCAGGATGCGGGACGATGCGCTGCGGCAGCGGCTGCTCACCGACCCGCACTCCCCCGGCCATTACCGCGCGTTCGTGTCGCTGACCAACATGCAGGCGTTCTACGACGCCTGGGACGTGAAGCCGGGCGACGGGATGTACCGCCCGCCCGAGGAGCGCGTGAAGATCTGGTGAGGGCCCCGAACCGGGATGTGACAGCCCGTGTGCGGGCCAACACGTCAGTCGCCGCAGTCCCCCGGGTAGCGCTGGGACCAGAAGGGCAACGGCTTCCGCGCACGCGCCTTCCCGGCCGCTCGCTCACGCAATCGTGTGTCCTGCTCCCAGGCCACTGGATCCATCCCTCAACAGCCGTGAGGCGACTGCCAGTACCCGCGCCAGAACTCGCGCCAGTGGGCCATCAGGACGGCGAGCCGCCCGCCGGCGC
>JADZBZ010000436.1 GCA_020851835.1 Acidobacteriota bacterium
CGTAGAAGGATAGAACATGAAGCCTGGCATCCATCCCGAGTACTACGACGTCACGGTCCACTGCGCCTGCGGCGCCGAGTGGAAGACCCGCTCCACCAAGAAAGACCTGCACCTCGAAATCTGCTCCAACTGCCACCCGTTCTTCACGGGCCGGCAGAAGCTGATCGATACCGAGGGCCGCGTGGACCGCTTCACCAAGAAGTACGGCGCCCAGACCGTCGAGGCCCGCAAGATGGCGGCGAAGGAAGCCAAGGCCAAGCGGGCGGCGACCGCCAAGAAGCCCCACTGAAGCTTCCGGCTCCGGGCAGCCCTACACCTCGGGCCAGAGGCCGCCTGGCGGCCGCCGGCGTTCCAACTTTCGCTCGATTCGGCGCAGCCGGTGTTCCGCCGCCTCGCGCCAGCGTCCGCCCGGCTGCTCGGTGAGCAGCCGCTCGGCGTGGGCCCGCGCCCCCTCGAGATCCCGCGCGCGGTGCTCGTGGTGAATTGCCAGCGCTTCGCGCGCTTCGCGACGAAGGGCCGGGGGGCACTGCGGCAGGTCCGCGAGCCGCTGCCAGGCGTCGGTCGCATCGGCCGCGCGGCCGGCACGACGCCGGCACCAGGCCAGGCGGCGCAGAGCCTCACCGCAGGACTCAGGATCCCGTCCCACGTGTTCCAGACGCTCGATGGCACGTACGTACGCCACATCCGCATCGTCGGCCCGGCCGGCGCGATCGTATAAGCGAGCCAGCCCCAGGCACTCGTAGGGGTCGGTGGTCGCGGCCGGCCCACGTTCGACCAGGGTGAGGACGCGCGCCAGCACCATGGCCAGCGACACCAGATCCAGACGGTTGTGCTCGAGCACCGCCTCGAGCGGATGCGCGTCGCCGGAGCGCACGAACTGGAAGTAGCGCGAGGGGATCTCGAAGCCCGGCACGTCGCCCACGCGATGCACCCCCGCCAGCAGACGCTCGAGCGTCCCGAGCGAGCAGCTCGCCTCGATGCTCCCCTGCACGGCTCCCCGCGCGCGCCAGAGGCGCCGGGCAGGGTGCAGCATGTCCACGTGGGATGTCGTGTCGAGTGGGAACGGCACGCGATGAAAGAGATAGCGCGTTTCAATGAGCGGCACGTCGAACGACTTGCCATTGAACGTGACGAGGGCGCCGCGCGACGCCGCCCAGCCTCCCACCTCGGCAAGCAGCGCGCGCTCGTGCTCGTAGCCCGGCAGCAGGAACTGGCGCACCGACAGGCCGCCGGCCTCGAGGTGTGCGCACCCCACGAGAAAGGCATGGGTGCCCGCGCCGCCGGCAAGGCCCGTGGTCTCGAGGTCGAGGAACCACACGCCCGAAACCCGTTCGGTGCCGGTCGCTAGGTGGCTGGCGTCGGAAGGGCCCGTCGGCTCCCTGGCGGAGGCGGGCCATGCCCTCGTCAGCACCCTCAGCGCCTCCTGGCCGCCGAGCAGCGCGGACATCACGGTGCCAATCGGTACGCGACCGTGGCGCTCGGACGCGGCGTAATGGCGATCCACGAGGATGACCGCGCCTGACGTGCCCGTCGCCACGCGGCCACCAACTGCTCGCGCCGCGCCGGCGAGCACCGATTCGGGCAGGTGTGCCAACGGCGGCCCCAACCGGCGCGCGGCCTCGTCCCGGCCGGCCTGCAGTTCTGGCGCCAGGTGCGGGACCGCACCGCCGACGATGTCACGGAGTCGATCGGTGAGCGTGCTCACGGCTTAGAAGGGCACGGTGTCGGTGGAATCGTCGTCGCCGGGGCTGAAGCCCCGGCGCTCCGGGACTTCAGTCCCAACATCCGGCGACGTCCGGAGCGCCGGGACTTCAGTCCCAACATCCGGCGAGGTCCGGAGCGCCGGGACTTCAGTCCCGGCGTCGGGCGTCAGGTGCCGCAACAACCGCAGAGCCACCTGCTTGGCCAGCGGGCCGGTCTCGCCCACGGGTCCCACACACGTGGGGCACCCGTGTTCGCAATCGCAGCCCTCGATCAGGGCCCGCGTGCGCGTCAGCAGCTCGTCGTGCATGCCGAAGAGCGGAGCGCTGAAACCGATGCCGCCGGGATACGCGTCGTAAAGAAAGATGCGCGGAGTGTCGGTGCCCTCCATCACCTCTTCGCCGGCGTTCACCGACAGCCCGACGTCCCGCTGATCGCACATCAGCAGCAGCTGCGCCACGTTCTTCATGGCGTAGGCCAGCCCGCGGATGCCGTCGCGCCGGTCGTCCACCGCGCAGGGCAGCGCCGCCAGCACGGCGACCGGCACCTCGAGCCAGTAGGCGGTCGTGTGCATCTGCTGTTCGGGCAGGTCCAGCTCGCCCGATCCGACGTTCTCGTTGGTGTGGAACTTGATCTTCTTGAAGCCCACCACCCGCGTTACCACGTGCACCTCACCGTGGTGGGCCACGGCCCCGGCGCTCGCGAAGCGGTCGAGAACGGTCACCTTGGTGTAGTCGATGGCGTCGGTGTAGTAATCGCAGTCCACGGCACGCACGTACGCCTTGCGCCCCTCGAAGTCGAGCTTCTCGACCTGGAACAACCGGCCCTCGATGAGGTAGATGGCCTTGGGATGCAGCATCGAGAGCGCGCTGGTGAAGTCGGTTTCGGCTATCACCTTCGGCTCGCCGGTCTGATCCACGACGACGAAGTTGTCCGACGATACCGAGCGCAGGCTCACCGCGTCGGCTGGATACGACTCGCTGGTCCAGTGCCACTGCCCCGCCGACTCGTCTTCCGGATCCGCGCCCGACAGGTGCACGAGCCCCGCCTCCTGCAGCACTCCCAGCACCTCCTGCACGTTCACACGGCCGTAGGTCTCGACGGCGGTGAAGGGCAGCTCGAACGCCGCGCACTTCACGTGGTTCACCAGGATGTTGAGGTTGTCGGGGTTGACGAGCGCGTGCTCCGGCGAGGCGTCGAAGAAATACGACGGGTGCCGGACGACGAACTGATCCACCGGCGCACTCGAGGCCACCATCACCGCCGCCGACCGCGCCGACCGCCGGCCCGCCCGTCCGGCGCGCTGCCACGTTGCGGCAATGGTGCCCGGGTAGCCCGCCATGATCGACACGTCCAGCGCCCCGATGTCGATACCGAGCTCGAGCGCGTTGGTGGACACCACGGCCCGCACGAGGCCCTCGCGCAGGCCCCTCTCGATCTCCCGGCGGCGGAGCGGCAGGTACCCGCCGCGGTAGCCGCGGATCTTCTCGGGCATGCCGGGCACGTCCTCGAAGTCGTCCTTCAGGTAGGTCGTCAGGATCTCGGTGGCCAGCCGGCTCTGCGCGAACAGGATGATCTGCAGATTGCGCCGCAGGAACTCGCCCGTCACCCGGCGCGCCTCGTTCAGGTACGAACGGCGGATACCCAGTTCGCGGTTCACCACCGGTGGGTTGACGAAGACGAAGACCTTCTCGCCCCGTGGCGCCCCGCTCTTCTCGACCAGGGTGAACCGACGATCGCAGAGCCGCTCGGCCAGCTCGGCCGGGTTGGCGATGGTGGCCGACGAGCAGATCACCTGCGGATCCGATCCGTAGTGTCCGCACACGCGCCGCAGCCGCCGCAGCACGTTGGCCAGATGGCTGCCGAACACGCCGCGATACGCATGCAGCTCGTCGATGACGATGAAGCGCAGATTCTCGAACAGCTTCGCCCACTTCGGGTGATGCGGGAGGATGCCCGAGTGCAGCATGTCGGGGTTGCTGAGCACGACGTGCGCGCGCGTCCGGATGGTGCGGCGCGCATCCTGCGGCGTGTCGCCGTCGTAGGTGTGCACGCCGATGGCCCCCCCCCCCGCGTCGCCAATCGCCCCGGCCAGTTCGTGCAGCTCGGCCATCTGGTCCTGCGCCAGCGCCTTGGTCGGAAACAGGTAGAGGGCGCGCGCGGCCGGGTTCCTGAGAACGGCCTCGAGCACCGGCAGGTTGTAGCAGAGCGTCTTGCCCGAGGCGGTAGGCGTGGTCACCACGATGTTCCGCCCGGCGGCGACATGCGCGAAGGCCTCGGCCTGGTGCGTGTAGAGCTCGGTTGCGCCACGCGCGGCGAGGGCCGACACCAGTCTGGCGTCCAGCCCGTCGGGGAACGGTGCATAGGCCGCCGCCGTGGCCGGCAGTCGCCTGACGGCCGTCACGACACCATCCGGGGTGTCGGGCCGCTCGACGGTCGATCCGGGCGCGAGCACGTGCAACGCGCCCTGCAAGGCCAC
>JADZBZ010000437.1 GCA_020851835.1 Acidobacteriota bacterium
CGGCCGGCCTCAATCGAGGCGATCGTCACGGCCTGCTTCGGGCGATACTCGAAGGTCTCGTGGTCGAGCGTCCAGATCTCGGTCTCGCCCGAGGCCGACTGGCGGCGCTGGTAGAAGCCCTTGCCGGTCTTTTCGCCGAGCTGTCCTCGGGCCACCATCTGGTCCAGGAACTCAGGCACCGCGAAGGCGGCCCGGTCGTCCGGGTCCGGAAGCCGCTCGTGGAGGTTGCGCATCACGTGCGCGAGCACGTCCACGCCGGCAATGTCCATCGTCCGGAACGTGGCCGACGCGGGCCGGCCGATGGCCTTCCCGGTGATTGCATCGATTTCCTCGATGGTGTAATGGCCGGTCGCCAGCGCCTTGAGCAGGCACGCCACGCCGTACAACGCAATGTGGTTGCCGATGAAGTTCGGCGTGTCCTTCGCGAGGACGACGCCCTTGCCGAGCAGCAGGTCGCCGACGCGGGTCACCGCGGCCACGACCGACGGGTCGGTCTCCGTCGTGGGAATGATCTCGAGCAGGCGCAGGTATCGAGGGGGGTTGAAGAAGTGGGTGCCGATCCAATGGCGGCGGAAGTCGTCGGAGCGGCCCTCGGCAAGCGCCCCGATCGGAATCCCGGACGTATTCGTGCTGACGATGGTGCCGGGGCGGCGCGCGGCGTCCACGCGGGCGAGCAGGGCCTGCTTGATATCGAGCCGCTCGACCACGGCTTCGATCACCCAGTCGGTGGCCGCGATTCGAGCCAGGCCCGTGTCGAAGCCCCCGGTGGTGACCAGTGCCTGTACGTCCGGGGTGAACTGCGGGTCGGGCTTCAGCCGGCGAGCCTTCTCGAGCCCCTGCCGGGCCGCCTCGGCCGTCAGATCCAGCAGCAGCGACGGGATGCCGGCGTTGGCGAAGTGCAGAGCAATCTGCGCGCCCATGGTGCCGGCGCCGAGAACCGTCACGGAGTTGATCTTCGGACTCATCGGCCCAGGCCTCCGATCAGCAAATCCACCACGTTGTCGGCCTCGCCCGACAGCGAGTACTTGCGGCGACTCAGCATCCAGTTGGTCGCTGTTTCGTCGAGGGCGCCGAAGAACACCTTGGCGGCGGTATTGGCGCTGACGTCGGTGCGGAACGCCCCGGCCGCCTGCCCGTCGGCAATGGTCCGGCGGATGAGGTTCAGGTAATCCTGCAGGTGCGTGGACGAGAACCGCTCCATGAACTTGATGGACTGGCGCAGCTCGACCTGGACGACGACGGCCAGGTCGCGATCGCGACCCAGTCGGTCGAGGTGCAGCCGGGCCATGCGCCGCAATCGATCGACGGGGTCGGTTACCCCGGCCAGCGCCGCCCGGCCCTCGGCAATGGCGTCCTTCATGGTGCGGTCGAAGATCGATACCAGCAGGTCGTCCTTGCTGCGAAAGTAGAGGTAGACGGTCCCGGCGGCAACCCCCGCGACACGGGCCACGTCGGCCACCTGCGACTGGAAGAAACCGCTGCGGGCGAACACCTTGATGGCGGCGCGGAGGATGGCGTCGCGCTTGTCGGCGACCGGCGCGGCCTTGACGGCCGACAGACGTCGGGCTGAAGGGGCGGGCATGGGCTGAATGAATGGTCATTCAGGGCGCCGGGGATGTCAAGGTCCGGGCCGTGGCCCGGTCGACGAGAGTCCGACCTGCGCGCCCCCGCTATAATCCTCCCCTGTGCCCCAGATTCGCCTGGCCACCACGACCGTCGCTCACGGCACCCGCGCGCTCGTCCGCCTCCCGGTGACGCGCGACCTCACCGGCGATGTCGACATCGTCGCGCACGTCGCGGCGGGGCGGCACGACGGCCCGACGCTGCTGCTGCTCTCGATGCTGCACGGCAACGAGTGGTTCTCGGCCGTCGTCGTGCGCGAACTGCTGGACCGGATCGATGCCCGCGTCCTAAGTGGTGCTGTCATCGCGGTTCCGGTGGCCAACCCGGTTGCCATGGCCACCGCCACGCGCTGCATCCAGGACAATGCCGACGAGCCGGATGCCAATCGCACCTTCGGCGGGCCGTATCAGTGGCTGTCGAACCAGATCGCCCGCGTCCTGGCCGACGAGTGCATGTCGAAGGCCGACGCCGTCATCGACTACCACGTCGGAGACTGGGGTGCCACCATGGCCGACGTGAGCTACGTGGCCGACTACTCGAACCCGGCGCTGGCCGGCCGGAGCAAGGCCATGGCGCTGGCCTACGGGTTTCCCGTCGTCCACGCGCTGACGATCTTCAGCGGCCTGCGAGGCTCCCGAACCTCGCTCGGTCACGCCGGCGAGCGGTTCGGCATTCCCGGTATCGTGGCCGAGGTGGGTGGGCTGGGCTGGGGCGAGCCGCAGGAGCGGGGATGGATTGACGCCAATGTCGAGGGCACGCTCGGCGTGATGCATCACCTCGGAATGCTCGAGGGCGCCGCGCCGCCGCCGTCGCGCTACCTGCACTTCTTCGACTACTTCCGGGTCGGGCCCAGCGTGGGCGGCTACCTCGAGCCGGTCGTCGGGCTCGACCGGCAGTTCGC
>JADZBZ010000438.1 GCA_020851835.1 Acidobacteriota bacterium
GCATCGAAGCCGAGGTGCTGGTCGTGTCCAGCACGGACGAGCTCCGCCAGCGTTCCGCCGATGCGCGCGGCCGCATCGTGCTCTTCGACGTCCCGTTCACTGACTACGCAGAGACGGTAGCGTATCGGGTTGGCGGCGCCCGGCTGGCGGCACAGCAGGGGGCGGTCGCAGCCCTGGTGCGGTCGGTGGGTCCCATCGGGCTGCGGACGACGCACACTGGAGGCATGCAGTACGGCGACGAAGCCCCGAAGATCCCCGCGGCGGCTATCTCCGTGGAAGACGCGCAACGCATTCATCGCATCGTCAGTCGCGGGCGCACGGTGAAAGTGCGCCTCGAGATGGAGGCGCATTTCGAGGCCGACGTCGAGTCGGCCAACGTGATCGGCGAGGTCGTCGGGCGCGAGCGCCCGGAGGAAATCGTCCTGGTCGGCTGCCACTTCGATTCGTGGGATGCTGCCACCGGCGCCTCCGACAACGCCGTCGGCTGCATCGTCACGTGGGAGGGCTTGCGCCTGATGAAAGCGTTGGGCATCCAGCCGCGGCGGACCGTGCGGGTGGTGCTGTTCACCAACGAGGAAAACGGCTTGCGCGGCGGCAACGCGTATCGCGACGTCTACGCGAGCGAGGCCGAGCGGCACGTCCTGGCCATCGAGTCCGACTCGGGTGTGTTCGCGCCCGCGCGGCTGGCCTTCAGCGGCGCCGAGTCGGCGCGGCGGGTCATCGCCGACATCGCGACGCTGCTCGCGGGCATCGGCATGCAGACGGTCGGCCCTGGCGGTGGCGGCGCCGACATCGGGCCGATCGCGCTGCTTGGCGAGGTGCCGATGATGGCCTACGTGGGTGACGAGACGAAGTACTTCGTAATCCACCACACTCCCGCCGACACGGTGGAACGGATCCTGCCCGAGGAGGTTTCGAAGGCGGCGGCGGCGCTCGCCGTGATGACCTACGTGGTGGCCGAAATGCCGGAGCGGCTACCCAAGTAGCCTCACGGCCGCGAGGCGCGAATGACCGTCGCGCCGGGAACGCCGCTTACGAAGAGGGCGACCGGGCCGCGAGAGGTGGCCACCAGAACCGGATAAGACGATGGCGTGTCGGATGTGCCGAGGCGCGTCGCCGTGCCGAATCGCGGCCGCCCAGCCTCGTCGAACCTCAGCGTGCGTACGGCCGCCTGGCGGACGCCGTTGACGACCTCGTCCCACGCGACGCTGATGCCCGCGGCCTGGTCCACCAGGATTTGCGGGTGCATCGGGCGGGAGCTGCCCAGGGTGGGTACCCGCGCGCGCGGCGA
Source organism: Acidobacteriota bacterium (assembly GCA_020851835.1). GTDB lineage: Bacteria > Acidobacteriota > Vicinamibacteria > Vicinamibacterales > UBA2999 > VFZN01. Next base: position 1,292 of record JADZBZ010000438.1, read on the forward strand.
GAACGTCCGGCCGTCGCGCGACGAGGCGTAGAAGATGGCGCCCTCCGGCTCGGGCCCTCCGAGCACCGTGGGCCACACCACGTGCACGGTACCTTCGCCGTCCACGCCCATCGCGGGGCCATCGTCCGGGCAGCCCGCGAGTTGCCACTCGTCGGCGCTGACGCGCGCCGGTGCGGTGAACGTGCGGCCGAGGTCGTGCGAGGCGATGAAGGCGATGTCGCGGACGTTGCCGGGATAGACCTGCCGCCAGGCGGCGAAGAGCGAGCCGTCGCGGCCTGCTGCCATCGCCACCTTGCAGCAGTAGCAGACGCCCTTCACGAGTTCGCGCTCCGGCGCGTTGCCGTGCGCGTCGTCGCGCGCGTAGTACAGGCCCGAGCGCTGGGCCATGGCCACGCCGTCGAGAGCGTCGGCCTCGTGACCGGCGTGGGTGGCGGCGCCCTTGGCTGCGGCCAGGCCGCGATGGTCCAGCCACAGGACGTGTGCTGTGCCGGCCGCGTCGAGCGCCATGGCGTGCCAGCCCCGGTCGCCGGCCGCGCCGGCGGCCTGCAGGGGCCGGCCCGGCGTGAACGTACGGCCGCCATCGAGCGAGCGGGCCAGTTTGATCTCGGTGTGCACGGTCTTCGAGCCGTAGACCACCACGATCTCGGGGTCGGCTGACCCTGGTCGGGCGGTCAGGCCTGTGCGCGGCGGCAGTTCCCCGCCGACCCGCGCCTCGCCACGCAGGGCATTCACCCTCACGGGATCGGCAAAGGTGAGCGCACTGTCACGGCTGACGGCCAGATACACGTCGGATCCCTGGGGCGCCTCGGCACTCCAGGCGACGGCCACAAACGATCCCAGGGACGCAGCTGCAGGGGTTTGATTGCTCGAACCGGCCACGGCGAGCACGACATCGGCTCGGGACGCCCGCATCGGCGCCGCGCCGAGCAGCAAGGCCGCCGCGCAAATGGACAGGAGGCGGATGACGCGCATTTGACTGTAGCCTACGGGAAGATCGATGGCTTACGGGGTGCGGCAAATTGACTCAGGCACGGTGCCGGTGTTCACCGCCGACAATGGGGGTGTGTGGTCGCCCGAAGCCGATCCCGTGGTCACCGCGCGGTGGCTGGCGCGCTTCCGCTGGGCTGTGGCTGCCGGTGCGGCCGCCACGTTGGCCGTGGCCTGGACGCTCCTCGACGTCCCCTTCCCCGCGACGGGCGTGACGCTGCTGGTGGCGGCGCAGGTGTCGAGCAACCTCTGGCTCGACGCCCTGCTGCGCCGCGGCACCGAGCCGTCAGGCCGGATGCTCGGCGGTCTCATCCTGTTCGACATCGGCATCCTCACAGCGCTCCTGTTGCTGACGGGAGGGCCGTCGAACCCGTTCACGGTCAGCTATCTGGTCTACATCACGCTGGCGGCGGTCACTCTCAACGCGTCCTGGACCTGGGGCGCCGCTGCGCTGTCGATGGCTGGGTACGGGGTGCTCTTCATCACGCCCCTGCGGATGCTGGTCGACCCTCACGCGCGGCACGGGGCTGGCATGGCAGCGGCTCTCAGTCATCAGGTCGGCATGGGAGTGGCCTTTGGCGCCGCGGCGCTGCTGACGGCCAGCTTCGTGACGCGTATCCGGCTCGCGCTCGAAGCCCGCGAGCGGGAGCTGGCCGAGGCGCTGGGCGCGGCGGCCAGGCAGGAGCGTCTGGCGTCGCTCACCACGCTGGCGGCCGGCGCCGCCCACGAGCTGGCCACGCCGCTCAGTGTCATCGCCGTGGCCGCGCGCGAACTGGACCGCGCGGCGTCGTCGGCATCGGTACCGCCGGAAATGGCCGAAGATGCGCGCCTGATTCGTTCGCAGGTGGAGCGGTGTCGCGACATTCTCGATCAGATGAGCGGGCGTGCTGATGCGTCGGTGGCACATGCCGCGCAGACCCTGCCGCCGGCTCGCGTCATCGAGGCGATGCTCGACACCTTCGGCCGCGATCGCGATCGGGTCGTGGTCTCGCTGACCGCCAGCGTGCCCCCGGTGGAGGCGCCGCTGGATGCCGCCGTGCGCGCGCTGCGGACGCTGGTGAAGAACGCGTTCGAGGCCTCGGCCCCCCAGGCGCCGGTCGAACTGCACGTGTCGGTCGAGGCGGGCCACGTGCGCTTCCGCGTGCGCGACCAGGGCTCCGGCATGGCCGCCGGCACACTCGAGCGCGCCGGGGAGCCGTTCTTCACGACCAAGCCGGCGGGAGCGGGGTTCGGGCTCGGACTCTTCCTGGCTCGAACCTTCGCCGAACGCTGGGGCGGCAGCCTCACGCTCTCGTCGTCGCCGGGTGACGGCACCACCGCCACGC
>JADZBZ010000439.1 GCA_020851835.1 Acidobacteriota bacterium
CGGCGGACCAGGGCCCGGCCGCCCCCTCGAGGACCGCGCGCACGCGCCAGGTGTAGGCCGTGTCGACCGCCGCGTCCGAGGCGACCTGGTGGCTGGTTCCCTCCACCGTCGCCGTGTAGACGACGGCACCGCCGGTACTGACCTGCACCTCGTAGCCGGGGACGATCGACGTGAAGCTGCCGGTCGAAGCCGTCCACTCCAGCGTGGGACGCCGCGAGTCCACGCGCGCGCCACCTGTGGGCGCCAGCGGCGCGGGCGAGGTGACCTTCAGTGTCGATCCATCGGCCGCGGCCGTGGCGTTGCCCCCGGCCGCGGCCGAAGGCGACGTCGGCGAGGCGGGGGAGCCGCTGCACGCGGCCACTGCGAAGCTGACAGCCAGGGCGACCCCAGCCTTCCAGAACGTCCTGCTCATCGTTCAATGACTCCTCGGCCCGCGCCACGAGGCGGAAGGTGTCGGCACACCGCTGCGGCCAAGCCGCGTGTATTGTAGCCGACCCGCCCCCGGTTCCCAAGCGCGTCCGTGAATTTCCTTCAGCAACTGGGGGCGCCGGGCGCGGGCTGCATGCTACACTTCCGTGTTTTTCTGCGCCGACGGCGCAGCCGACCTTCTTCATGGAGCCACACATCTTGATGGACAGAACGTTGCGGGCCGCGATCATCGCGGCGGTGCTCGTGGGCGCGAGCCAGCCGGCCGCCGCACAGGGTAGGGAGTGGACCGATCGCGTGTTCACGTCGGTGTCGTTCGGTTTCGAGGGCGGCACGGCCGAAGTCGCCGACAACCGCACGTTCACGGTGTACGGCGAGGACGCCACGATTTCGTCGAAGTCCCGCTTCAAGACCGACGGCATCATCGACGTCGCCGCCGGCGTGCGCGCCTGGCGCAACCTCGGCGTCGCGCTCGCCTATCACGCCGAGAGCACCACCGGCACGGCCGACGTCCAGGGCAGCATTCCGCACCCCATCTTCTTCGACCGCCCGCGCAACTTCTCCGAGAACATCGACGGCATCGATCGTGACGAGCAGGCCACGCACCTGCAGATCGGCTGGATGGTGCCGTTCAACGACAAGCTCGACGTCTTCCTGTACGCCGGGCCGTCCTTCTTCCGCCTCTCACAGGAACTCATCGTCGATGTGACGGTGGCCGAGCAGCCGCCCGCCTTCACGAACGTGGTGGTGCAGGCCAACGTGGATGTCCGCAAGCGCAACACCACCGGATACAACGTCGGTGCGGACGTGAGCTACATGCTCTATTCGAACGACAGCGTCCGCCTCGGCGTGGGTGGCTTTCTGCGGCTGACACGCGCCACGGCCGACATTGCGCTGGCCAACTCCAGCGTCGAAACCACGCTCGGCGGCGTGCAGGCCGGCATCGGCGCCCGTGTGCGATTCTAGGCTGGACGCGCCCGCCTGGCGGGAGTGGCCCGTCACGCGGGGCGCCGCGCCGGACCACTCCGCTGCGGAATCCTCTCGACTAGAATCGCCCGCGGCTCGTCCACCGGCCAATCGCTCCGCCGTTGCGCGTGGCCTCGGTCTGATCGATCCACGTCGGGCTCGGGTTCGAGCCGCAGTGGCCGCTGATGGTGTCGATGATGTACACGTCGGTGGTGCCCTCGTCTGCCTGGCTGCCGTGGTTGTAGTCCACCACGTCGAGCGACGGGTCCGAGGTGTTGCCGCGTTTGCCGTTGTAGCCCCAGCGCGTGTCGTAGGTGCGCAGTCGATCCACCAGCCGATCCATGAACTCCCACGTGCCGCCGTGCTCCTGGCACGAGTTGCCCAGCGCATTCGGATACTGCGCCGCGATGTCGTTGACCACCCCGGCGCCGTAGCCGGGCAGCGGCAGCCGGCCGCCGGTCGGATTGGGCGTGCGGTTGCCGCCGGGTGACGGGCGAGGCGTGGGCGAGGGATTGCCGCCGCCCGGCGCGGCCGGCGTGCGGAACGACACGACGTTCGAGTAGGCGCTAGTGACCGTGCCATCTGTCGCATACACACGCCAGTAGTAGGTCGTGCCGTACGGGACGCTGCCGACCGAAATCGACGTCGTGCCACTTGCGTCGGGCGTCGCCGTCAGCACGGAGATGATGGAGCCGGGATCGGGGGAGGTGCCGACTTCGATGCGGTACTGGGCCGTCGTGGTGCCCTCGATGCGGCCGTTGCGCAGCCGGAACACCGGCGTCACCGTGGTGATGTTGCCGATGGGCTCGAGCGGCACCGGTGGATCGAGAATCACGGGCTCGGCCACGCGAAAGCTCACCACCGACGAGTAGGGCCCCGTGTTGGCGCCGTCCTGCGCGCGCACGCGCCAGTAGTAGGTATAGCCCGGGCCCAGCAATTCGGGTATGCGGTAGGTGGTGCGGCCGCCCTCGCCCGGCGACACGCGGTCGGCGTGGTGCAGCAACTGCTGGAAGCCTTGATCGGCGGCGAGCTCGACCTGCAGCCACAGCGGCCGTTCGCCGTTGGTGTCGGCGTTCTCAATCAGGAGGCTCACCGGATCGCCGTCCTGGACGATTTCGGCTCCGGCGGCCGGCTCGAGCGGCTTGGGCGCGGTGATGTTGACCCCGGGAATGGGACCGGCAATCGACGGGCTCAGCGGGTTGGCGCTCTTGGCCTGCTCGCACCCAGCGCCCGCCAGCGCGATCGCGGCTACGACCGTCACGGTTATCGTGCGACGCATCGAGACTTCTCCTTGCAGGGGATATCGGCAGACGCGGCGGGGACTTTACAGCGGTGCCCGCATCTGCCACGAGAGGGAGGCCCCTCACTATAATGTCGTGTGCGCATCCTGATGCTGGCCCCGGAGCCGTTCTTCGAGCCCCGCGGGACGCCCTTCAGCGAGTACCACCGGCTCAAGGCCCTCTCCGAACTGGGACATCACGTCGATCTGGTCACCTATCCCATCGGGCGCGACGTGGCCATCCCGAATCTGCGTATCTTCCGGGCCTGGCGCCCGCCGCTGGTCTCGAAGGTGCGCATCGGGCCCTCGTTCACCAAGCTCGTGCTGGACACCCTGATGCTGCTCACCATCGCGCGCCGGGTGTCGCGCGAGCGTTACGACGCCATTCATTCCCACGAGGAAATGGGGCTGGTCGGCGTCTGGCTGTCACGCTGGCTGGGCGTGCCGCACCTCTATGACATGCACTCGAGCCTGCCCCAGCAGCTCAGCAATTTCACCTACAGCCGCTCCGGTGTGCTCCGGCGCCTGTTCACCTGGGCGGAAGTCCAGATGGTGCTCGGCTCGCAGTCGGTGATCACCATCTGCCAGGAGTTGCAGGACGAGGTCACGCGGATGGGCGCCGGCGACCGATCGCTGCTCATCGAGAACGTCATGGGCGGTGACGTGGACGAAACGCCGTCGACGCCTGCCGCCGACATCCGCACGGCCTGGGGCATTCCCGCCGACGCTCCCGTCGCCCTCTACACCGGCACGTTCGAGGCCTATCAGGGCGTGGAATTGCTGGTGGACGCCGCGGCCATCCTGGCAGAATCGCGGCCCGACGCGCGCGTGCTGGTGGTGGGCGGTGAACCTCAGCAGGTGGACCGCGCGCGCGCCGTGGCCCGGGAGCGGGGCGC
>JADZBZ010000440.1 GCA_020851835.1 Acidobacteriota bacterium
CGCCCGTGCTGCGTTCGATCTTCGCCCCCTCGCCACAGGGCGGATGACCCCGGCACCAGCGTCGGACGTGGGCCAAAAGCCAGGTGACGGCCGTTGATCGGGTGACGGGCCAGGTGGCGGGACAGCCCTCCGGCCGACCGCGCTCACGGTCGAGATTGAAGCCGTTGGCCCTGGCCACGGCGTCGGCTGTCTCCCACATGGTGGCGATGCGCACGCGGTCCTCCGTGGGCAGCACTTCGATGCCCGCCGCGCCGATCTCCGCCGCCACGCGCTCGTCCGCCTCCGTCTCGACCGGGCAGGTGTCGGGCGGATTGGTGCAGCCGTCCTCGGAGGCGACGGTGTAGTGCCGCCGATCGACCGCGGAAATCAACCGCACCTCGAGGGGCAGCCGATCGAGCTTCGGCGGCGTCGACGGATCAGGCCGCAGGGGCGGCGACGTCCTCCTCCGCGATGGGCAATCCGGCGCCCTGCGCCTTGCGCATCATCCAGGCCAGCGCGATGTCGTTCAGGCCCCGGTTGCCGTTGCCGCCGCCGACATCGGAGTGCACGCCGCGGAACCACACCTCGCAGGCGCCCGGCAGGCGCGTGGGCAGGAACGAGGTGCGGCGCTCGTCGAGGGCCAGCGCATGGAAGCAGTACTGCAGGCTCGCGCGCGGCAACGACAGATGGTGCCCGATGTTCAGTTCCGTGTTGCCGAGGTTCGCGATGCCGAAGGCGGCGACAACGTGCGGAAGGACCCCGAGGCCGAACACACCGCCGAGAACCTTGCCGACGGCGTCGAAACGCGTCCCGACTCCCTCGACGTAGAAATCGTCCCGCCCAGAGCGTTTGTGGTACGCCTCGAAGAACCGCACGACGTTCGTGTTGCGGTAGCGCGGATCCTCGCCCTTTTTGGCCTCGTTCCACGTGCCGTCGAACGCGTACAGCGCCATGTCGCCCCCTCTCGCTCACGGTCACGAATTCCGCACCCGGACTGGCTCCAGCATGACACAGCGGGACGGCGGCCATCGGAGCCGGGCCGCCGCCGTGACGAACATCAGAGGAGGGGCTGATAGCGCGACGCCAGCAGGCCGGTCGCGGCCGCAAGGTCGATGTGGGCCATCAGCAGCCCTTCCTCGCCGTACGGCTGGTGGCACAGGAGCCGCCCCTGTGGATCGACCACCGCCGATGTCGTGGGCGAACCCGCGCTGGCGTAGTTCACCGTCGCGACGTAGCAGGTGTTCTCGGCGGCACGGCACAACACGGCCTTCTCGTGAAACGTGTTCGCCGGGTCGGCAAACCTCGTCGGCCGGTAGCCGCCGGGCTCGGCTTCGTGGAAGTGCGGGTGGAAGACGACCGTTGCGCCGTGCCGTGCGGCCCACCGGACCGTCTCCGGGTAACGCCATCCCTCGTGGCAGATGGCGATGCCGAAGGTCAGCGGCCCGGAGCGGAAGACGTGCCGGCCCGTGCCGGCGGCATAGGTCGCCTCCTCCGAGGGGTCGAGCTGCACCTTGTCCTGCCATCCGGCCCTCGTGCCGTCCCGATCGATCACCAGGGCCGTCAGGACGAGCGCGTCACCCAGGAGCCGCTCGGTTCCGAGCACGACCGCGCCGCCGGCCTGCGCGGCGGCGCGAGCAATGGTGGACCAGGCATCCTCGAGGAACGCCGGATCGGGCGGAGGGACGGCCTTTCCGACCCGATAGCCGGGCGTAGTCTTCGGGAAAGCAGAGGAGGTCGGCCCGGCCGGCCGACGCCTGGCCGATCGCCTCCGTGACCAGGGCGACCGATTCCGCGGGGGTGGCTGGATACCGGAGGTTCGCGAGCGCAATCCGGCACGTGCCCCTTCGGTCCCCGCCTGCGGCGGCCGCGCGGTCAGCGGGCATCGGCCACCTCCGCGACTAGTTACTAGTGCCACTCGCGGGCGCCCGGGCCGGGCGGCTTCGCGTTGTACTTGTCCATCATCTCCTTCATCATCTGCTGTGGCGTCTTCTTCGCCTTCATCATTTCCTGGATCATCTCCGTGGACGGCGGCACGATGTGGTTCGCCCGGAGGTACCCGACGACGTTCCCGTAGATCTCGTTGTTGTGCACCGTCGTGTGCAGGAACGCCGTCACCATCTGCGGCGAGGCGAGGATCTTCTGGTCGTCGAGCGTGGCGAACGCGGCGTCGCAGTACTGGAACGACTCCCCGAGGGCCTTGACGATGTCGGCCTTGGTCTTCAGCAGGTCGGTCTTCGCCTTCGGCATCGGGTTCGGCTCGCCGCGCAGCGTGGCGCAGTCCACGTAGTTCCGCTCGGTCGAGTGGCTGATCCACTGGCCGAAGTCCATCTGCTCCGGCGCCAGCTTGAAGGTGTACTTGTCCGCCGGCATCGCCTCGGCGGCCCCCTGCAGGAACAGGCGCACCGGCATGTAGCAGCGCTGGATGTTGGTGGTCTTGAGCGTGTCCTGCGCGTGAAGCGGCAAGGGAGCCAGGGCGAGGCCGGCGAGCAGCAGGAGCGTCGTTTTCATGGGCGGGATCCTCCGTCAGCGGTGAATCGGTGTCGTCCAGGTGAGGCTACCACCAAGTCTGCCGTACTGCGGGACTTCGTCCCACACAGCGCCGGGCCCGTCCGCGCTCCGATGGACCAACGCCCCCACCCTGTCGCTGCGACTCGGTCACCCACCGCGCGTGCGGCTGGACCAGGGTTTCTATCCCCGATGTCCGCGCCCGCACCGGGGATCCTGGCGCCATCGGGCGCGCTCCGCTGGCGTGCGCGCAGCGGCTGCGCACGCCGACGGCAGGTGCTCCGCACGTGAAGCCGGAGGGACAAGGCCCTGCCTCATCGGACATCGAGTCGTGCTCCGCAGTCCGACGGGCGGGGCCCGGTTCCCCCGCGCGTCGATCCCGACTCCACGCCTCGCCCCGTGCCCGCGCCCGGCCCGGGCCCACGGGACCGCGCGGCGCCTACGGACCGACGGTGCCGTCACACGTGACGTGCGCGTGCCAGTCGGCGAACGTTCCGTTCGGGTTGTCCTTCCATGCCCAGACGTGCAGTTCGTAGAACGGTGGAAGCCCGTAGCGGTTGGCGCCGCCGATCAGGTGGAAGTGCTGGCCCCGCAGGATGGGGGGCGTCGGGCCGTTCAGGGCGTGCCACTGGTCGGCGAGCACGATGAACTCGGCGCCCACCAGCATCGTCCGGCCACCCCTGGTCTCGAAGATCAGGGCCTCGGGCCGTTCCGGGTCCAGGGCGCCGTCGCTCAGCAGGTTCGGGTTGATGTAGTGCACGCCCATGGCGCCCGACTGGGGTCCGCTGACGCACCCGGTGGCCGGCGTCCACCCCGCGGCGACGGCCGCGGCCGGCGTCCGGAGATCCCGGGTGACGCTCCGGACCGTGTCGACCAGGGTGGGCGTGGCCTGCGCGCCGGCCGGCGCGGCGCCGACGGTGAGGAGCAGGGCCAGGACGAGTGCCGCCAGGCCGGGCACGGAGCGCCCCAGGGCGCGCGCAATCGTCGCCAGGTGGTGATGGCTGTGCCGCACGGCGTGGTCCTCGAGCACGAACTGGCAACTCACCGGGGCGCCGTTGTACAGCGAGGCCGTCGCAACACGATCCAGGTCGTCGTCGCCAAGCTCCAGGATCGCCGACGCGGCGTCACGGCTGTTCTGCTCCAGCAGTGCCAGCGCTTCGGTCCGGGAGACCTCCGCGTGCTCCACGGCGTGGCGCGCGTTCATCGCGTGCACGTCCGCCACCGTCACGCCGGTGATGGGTGTGCCGCGGGCGATGCGCTGCGCGAGGTCGATCTCGACCGGGTAGACGCTGGCAACGTGGTGCACCACCACGCCGACCGGCCTGCCGTCGCCGGGGAGCGGGGTGGCCCAGTCCGTCGCGTCCAGATCCGACACGAACGCGTGCAACGCGCGTGCGCCCGCTTCGAGGCGCGCGGCCAGCGCCGCCGCCCTCGCCGACGGCCCGCCCGCGATGCTCGTCGTCTCGCGCGCGCCCGCCTGCTCCTGTCTTGTCTTCGTTACCGACATACAATGCTCCTTCCTGCTTCTGTGGCCGGCCAGCGTGCCGGGACAGCCCACGGTAAGCGGAGACGAACCACCGAGCCATGCGCGTCCGTCCGACGTTCGTTGCCGACACTCCGCGCGAACTCTGCGTACGGCCAACCGTCCGACGAACATGCCCGGGCGTCCGTGGCGTGAAGGAGCCGAGGTGACCGAGGACGTGCTGTCCGACGTGCTGCGCGCCGTCCGGCTGACGGGCGCGGTGTACTTCGACTACGAACTCAGTTCGCCCTGGGTGGCCGAGGCCCCGCCGTCGCGCGAGATCGCCGCGGCCGTGATCCCGGGCGCGCAACGGGTCATCGAGTACCACCTCGTCGCGCGCGGTGCCTGCTGGGCGCACGTCCTCGGCCAGGAGTCCGTTCGCCTCGGCGAGGGCGACTTGATCCTCTTTCCTCAGGGCGATCCGCACGTGCTGGCCTCCGCGCCCGGCCTGCGCGCCACACCCGACCTGGCGATGTATGCACGCTCGTCCGCGCCCTTGCCGCTCGTCTTCGAACGGGGCGGCGGCGGTCCGCAGGAAGCGCGCGTGATCTGCGGATTCCTCGGCTGCGACGATCGCCCGTTCAACCCGCTGCTCGACGCGCTGCCGCGCATGCTGCACGTGTCATCAGCGGTCGCCGGCGATGGCTGGATCCGCACGCTGCTCATGACGGCCGTGGAGGAGTCCCGGGGCGGACGCCCCGGAGCCGAAAACATCCTGTCACGCCTCTCGGAGCTGATGTTCGTCGAGACAATCCGGCGGTACCTCGAACGGTTGCCCGAGCAGGCCGGCTGGCTGGCGGGCCTTCGCGACGCGCTCGTCGGCCGCGCGCTCGCCGCCATCCACGCTGCTCCCGGTGAGCCGTGGACGGTCGACCGACTGGCGCGGCGGGTCGGGGCGTCTCGCTCGGTGCTGGCCGAGCGCTTCGCGGCGCTGGTGGGGCAGCCGCCCATGCACTACCTGACGATGTGGCGGATGCAGCTGGCCTCGCGGCAGCTGCTCGGTGGCGCTCCGATCGCCGAAGTGGCGCCCGCCGTCGGCTACGAATCGGAGGCGGCCTTCAGCCGCGCGTTCAAGAAGATCGTGGGCCAGGCACCGGCCACGTGGCGGCGTTCGGCCGGCGTCACACGAGGATGACCGGCATAGCCGGCACGGGCAGTTCCGTCGCCCCCCGGACGTCGGGCGGCGCGAACGCGGCAGCCTGGACCCGACCTCCAGGGCGCGGGCAGGACTGGGCTCGACCATCCGTCGGCGGGCTGATCGCGGCATCCGTGGTGATCCACGTGAGCGATGTCGCCGGTCGCGACGCGGACTGCAGCCGCGTGGACACCGACGACGAGGACCACAATGCCCGCCTGGACGCCGGGCCGCCCCGGGCCGCTCTGAACCGTGACGCGGGCTTCCAGTCTTCCAGCGACCCCGCCGTCTTCCTCCCCCAACCGAAACCAGGCTGGCCGCGTAGTACCCGAACGCACACGAACGCGTGGCATCGCCAGTCGTGGCACAATGGCCTGCAATTCTTCGGCGTCGAATGGCTACCTGCACCGCTGGTTTTCGGGCACTTCTCCTGTCGCTGCTCATCGGATGGCCGGTGAGCCTCGCCTCGGCCTCGGAGCAATCAGCCGTCCTCGCCGGCGCGGTACGCGACGATGCGGGTGGCCCGCTCCCGGGCGTTGCCGTCGAGCTGACACTGGCCTCGGGCGAGGTGCGGGCCGCCGCAACGGATGCGGGTGGCGCCTACCGGTTCGAAGGCCTTCCCGAGGGCGAGGCGCGGCTCGTGTTCTGGCTCGTGCATTTCGCCGGCACCCGGCGGACGGTGACCATTCCGCCGGCTGGTGCTGTTCGGGTCGACGCCGTGCTCCAGCTCTCCCTGAGCGCGGACGTCACCGTCACCGCGAAGTCCACGTTCGTCAACCTCGCCGACGTCGAGGACCCGACGCGGAGCCTCGTCGGCATCGCCCAGTCGGCCAGTCAGGGCGCCATCACGGCGCGGCAACTCGAGGCCCGTCCCATGATGCGCACCGGGGAGGTGCTCGAAACCGTGCCTGGGGTCGTGATCAGCCAGCACAGCGGCGAGGGGAAGGCCAACCAGTACTACCTCCGCGGGTTCAATCTCGACCATGGCACCGACTTCGCCACGACCGTCGCCGGAATGCCGGTGAACCTGCCGACGCACGGCCACGGCCACGGCTATTCCGACGTGAACTTCCTCGTGCCAGAGCTGGTGAGCGGCGTGCAGTTCTCCAAGGGGCCGTACTTCGCGGACCAGGGCGACTTCGCCACCGCGGGCGCCGCCACCATCACCTATGCCAACAGCCTCGCGGCGCCACTCGTCCGCGTGACGGGCGGCGGCCAGGGCTTCGGCAGGGCCGTGGTCGCCGGGTCGCGGGCCGCGGGCGGGGGCACGATGCTGGCCGCCTTCGAAGTACAGGGGAACGATGGTCCATGGGTGCGGCCCGACCGGTTCCGCAAGGTCAACGGCGTCGTGCGCTTCAGCCGCGGCGATGCCCTCAACGGCATCGCGGCGACCGGCATGGGATATCGGGGCACGTGGAACTCCACGGACCAGGTCCCCGAGCGGGCGGTGGACACCGGACTCATCGGCCGCTTCGGGACGCTCGATCCCTCGGACGGCGGCGATTCCTACCGCTACAGCGGTTCGGTCGAGTGGCAGCGCACGCGGCAGAACGCCAGCACCAAGCTGACGGCGTTTGGCATCGGCTACGATCTGAACCTGTTCTCGAACTTCACCTACTTCCTGGACGATCCGGTCAACGGCGATCAGTTCGATCAGGCGGATCACCGGTTCGTGACCGGCGCCCGGCTGAGCCATCGCCGTCTCGGGCGGCTTCTGGGCCGGCCGGCCCAGAACACGGTCGGCTTGCAGGTGCGCCACGACGACATCGCCAACGTGGGGCTGTACCGAACGGCGTCGCGCACGCGGCTCGACACGGTCCGGCAGGACGCCGTGCGGGACGATAGTCGCTATGAACGGGTCCGCAGGTAAGCTGACGGTGCGCCGCCGCGTGTTCGCCGATGACGCTGCCGTCTTGCAAGGCGCGTGCGGCGGCCGTAACAGCAGGCCGTCGTAGCATCATCGCGGTGGTCACCGACCGGACGATCGCGCGCACCCTGTCGTCGCGCTCGACCTGCCGCACGAGCCGTCGGCGTTCGCGCCCGCGCGAGCTCCGCCTCAGGCCGATCTCGCGTGGGACGATCCGCGTAATCGCGCACCGAGCTCGGCCTCGGAGGGCACTGGTCTGCCTGTGTGCTGACCCAACGTCGGCTGCCTTACAGCTCTCCGGCCCGCGCGCGTGCGATCCTGCGCGTGGGACCGGTGCGGCGGTTCGCGCAGGCTCGCATCGGTCCCGGCTGCGTTTGGATGTCTTAGGCGCTAGGCGCATCTCGAAAAAGTTGACGGCGCACCAGCGTGGCGCAGGATTCCATCATGAGCACGAACGAAGCCCCGGCGATCACGGGTAGCGCGGACCGTCTCACGTGGGCCGAAATCTGTCGGCGCTTCCCGGATCGGTGGGTGGTGGTCGCCGACACCGATTGGGTAAACGATACTGACTTCGATTTCCGTAGCGCCGAAGTGATCGCGTGCCATCGCCGACGGAAGGACGCCTCACCTGACGTCAAGGCAGTGCTTGCGCAGGGGCGACCTGCTGGGTGCTTCTGGACGGGGCAGATTCGAGGCCCCGTGCCGCGCTTCATTCCATGAAGGTGACGACGTTTGATCCCGGCGGCGATCTGATCATCGTTTCCGGTCGCGTCTGGGGGCTGGCGACGGACCCGATCGAGCTGCGCCTCGTCCTCGATACCGGTGCCGGCGAGACCATCATCGTACCCGAGGTGATCGACGACCTCGGCTATAGCGCGCGCGAGCACGGCGAACAGATTGCCGTGATGCGGTCCGCCGTCGGGCACGAGCACGGGTACATGATCCGCGTCGCGCGCTTCGCCTGCCTTGGGTTGCAAGAGACCAGCTTTCGCGTCCACGCGCAGGACCTCCCGGAAGGTTGGGGCATCGACGGTCTCGTCGGCCTCAGCTTCCTGCGCCAGCTCAACTACGAGATCCGGTCGCGCGAGGGCCGCATTCTCGTCGAGCGAGCGCCCGAGTAGACCGTGGCAAAATTTTGCCACGACGCATCCGATCCCATCGGATCAGACCGGACGTGTCCGGATGAGGGATCGAGCTAACCCGTCGACATTCTTGCAAGGTCACGCGACTCTTGATCGTTTCGCATTGTCTCGACGGGGTTCGAAACCCTCCTCCGGAGCCACGTAATCCGAGAACGCGCGCCTCTTGCTCAACCAAGTCGCTCGCGGAGGCGCTCGCAGATTCGGTGCGCGAGCCGGCTCAGGCCGCGGTCGTGGGTGAGGTTCATCAGGAGCACCACACCGACGCCCTCGTCGGGATAGAGCCGGGTCTCGGTGGCGAAGCCTGGCCCGCCGCCCTCGTGGTTGAAGAAGCGCCGTCCGTCCATGACGCCCAGCTTCCAGCCGAGCGCCACGCCCTCGCGCGACACGATCCCGGCAGCGCCGTGGCTCCGTGGGGTGAGGAGCGCGGCCTTGCTGCTCGCGCGAAGGATTTTGGAGTCCGGCGCGAGCATCTCGCGGAGGAGCGGCAGGAACGCGTCGGCTCGGCCGACGAGCCCGCCGATCGCCGCCGTGTCGAGCGAGAACGGGCGAAGGCCAAGAAGGCCTCCCGCGCGCTCACCGCGAATGCGCCTCGCTACGCCGGGCTGGAGGAACCGGAGGAGCAGCAGCATCGGAGAGAACCGCGACACGTAACCCACCGCCGATCCGACGCCGTCGTCCTCGAACGTCAGCTCGGCGCCGAGCGGCCGGAGCAGCGCTCGATCGACGAACGTCGTGAACGGCTCTCCCGCGACGCGAGAGACGAGCTCGCCAAGGATCGCGTAGTTCACGTTGCCGTAGCGCGCGCGGCCGCCCGGCTGGCCATACGTCAGCCGGTAGCGCGCGAGCGCGTCGGCGGTCGTCGGGATCGGGTCGCCCGCGAGGTGGATGGAGAGGAACGCACGGAGCGAGTCGGGGAGGCCCGAAGCGTGCGAGAGGAGGTGCGCGACGGTCAGCTCGTCCCGCACCAGGAGGTCGGGCAGGTAGCGCTTCACCGGCGCATCGAGCGCGATCGCGCCGCTCTCGACCAGACACATCACCGCGGTCGCGGTGTAGAGCTTGGTGCCGGAGAAGAGATGGAAGCGCGTGCCGGCCTCCACCGGTTTCCTTGGCGCGAGGTCGGCGAACCCGGTCTCGACGTGCCCGCTTGCGCCGCTCCGTGTGATCCACGCGAGCGCCGCGCCGGGCACACCCGCGCGACTCAGCTCGGCAGCGATCCACGCCTCGTCGTCGGGCCGAAGGGTCACGCGTCCCCCTGGCTCGGCGCCGCGACCGCGCCGACGGGGATGCCGTCCTGGAGCTCGGCGCCGGTGACTGCTGATGTCGTCCTGTTCCGCTCGCGCCGCGCCCGCACGGGCAGCAGCGCGAAGAGGCCGGCCAGCAGAATGCCGACGAGTGGCACCAGCACCAGGTTTCCCAGCGCCGCGTAGAGCGTCGGGCGCTGGGCGACCGGTAGCGTGACGAGGAGGAACGGCTCGTCGCCGCCGTTCGTGGTCATCTGACCTACGAGCGTGCCGTGCGCATCGATGCCTCCGGTCAGGCCCCAGCGCGCCGGGCGCAGGACCGAGCAGCCGCCTTCGATGGCGCGCAGCGCGGCCATGTGCGTGTGAACGGGGTCGATACCGCTCCAGTCCGACGACGGCACCACGACGATGCCTGCTCCACTCCGCGCGAGCGCGCGCCCCAGCTCCGGGAAGTCGAAGTCGTAGCAGATGGCGGCTGACGCCGGGCCGATGGAGGTGTGCAGCAACGGCGCCGGGGCCGCGCCGGGCACCGCGGGCTCACCTGGCACCGGGTGGTGCTTCAGGTACGCGAGACGCTCGTTGCGGTCGGGTGAGAACCAGCGCAGTCGGTTCTCGTAGAGCAAGGGCTCGAGCTGCAGCGGCATGATGTACGAGATCACGAGCTCGATTCCGTGCGCGCGCGCCGCGGCCGCGGCGGCGTCGGTGAGCTCGCGCTCTTCTTCCGGGAGCACCAGCGTGGCGGCCTCGGTCCACGCGACGAGTTTCGCGCCCGCCCGCGCAGCTTCGGAGGTGCGCGCGAAGAGCGCGTCGTCGACCTTGGCGCGCTCGGCGCGCGGCGCGATGGGCCACCCCATGAACCGCGAGTCGGTACGAATCGCCGCAGCGCGCACCGACGCGCCGTGCAGCGGCTGTTCGACCCGCCACGTGCCCCACGTCAGCAACACCGCGAGCGTCGCGGCGACTGCCGCGAGCGGCTTGAAGACGATAGTCGCTATGAACGGGTCCGCAGGTAACGGAGTCAACGTTATCAGACGCTGACGCCCGTGCTGCGTTCGATCTTCGCCCCCTCGCCACAGCACGATGAAGTGCAGCAGGATCAGGGCGACGGTGATGTACTGGTATCCGCCCTGCGACCGGGCGATGTAGTGCGGCACCTCTTCGGCGACGTTCGCCGAGTAGACGATGAGGAACTGCGAGAAGGC
>JADZBZ010000441.1 GCA_020851835.1 Acidobacteriota bacterium
ACCAGCGGGCGCCGGACGATGAACTCGATGACCAGCGCCAGGCCGGGCCCGAGCATCACCAGTGCGCTCGAGTAGCGCCGGCCGCCGAACGACCAGCCGCCCGCCCAATCGAGCGTCGCGCCGTTGACCCAGGCGGTCAGCAGGAGGATGACCAGCGCCGACACGGCCCACCGCCACTCGCGCCGCAGGTAGGCGAACGTGCCGATGACGGCGATGTAGGCGACCGGCGTCCACGACAGGAACCCGTGCCACGACGAGAACAGCGTATCGACCCAGCGTGAGTGCAATGGGTGGAAGTAGCCGCTTTGCCCGAACAGGTTGTACTCGTACCGCGAGAAGAGCACGTAGCTGTGCGCGAGCTGAAAGACAATCCACGGCAACGCGCCCAGGAGCGCCCATCCCGCCAGCTTCATGGCTCCGCGAAGGCGCGCACCGCCGGGGACTCCGGACGAGGTCAGCACCAGCATCCCCGGATAGATCGCGAACAGCGACTCCTGCGATCGCGCGATGAAGGCGAGCCCGATGAGCGTGCCGAGCAGCAGGCTCTGGCGCACCGTCGCGCCCGGCGGCACCCACCGTGCGGCACCCACGATGAAGAGCGCGACGAAGCCAAACGACGCGGCGTGCGTCATCGACGGCTCGTACACCATGTACCAGTAGAGCGGCGTGGCGCCGAAGACGAGCACCGTGGCCGTGAAGGCCGCCGCGCGCGAGAACTCACGCCGCAGGTGGTCGAGCATCGCGACCAGGCCCGCGGCGCCGACGGCGAACGACGATAGCAGCGCCGCGCGCACGTAGGGCAACCCGAGACCCAGGGCGACCGGGTCGGCGGGGGCCGTCCAGGCGCCCAGCATCCGCCCGGCGGCATCAAACGCCGCCACCGCGAGATAGAGCGGGGCCCACAGCAGCAACGGCCCAACGGGCACCACGTGATTGGGACGGGCGGGCTGGTTCAGGTACGCGAATTCGCGCGCGACGTCGAGGTCGCCGTCGAAGACGAGGCTCCGCAGTTGCGTGAAGTAGGTGACGCCGTCGGTCGTAATCCCGTGCGTGTCGGCGAGTTGCACGCCGAGCGCGTAGAGGAGCACCAGCCCGAAGGCGTGCACGTCCAGCGTGTCGCGCACCAGGGCCGGCCAGGGCAGGCCGCGCCGGCGCGCCGCGCGCCACGACAGCACCGCCACGAGCGGCAGACCCGATACAAAGACGAGCCAGGCCGATGGGCGGGGCGGCAGCGACAGCAGGATTCCCAGCCACAGGGCGACGAGCGTAGCCAGCACGGCCCTCGATGATACATTGAGGCCCGCCCGCTCCCCTGCCACCGCGGCAGAACTGCCGAGGACCCGTGATAGACCTGCGGAACATCGCCGCCAATCTCGAAGCCGGGCCGGATGGCTTGTGGTCGGCGCGCACGCGCTCGGCGGTGGACTACCCGGACGAAGGTAATGCGTTCTGCTTCCAGATCGAGGATCACTCTTTCTGGTTCCGCCATCGAAACGCCTGCATTCTCGATCTCGTCTCGCGCTTCCCGCCTCCGGGTGCGATCTTCGACATCGGAGGCGGCAACGGGTACGTAGCCCGCGCGCTCGTCGAGGCCGGCCTGCTCGCCGTTGTCGTCGAACCCGGCCTCACGGGCGCCCGAAACGCGCAGAGCCGCGGCCTGGCGCCCGTGGTGTGGGCGGCCCTGGACGATGCCGGCTTCCACCCCGGGGCACTGCCGGCCGTCGGGTTGTTCGACGTGCTGGAACACATGGCCGACGATGCGGGCGTGATGCGGCAACTGGCGGGGCTTCTGCAACCCGGCGGCCGCCTCTACCTCTCGGTACCCGCCTACGAGTGGCTCTGGTCCACCGAAGACGACCTGGGCGGACACTACCGCCGCTACACGCGGCGTTCTCTCCACCGGGTCGTCGAAGGAGCGGGCCTCGACGTCGAGTTCAGTTCGTACGCGTTCTGGCCGCTGCCGCTGCCGATTCTTATACTGCGCAGCATTCCGTCGCGGCTCGGATGGCGGCCTCCGGCCAGGCTCGACACGATCCGCAGCGAACTCCAACCCGAAGAGGGCCTCGCCGTAAAGGCGCTGGCGATGCTCCTCGACCTGGAACGCTGGTGGCTCAGGCGCGGAGGCGCCGTACCCTTCGGCGGCAGTTGCATGCTGGTTGCGCGGCGGGCGCCGTAGGCAGCGACCACCGCTACTTCCCTGCTCCCGCCCCGCGAATCACCTGTCCCGGTCGGGCCTCGGTGATGGCCCCGTCGCGCACCACGGCCTGCCCGTTGACCAGCACGTGGCGAATGCCCTCCGAGTAGTGGTTCGGATCGGTGTAGGTCGAACGGTCGCGCACGGTCGCGAGATCGAACACGGTGATGTCGGCCTTGAACCCCGGACGCAGCAGGCCGCGGTCGGTGATGCCCATGCGGATGGCCGGGCGCGAGGTGAAGCGGCGGACGGCATCCTCGAGCGTGATCAGCTTCTCGTCGCGCACGTAGGTGCCCAGAATCTTCGTGAACGAGCCCCACGCCCGCGGGTGCGACTTCGATTCCGAGAGCGGACCGTCCTCGGCCCGCGCCCCCGAGTCGGTGCCGATGGCCACCATCGGGTCGGCCAGCGCCGCGCGCACGTCGTCCTCGCGCATGATGGAGATGATGACCGAGGCTTCGCCCCGGTCCGCGACGACCAGGTCCATGACGGCGTCACGCGGGTCCTTGCCCATTTCCTTGCCAATCTCGGCCAGGGTCTTGCCCTCCCACTTCCTGAGCGAGGGGTCGAGCACGGACGAGAGCAGCACGCCGCCGGCCCCGCCCGATCCGTACCACTGGTTCTCCCAGTCGGCCGGGTTCGGGTCTTCCATGTCGCGCTTGGCGCGCTCGCGCTGGGCCGGATCCTTCAGGCGCGCCATCATCGCCTCGGTGCCGCCCTCGCGCACCCACAGCGGCAGGCAGGCATCCAGGCCATTGGACGCACGGTCGTACGGATACATGTTGGCCGTGACGTCGAGACCGCGCGCCCGGGCCGAGGCGAAGTGTTGCAGCACCTCGGGCATGCGGCCCCAATTGGCGCGGTAGGCCGTCTTGAGGTGCCATACCTCGGTCGGGATGCGGGCGCGCTCGGCCACGGCGAACGCCTCGTCCAGCGACTCGATGATGCGGTTCGACTCGGAGCGCTGGTGCGTGAGGTAGACCCCGCCGTACTCGGCGGCCACCTTCGCCAGTTCCACGATCTCGTCGGTGCTGGCGAACCGGTCTGGCACGTACTGGAGCGACGTGCTGAGGCCGAGCGCACCCTGCTGCATCGCCTGCCGGACGAGCGTCTTCATCTGCTCGAGCTCATCGGGCGTCGCGGCGCGCTGCGAGTCGCCAATTACGTACGCGCGCACGCCGCCGGCACCAACCAGCGTGCCGACGTTAATCGCGGGATGCGAGCGCGACTCGAGACGAGCGAAGTACTCCTCCAGCGTCCGGAAGTCGAGCGCCACCTTGAAGGAGTCGAACTGCGGCTTCGCCTCGGCCGCCAGCCGGTCGTTGAGCGGCGCAATGGAGCTGCCCTCGCCCGTGATTTCGGTGG
>JADZBZ010000442.1 GCA_020851835.1 Acidobacteriota bacterium
GCCGAACTCCGTCGCCCGGTCACTTCCTGAAGGCGGCTGGCAGCCTCCTGAAGGTCGGCGAGCAGGAACTCCTCGGGCAGCGCGTCAGCCGACTCGCCGAGCGCATCCCTGCCTCGAACCATGGCGGCCCTGGCCTCCGTGATGAGCTGCGCGTGCCGCACGTTGGTCACCATCGGCGTATCGCGCTGCGGCGTCGTGGAAGCCGCCAGCCGCCCGGCAATCCGCTCGCCCAGCCCTGTCAGGCCTTCGCCGCTGTGCGCGCTGACCAGAACCGGTGCCTCGCCCTCCGGTAACTTCGCCTCCGGCAGCCACGCGGCTGGAAGATCGACCTTGTTCACGACAATCACGCGCGGCCGGCCCTCCGACTCGCGCAGCACCTGCCTATCGTCAGGCCCCTGCTCGCGAGAACGATCCAGCACGACGATGGCCAGTTCCGCCACACCGAGCGACCTACGCGCGCGCGCTACACCCTCTCGCTCGATGTCGTCCGTGGCGTCTCGCAGGCCCGCCGTGTCCACCAGCGTCAGCGACAACCCCTGCACCTCGACCCGCTCGGTCAGCAGATCGCGTGTCGTTCCAGGCACCGCCGTGACGATGGCGCGATTGGCGTTCAGAAGGGCGTTGAACAGGCTCGATTTGCCGACGTTGGGTGCACCCACCAGTGCGATCAAGGCGCCCTCCCTGATGACGCGTCCCCGCTCGGCGTCGACCAGCAGTCGATCGCATTGCACGATAATCGCGTTCAGTTCGGTCACCAGTTCACCAGACGAGATGAAGTGGTAGCCCTCGTCCGGAAAATCAAGGGAGGCCTCCAGCCTGGCTCTGACGTCGAAGAGCCGACTCTCGATCTCCGCAATCGCGCCGGTGAGCGTACCCTCCAGTTGATCGAACGCCGCGCGCGCCTGCAGGGGCGTCACCGCCTCGATCAGATCCGCCACGGCCTCGGCCTGAATCAAGTCGCGCTTGCCGTTGAGGAACGCACGAAGCGTGAACTCGCCGGGCTCGGCCAGCCGCGCACCGCCGGCGATGGCTCCCCGAAGGATGCCCGCCAGCACCACCGGACTTCCGTGCGCTGAAATCTCGACCACGTCTTCGCCTGTGTACGAAGCAGGGGCCGGAAACCGCGTGATGACGACCTCGTCGCCGACGACGGCGTCACCGTGAGGAGAGAGGCGCGCGAAGGTCGCGTGCCGGGCAGCGAACGGGGTCGCGCGTCCGACGAGCGCGGCGGCGATGGCCGCGGCGGCGCTGCCGCTCAGCCGCAGCACCCCGAGGCCTGCGCGACCCTGGGGCGTGGCGATGGCAACGATGGTGTCGGCCGTCGAGAACACGATCTCACCAGGCTCGCCGCCTGGACCCCTGAAAGCGTGATGACGCACGCAATCCCCGGGTGCGGCAGCCCGCCTCGCGGCGTGAGTCCCTCACACATGCCCGCATTCGATCGTCGGTCGCCGCGCCGCGCGATCCGGGCGCCACCTTCCGGAACTGACGTGAGGTCATCACGCTTCCGGTGGCCTAGCGCGGCGCGATGATGACGGTCTTCTCGAACGCGTCGCCGATGCTCTCCGACGAAATGCCCTCGATCTCGGCAACCGCCAGGTGCACGATGCGACGCTCGTACGGGTTGAGCGGGCCCATCTCCTGCGCCAGTCCGCTCGCCTTGGCCTTCTCGCCGAGGAAGAGGGCCATCTGCCGCAGCTCGGCGTCCTTGTCCTTGCGGTAGCCCATGCAGTCCACGACGAGGCGGCGGCCCTCGGTGCTCTCGCGGCGATAGATGGCCGCGACAACATGCTGCAGGGCGGCCAGCGCCTCGCCCTGCCGTCGAATCAGGAGCCCGCCGTCCTCGCCATCGAGGTTGATGCGCAGACCGTCGGGCATTTCCTCCGCTGAGGCCGTCAACTGCAAGCCCATCTTCTCGGCAACGGTCTGGACAAACGCGGCGATCTCTGCGGTGGTGGACATGGAAGTCTCAGCTCTTGGCTTTGGCTGGCAGCGGCGCCATGGTGTTGGTCAGGTATTGTTGCCCGATGGCCCAGAGGTTGCTGATCGTCCAGTAGATCACCAGGCCGCTCGGGTACGACAGGAACATGAACGTGAACATGATCGGCATGACCATCATCACGCGCTGCTGCACGGGGTCGGCCGACGTGGGCGTCAACCGCTGCTGCCAAAACATCGTCGCGCCCATCAGCACGGGCGTGATGAAGAGCGGGTCGGGCCGGGACAGGTCGGTGATCCAGCCCACGAAGTCGGCGCCCCGGATCTCGATCGCCTGGGAAAGCATGGCATAGAACGCGAAGAGGAAGGGGAAGGTGAGCAGCATGGGCACGCAGCCGCTGGCCGGATTGACGCCCTTCTCCTTGTAGAGGGCCATCACCTCTTCGTTCATCTTCTGGCGCTGGGGATCCGTGATCTTGAAGTTGGCGTAGCGCGCCTGGATGGCCTTCATCTGCGGCTGGATCTCCTGCATCTTCCGCATGGAGGATACCGAACGTTGCCGCAGGGGGAACATCACCAGGTTGATCAGCAGCGTGATCGCGACAATGGACCAGCCCCAGTTGCCGACATAGCCGTGCACCCACTTCAAGGCGCCCAGCAGCGGTACCGCGAGCCACGAGAAGATGCCGAAGTTGATGACCCGCACCATCTCGGTGTCGATGGCGCGCAGCTGATCGAACGCCTTCGGCCCGACGTAGAAGCGCATGCTGGGCGGCGGCGTGTCGAAGTGCACCCCGAAGGCGGCGTACCGGCCCGGCGGCGCACCCTCGCTCTTGGGTGGCACCACGAAGGACGTGTGGTCGAACCGGAAGGGAGAGGCTTGCGGGCCGATGTTGAGGATCAGGGCCGTGAAGTAGTGGTCGTCCATCCCGGCGTAGAGGAACGACCCTTCGGCGTTGCCGGGCGCTGAGGCCGTAAACCGGGTGACCGAGTTGTTCTGGTGCAGCAGCGCCTGCGCCGGTGTGGAATAACTGGGCCTCAGGAACTTGCCTGGGGGTGCGTTGGCGATGTCATCCCCCAGGCCCGGACCCCAGTCGATGCCTGGGTTCAGGACTTCGGTGCCGCGTGTCGCGCTGATGGCGACCTCGACCACGAAACCGTCGGGCTGCAGGGTGAAGGCCTTGGTGACGCGCATCCCCTCGGCGTCCTGCCATTCGAACGAGATGGTGGCAGGCGACCCGGTGGCGTCTACCGTCGCCGGGGCCGGGCTGCCGAACAGCGCCCCGTTCACCCGCGAGGTGAGGCCGGCATCGTCGAAGCGCAACGAGAAGGGCTGCAGCGCATCGTTGACGTTGTCCGGGTCCGGCACGAGGTTCAGCGGCTCTCCGGCGTCGTTACGGTAGTTCTTGAGCACCCAGCTCTTCAGCCGCGCACCACGATTGGTGAAGACCGCGCGAAGCGTGCCCGTCTCGACCGTGATGTCACGCTCCGCGCGATCTCCGACCACGACAGCCACGGGGGGTGGCTGAGGTGTGGCGGTCGGCGCGGGCTGCACCGCGAGGGCCGGGCCACCCGGCGCCGCCGGCGGCGCCTGACCGGGAAGCGTCGCGGGGGCTCCCACGGGGACGTCCGGCGCGGGCGAAGAAGGCTTGGGCGCGAAGTACGTCTGGTACGCGAAGAGAACCAGAAACGAAAGCGAAATGGCGAGGAGGACGCGGCGTTCCATGGACAGAAGAGGGGGACCTTGCTTGGTGAACTTACCGCGTCACCGGGCGATCATGGGGGACGGGGTCGTATCCGTGGCCGCCAAAGGGATGACAACGGCAGAGTCGGCGGAAGCCGAGCCAGATCCCCCGGGCGAAACCATGACGAACCAGGGCCTCGGACGTGTAGTCCGCGCACCCGGGCACGAACCGGCAGGTACCCGAGAACCACGGCGAAAAGGCCACTTTATATGCGCTGATGAGCAGAAGTCCGACGTGGGACGCGACCGACCGATGATGGCCCGCGACGCTGGTCTCGTCGGTCGAGGAGCGCTCGGAATTCGGCCTCGAGGATGTCATAGGGCGCATCGAGCATCTCCCGGCGCGGAACGATGACCACATCGAAGCCGCCGGTCGGTTTGTGGTGACGAAAAACCTCGCGAACGAGGCGCTTGGCCCGGTTTCGGATCACGGCCGAGCCGATCTTTCTGGTTGCTGCAATGCCCAACCGGGCACCGGGCCGGCCGTTTTCCCTGACGAACATCGTCATCAGGCGGCCCGACGCGCGGCGTCCGGTCTCGTAGATTCGCTCGAAATCCTCGCGCTTCCGGACGTGCTCGTCAGCGCGAAAACGGGGCATCTCAGCGCTCGTCCGACACCGTCAGCCGCTTGCGGCCCTTGGCGCGACGGCGCTTCAGCACCTGTCGACCGTCCTTGGTTGCCATCCTGACCAGAAACCCGTGGGTTTTGGCCCGGCGGCGGTTGTTCGGCTGAAACGTACGCTTACCCTTCTTGGATCTGGCCATGTTCTCCTCGGAACGAACCTCTGATTCTAAACGCCACGGTCGCGCCCTGTAAAGTGCCGAACACCGTGCTAGAGTGGCTTTCCGCCTACCCGAGTTTTTCCACAGGTGTGGAAAAACTTGTGGAAAAGACCAAAGACCCGTCCGAATTCCGCCAAAATGCTCGTATCTGGCGGAATTCTTGCGGCAACTGTGGCGGTTGACAGCTTCAGTTTTCCCGGCAAGACGAACCCGCTATGCCCGCCACGACCATCTGGGACCAGATCCTCACCCTGATAGAAGGCAAGGTCGGCCAGCACAGCTTCTCCACCTGGTTCAAGCCAACGGCCCTCAAGACCGACCTGGGCCGTGCGCTGGTGATCCGGGTCCCGGCACCACTTTACGTCGAGTGGCTGCCTCGGCACTACTCGGTCGTGCTGGCCGAGGCGCTGACCGAGGTTGGACGAGGGCAGGTACAGTTGGTCTTCGAAGTGGACGGCACCGAGGCGACGCCGGGCGCGATTCCCATGCCCGCACCCGGTCTTACGACCCCGGCCCCAACCACCACCCCCGAACGCCCGTTCCAGGTTGAGGAGCGTCCCAGTAGCGCGGCGTCACCGGTGATTCCGGGCGGTCTCAATCCCCGCTACACCTTCGACACGTTCATTGTTGGACCGTCGAACCAGTTCGCCCATGCCGCCTGCCGGGCCGTTGCCGAGGCGCCGTCGCGCTCCTATAACCCGCTATTCATCTACGGCGGCGTGGGACTGGGCAAGACGCACTTGATGCACGCCATCGGCCACTACGTAGTGCAGCACAACCCCGCCCTGACGCTAACCTACATCTCGTCGGAGCGTTTCATGAACGAGATGATCAACGCCGTCCGCTTCGATCGGGTGCTCGAATTCCGCTCCCGCTACCGGAGCGTGGACGTGCTGCTGGTGGATGACATCCAGTTCGTCTCGGGGAAGGAAGGCACACAAACCGAGTTTTTCCACACCTTCAACGCCCTGCACGACGCGCAGAAGCAGATTGTCATCAGCAGCGATCGCCCACCACACGAGATCCCAGCGCTCGAGGAGCGCCTGAGATCCCGCTTCGAGTGGGGCCTCATCGCCGACATCCAGCCCCCGGATCTCGAGACAAAGACGGCCATCCTGAAGAAGAAGGCCGAAACCGAAGCGGTGCCGCTGCCCGACACGGTCGCCATGTACATCGCCAGCCGCATCAAGTCGAACGTCCGTGAGCTCGAAGGATCGCTCATCCGGTTGCTCGCTTATGCGTCGCTCACTGGACGGCCGCTCACCATCGAGTTGGCGCAGGACGTGCTCAGGA
>JADZBZ010000443.1 GCA_020851835.1 Acidobacteriota bacterium
GCAGGCCGCGGCGCGCGATCTCGTCCACCAGCGCCGATGGCGCCGCAGGGTCTGCCAGGTCGGCCACCATCACCTCCACGGGTACCCCGTGCGTGCGGGCGAGGTCCGCCGCCAGGGCCTGGAGGCGCGCCTCGCGCCGTGCCGTGAGGACCAGCCCGTAGCCGCGCGCGGCCAGGACCTCCGCAAACGCAGCCCCGATGCCCGCCGATGCCCCGGTGACCAGCGCCGTCCGTCCCGCCCCTTCGCTCGACATGGCCCCAGTATAGGTATGATGTTCGGACCCCTGACTGGAGGATCCATGCGCACCATTCGTGCCCTGCTGTTGGTCGCCGCCTCGACGACCCTCGCGGGCTGCATCAACAGCGCCACCCTGATCACCGTGAAGCCCGATGGCAGCGGCACGGTCGAACAGTCCACGCTGGTGAACATCGGCGGCATGAAGGCGATGATGCCCGGCATGACCCAGCCCGGACAGTCGGGCAACCCAGTGAACGAGGCCGATCTGAAGCGAGCCGCCGAGCGCATGGGCAAGGGCGTTCGCCTCGTGTCGGCCGAACCGGCGAAGGCCGGCGGGTTCGAGGGCGTGAAGGCCGTCTTCGCCTTCGACGACATCAACCAGCTGCAAGTGAGCCAGGACCCGAGCATGAGCGGCAGCACGACCGGGGTGTTCGCCTCGGCGCCGCCCCCGGTCGAGAACCCGGTGAAGTTCTCGTTGAAGCGCGACGGCGGGACGTCGGTCCTCACCGTGCAATTCCAGGACAAGCCCGCCGGCGCCACGACCCCATCGGACACGCCTCAGGGCGGACCCGACATGACAGACCCCATGGTGTTGAACATGGTCAAGACCATGTTCGACGGCTTCAAGATCGGCATCGACCTGCAAGTGGTCGGCACCATCGTCAAGACCAACGCCGAGTATGTGAACGGCTCGCGCCTGACGCTGCTCGAAATGGACCTCGGTCAGCTGTTCCAGGATCAGGAGAAGCTGAAGGCGCTGCAGGGCAAGGTGGGCCCGGGCGCGTCCCTCAGCGAAGTGAAGCCTTACCTGAAGGACGTGAAGGGCATCAAGATCGACGGTCCGACCGTGACGGTGGAGTTCAGATAGGTCGCGCTCAGGCGAAGCAGAGCAACTGGGCCCGGATGCAGCCGACGATGGTGGCTGCCCCCGCGGGCACGGCCTCGATCCTCATCCATCCACCGCTCCGGTCGGGCACCGCGTAGAGGTTCTCGGTCGGCATCCGGTAGCGGACCGGGCGCTGCGCCTGGAGACTGCCGGCGAACCGCGTGTCGGTGCCAAGCAGGTTGTCGGTGGTCGCGAGGATGTCGGCGACGGCGAGCGTGGCCAGTCCGATGTTAGCGTCGCCATCGAGGATGCGCGGGCACCGCCCGCCAGCCGGCGCAGTTCCCGTCCCACACTCATCCGCGGCCGCCGTTCGGCGCTGGCTGGGACGGCCGCCTGGCGTTGACGCGCTCCGGCAGGTGCAGCGTCTCTTCGAGTGCATCCGTGAGCAGGTGGTCCACCACCTCCACGCCCTGCGCGAAGCTGTGGTCCTGGTTCGACACTTCGTACTTCCACGCGCCGAAGCGGCCCCGCGACCACACGCCGCGCGACGCGAGGGCCGGCAACAACACTCCGAGCGCCCGATCCCGGTGCAGCGATGGAATTGGATATCCTCGCTCGAGGCGGCGGTGCCAGGTGTGATGCACCTGGGCAGCATCGCGGACGAGTCCGGTGGCCAGCATGCCCCTGACGGTGTCACCGTCGACGTCCGGGCTCGCCAGCGGCCGGAATGCCGACTCGGATACCTCGGCCATCAGCGACCAGTAGCGCGAGGGGTCGGGCACGTTGGCGGGCGCGTAGTGAGAGAAGTGGGTGACCCGGTAGAACGGGCAGTTACTCTCCGGGAAATACATCCAGCACTTCGTGGCCAGCGCTGGTGGCGGTTGACCGTGCAGCCCGACGCCGATCACGTGGGTCGAGCTGAACTCGAGGTCGGCGAGATGCGCCCCGAGCTGCGGCGCCAGATCGCTCATCCGCACGCAGACGTCGAGCGGCATCGTGCTGATCAGGTGCTCGTAACGAATCCGTTCACCCGACGCGAGCTGCACCTCGTGCGCGTGCGTGTCGATGGAGACGGCGCGCTGTCCGAAGTGGAGCCGGCCGGGTGCGGCCGCCTGCAGGCGCGACGCCAGCGTGCGCCAGATCGCCCCGGTGCCTCCGCGAACCGGGAAGCGGAACTGGTTGTTGGGTCCCCACGACACATCGTCCCGGTGAAGGCGGAGGTTCTCCTCGACCCGGGCCACGTCCCCGACGGCCACGCGGTCGCCAATCCAGTGCCATGCCAGGCGCTCGGGCGGCCGGGCCCACACCTTGTGGTTGTAGGGCCGCATGAACGTACGCGCGATACCCTCGCCGAAGGTGGCGTCAATCCACTCGCCGAAGTTCGCCGGGCGGGCCACTCCCGCGTCCCGCGCCGCGCGCGCCAGCCCGTCGATGGACGCCCGCGCCTCGTCGGCCGGAAGGCGGTGGAGGTTCAGCTGGAAGGGATACGGAACGAACCGGTTGCGCACCCAGACCCATGACTCGCGATCGTGGAAATGCCAGCCCTCCGGGCCCAGCAGGTCGTCCATCAGGCGATCGAAGTAGCCGTAGTGACTGAACTGCACGTGGCCGCCGAAGTCCCACGTGAAGCCGTGCTCGTCCACCACCGAGCCAGCCAGCCCGCCGGCCGTGCCGTCGGCTTCGAGCAGCAGCCAGTCCCGCTGGTGCAACGCCTGCAGGCGCCAGGCGGCTCCCAGGCCCGTGGGCCCGGCCCCGAGAACGAGGATCCTGGTGGTCTCGATCATGCGCGCGCCCCCGACGTCGCCGCGACCTCGTCGTACAGATCGACATGGCGCTGCCGCAGATGGCGCGGCGTCAACTGCGCCTCGTAGCACGCGCGAGAGCGCGCACCCATCGCTGCGCGATCGGCCCGGGACAGCCCGAACACCGCGGCCATCCCACCAGCGATGGCCGCGGGTTCGAGCGACTCGAGCATGACGCAGCCGGCGCCGAGACTCTCGAACGTCAGGTTGCCGCCGACCGGCGTCAACAGGAGCGGACGTCCGGCTTCGAGCGCCTCGATCGTGGACAGGTCGAAGAGCGAAAAGCGGTTGACGTTGACCACGACGTCCACCGAAGCCAGCAGATCGCCGACGTCGGATACCGGGCCGAGCGCTCGGAGCCGGGGATGGAACGGGATCTGATCGGCGGAGCATCCCGCCACGGCGATGACGCCGGCCGGGTCGGACCGACCGAGCCTCCGCACGGCGGCGAGGAGAAGGTCGAGGCCGCGGTACGGCTGCGCGGTGCCGAGGAAGAGTCCGATCGGCACCTCATCCGGGAGTCCCCAGTGTGAACGCGGCTGGGCGCCGCCCCGGACCGGCGCCGCGGCACCCGTCATCAGCATCGACGCACGAGCCACGACCGGCCGGAACCGGCCGTCGCCGCGAACGAGTTCCTCGCCGGCCTCGCGGCAGGGCAGGAAGAGCCGATCCACCGACTCGCACACGCGCAGCTCGCGGGTGATCCACTCCACCACATCGGGGCAGGCAGCCACCTCCTGCCACTCCCGGTCGGGCACGCCGAAGCTCCACGCCAGATACAGAGCCAGCGGCATGGGCGAGTGCATCAGCAACCACACCTGCTGCCCGCGCCCGCGACGGCTCAGGGCGGCTTCGGCCGATGGGGCATCGTGCGCGAACAGCACGTCGGCCGGGGCCGAGAGGCCTGCCTCGAGGGCCGGCCCGATGTCGCGCCGGATCTCGAGCCATGTCGCCTCGATGGACTGATGCACCGGGCCACCCTCGCACCTCAAGTCCGCGTCCGACGGCCGATCGAAGGCAGGCGCGCCCAGCCACGTGCGGCGCAGCCGCCGAATCGCGACGAGGGCAGGGTCCGGCGCGGTGGCCGGCGACGCCGCGCCATTGCCGCCGCCAGACGGCAACAACACCCGATGCGATCCCGATCCGTGCCCGGCCAGCGCGCCCTGCAGCTGGGCGAGATACCCGGCGGGGCCGCCGCGCCGCCCGGTAGGCGGTCCAAGATGGGCCACGATCATCGGCGGCTCAGGATGAAGGCCTGGCCCAGGCCCAGCCCGCGCGGCGCAGCGCCTCGAGGATGTAGCCGCGCTCGAACTCGCGCCGCGCCTCGCGGAGCGGCTGTGGCTCGGCCGCAGCGGGCTCATGGAATCGCCTCGACGCCCAGACACCGGCCGGTCTCGTCGTATCGGAGCCGGCGACGGAGTAGGAATCCGAACAGGCCTGCCACCCGGCGGCGATTCTACCCCCGCTGCGCTGAGGTGGATTACGACACGCTCGACGACCTCATCGGGGCCATCGACGACGGCCAGCGGCCGGCGGCCGACGCCGAGGCGCACCTCGCCTCGTGCGCGCGGTGCCGGGAACAGCTCGGCCTGGCACGGGCGC
>JADZBZ010000444.1 GCA_020851835.1 Acidobacteriota bacterium
CCGCCTTGATCTTCGGCACGTCCGCCGTCGCGGGAGAACTGCCGTAGAACACCACGCCCGCAGCCAGATCCGGCAGCTGCGTGGCCAGGAAATTGACCACGCCGCCGCCGTAGCAGAAGCCCACGGCGCCGTACCGGCCGCTGCATTCGGGCCGCGCCTTGAGCCAGGCCGCGCCGGCGATGAAGTCTTCCCGCGTCTTGGCCTGATCGAGCTTCGGGAACAACTCGCGCGCCTTGTCTTCGTCGCCGGGATAACCACCGAGCGGGAACAGAGCGTCGGGCGCGAAGGCCACGAAGTTGTCGAGCGCCAGGCGGCGCGCGATGTCTTCGATGTGCGGGTTGAGGCCGCGGTTCTCGTGGATGACCAGCACGCCGGGCAGCCTGCCCGATGGCGTGGCCGGCCGCGCGAAGTACCCGCGCATCGTGCCGGATCCCTTCGGAGAAGGATATTCGACGTGCTCGGCCTTGATCCGCCCGTCATCGGGCTTGACCACCTGGGCTTCAGCGAACTTCGGACTGAGCTGCTCGAGCAGCATCGCCGCCGTCACACCTCCGACCGCGAACTTGGCCGCCTTGTCGAGAAAACCGCGGCGATCGAGCGCGCCGTGGACGTAGGCGTCGAACAGGATCAGGAGTTCCTGATCGAAGTCGTGAGCGGTCTTGCGTTCCATGGCCATCCTCCTCCAGAGTGCCGAGCATACGCGTGATGCCCGCCCTTCGCCAAGCCCGCGCGAGCCTTACGACTCCCGGCTCAGGTGGGCGAGCGCGAAGACCACGTCGCCGAGGGCCGAGTAGTCCTCCTCACCTCGCCCTGCAGCCATCTGCGCGTGCACCAGTTCGGTGACGACCGACGAGGCCAGCGCCGGCACGCCGGCTTCGGCCAGGGCGGCCCGCGCGATGCCGAGATCCTTGTTGAAGAGCTTGGCCTTGAACCCGGGCTTGTAGTTGCCGGCGATCATCCGTTCGCCGTGGACCTCGAGCACGCGGCTCTGGGCGAAGCCGCCGAGCAGCGCGGCCCGCACCTTCATCGGGTCCACGCCGTTCTTCCGCGCCAGCGCGATGGCCTCGGCCACCACCGCCATGGTTCCGCCGAGAACGATCTGATTGCAGGCCTTGCAGATCTGGCCGGCGCCCGAGGCGCCGACGTGGACGATCTTCTCGGGCTTGCCCATTGCCGACAGGATGGGCGTGACCTCGGCCAGCGCGGAGGCGTCGCCACCCACCATGAACGTGAGGGTGCCGTCGATGGCGCCGATCTCTCCGCCGCTCACCGGCGCGTCGAGCAGCGCGCCGCCCCGCTCGGCCGCGGCCGCCGCCAGGCGCCGGGCCGTCGCGGGGGCAATGGTCGAGGAGTCCACGATGATGGCGCCTGGCTGCATGGCGGAGAAGACGCCGTCGGGCCCTTCGAGCACGCTGGCCACGTCCGGACCGTCCGGCAGGATGGTGATGATGACCCGAGCCTGGCGCGCCACGTCGGCGGGCGAGATCGCAGCGGTGGCGCCCGCGGCCAGCAGCGCGTCCACGGGTCCGCGGCTTCGACTGTGCGCGACGACAGCGAAGTTGTGCTTGCGGAGATTGAGGGCCATGGGCTTGCCCATGAGGCCGAGGCCGATGAAACCGACGGTTGGCATGGGGAGACACTACAGGGAACAGGCGTCGAGTGCCAAGGGCCACGGGTTGCCTGGACGCCGCGGGACTTGACAGCGATTCAGTTCAAGGCGCTCGTGCAGGGCGCCGTACCGAGGGCCGACGAGAGCTGATGAGCTGCGATCCAATTGTCCGAAGTCCAGATGTTTCTTGGACTTACGGCATCTTCTCGCATCGGGGGGCGGGCTGGGTGCCGTATAATGACCACAAAGGGGGCTGCGGCGTCGGATGTTCGAGCGTTATACGGAACGAGCACGGCGGGTCCTGTTCTTCGCCCGCTACGAGGCGAGCCAGCTCGGGAGCATCTCCATTGAGACCGAGCATCTGCTGCTCGGCCTGATCCGCGAAGGCAAGGGCCTGACGAGTCGGATCTTCGCGCGGTCGCATCTGTCCCTCGAAGCCATTCGCAAGGACATCGAAGGTCGCACGGTCTTCCGCGAGAAGGTGTCGACGTCGGTCGAGATCCCCTTCAGCGCCGAGACCAAGCGCGTGCTGCAGTACGCGGCCGAAGAAGCGGACCGGCTGCTGCACAACTACATCGGCACCGAGCACCTGCTGCTCGGCATCCTGCGCGAAGAGCGCTCGGTGGCGGCGACCATCCTGATGGAAAAGGGGATGCGGCTGCACCAGGTGCGCGAAGACATCGTGCAGCTGCTCAACGAGAAGACCACGCTGACGCGCGTCAAGGAAACACCGCTCCTGGCCGAGTTCTCGCGCGACCTCACCGAGGCCGCGATGAAGAACCAGCTCGACCCGCTGGTCGGCCGCCGCTACGAGCTCGAGCGCGTGCAGCAGGTGCTCTGCCGCCGCACGAAGAACAACGCGGTGCTGATTGGCGAGCCGGGCGTCGGCAAGACGGCCATCGTCGAAGGGCTGGCCCAGAAAATCGTCTACGGCGACGTGCCGCACTTCCTGGCCGACAAGCGCTTGCTGGCGCTCGACATCTCGCTGATTGTCGCGGGCACGAAATACCGGGGACAGTTCGAGGAGCGCCTCAAAGCCATCATGAAGGAGCTCACCGAGAACCCGAACATCATCGTGTTCATCGACGAGCTCCACACGCTGGTCGGCGCCGGGTCCGCCGAAGGGTCGCTCGACGCGGCCAATATCCTCAAGCCCGCGCTCTCGCGCGGGGAGATTCGCTGCATCGGCGCTACGACCCCGTCCGAGTACAGGAAATACATCGAAAAGGACCGCTCGCTCGAGCGCCGCTTCCAGGCCATCAAGGTGGACCCGCCTTCCGAGGTCGAAACCACCGAGATCCTGATGGGCATCAAGGATCGCTACGAGCAGTTTCACCACGTCGAGTACACGCCCGAAGCGATCGAGGCTGCCGTCTACCAGTCGAGTCGGTACATCACCGATCGCTTCCTGCCGGACAAGGCCATCGATCTGGTGGACGAGGCGGGCGCCCGCGCCAAGCTGCGCGAGGCCGGCTACAGCGAGGAGTTCGGCGAAATCAACAAGAGCATCCGCGTGGCCGTCGAGCAGATGGAGCACGCCGTATCGGCCAAGGAGTTCGACAAGGCGCAGTTCTACCGCGAGCAGGAGCAGAACGCGCGCGAGAACCTGCAGATGGTGCGCGAGAAATTCGACGTCCGCTCGAATTCACGCCGCGTGGTCGTGTCCCGTGCCGACATCGACGAAGTCGTTTCCAAGTGGACCGGCGTGCCGCTCTCGTCAATCAACCAGGACGAGGGCGACAAGCTGCTTCGTATGGAAGTCGATCTGCATCGTCGCGTGGTGAGCCAGGATCGCGCTATTTCGGCCGTGTCGCGGGCGATTCGGCGGTCGCGGGCCGGGCTCAAGAATCCGAGCCGTCCGGTCGGCAGCTTCATGTTCCTGGGGCC
>JADZBZ010000445.1 GCA_020851835.1 Acidobacteriota bacterium
CACGCACGGCGCGTTCCACTGGGAACTGGCGTTTCCCGAGGTGTTCGTCGACGCCGCCGGCCGACCGCGCCCCGACGCCGGTTTCGACGCCGTGCTGGGCAATCCACCCTGGGAGATGCTGCGCGCCGACACGGGCGATTCGGAGCGCCGCAGCGAGTCGCGCGGCCAGGTGCGGGCGCGGCTCGCCTTCGCGCGCGGCTCGGCGCAGTACCCTCTCCTGCCTCGCGGTCACATCAATCAGTACCAGCTCTTCATCACGCGGGCGCTCGACCTGCTCAGGCCGGGTGGTCGATTCGGACTCATCCTGCCGTCGGGCCTTCAGACCGACGTTGGCAGCGCCGACCTCCGGCGGGCGCTGCTCGACAGCTGCCAGCTCAACACGTGGCTGGCGTTCGACAACCGCACGGCGATATTCCCCATTCATCGCAGCGTCCGATTCCTGCTGGTTGGCGGCGCCAGAGGCGGACGGACCGACACGTTGCCCATCCAGGCCCGGTTGACCGATGCGTCGGCGCTGGCGGCGCTGCCCGACGACCCGAGGACCGAGGCCCACCCATCGGAGATTCGGCTGACGCGCGAGTTCCTCTCGCGCTGGGATTCCGCCCACCTAACCATGCCCGCGCTCGCGTCGCCGCTCGACGTGAGCGTCGCCTGGCGCGCGCTGCAGGCACCCCCTCTCGCCTCACTCACCGGCTGGTCCGTGTGCTTCGGGCGAGAGCTGAACGCCACCGACGACCGAGCGCACTTCGTGCGATACCGTGCGTCCAGCGGTGTGGCAGCGGCCGCGCTGCTGCCGGTGGTGGACGGCCGGCACCTGCGCCCGTTCGGCGTCGATCTCGACTCGGTCACCCGGGGCATTCGCGGTGAAGACGCGTCACGGCTGCTGGCGGCGGCCTCCAGCTTCGGCCGCTCGCGTCTCGCCTACAGGGACGTGGCCGGCGCGACCAACCGGTTGACGCTGATAGCGGCCGTGCTGCCGGCGGGCGTCGTCTCCACGCACACCGTCTTCTGCGCCAAGCAGCCCCTGCTGGATCGGGACGCGTGGTGCCTGGTCGGCCTGCTCAACAGCCTGGTGGTCAACTTCCTCGTGCGGCTGCAGATGAGCACGCACGTCACCGCCGCGCTGATGGCGCGGCTACCGGTACCGCGGCCCACGGCGGGCTCGTCCGAGTGGGCCGGGTTGGCGGACCTGGCCACCGCGTTGAGCGTGCGTCGCGACCCGGAAGACGACCTCGACCGCTACGCGCGGCTCAACGCGCTGGCGTCGCGCCTCTACCACCTCACCGCGGACGAGCACGCGCACGTCGTGTCGTCGTTTCCGCTGCTCTCCGATTCGGCGCGATCTCGTTGTGTCGACGCATACCGGTGACCGCTACTGCGCGCCGGCCCAGGCGCTGAAGGCTATCACCGCGAGAATGGCGAGGGTCATGGCCGCCGAGCCGCGATCCCCCGCGCGCAGATAGCGCGCACACGCGACGACGACGCGCGTCACCGGCGTGAGAATGAGCAGGAGCAGGCCCGCGTGCAGCAAACCGAGCACCGCCTCGGACCCGGGCCAGGCCCAGCGGGCGAGGAGCCCGCACCCAAGCAGCGCCGTGTAGAGGTGTCCGTTCATTACGAACAGGCGCTCGATCATGGCAACCGCCACACCATGGCCGCCGCCACGACCAGCAGGACGGCGGCGAGCAGGGTCTTCAAGCGGCGCGGCGCCTGGCGCTGGCCGAATCGCAGGCCGAACGCCGACCCCGCGCGAACGCCGATCACCGCCGAAGCGGCCAGTGCGGGCAGCAGCAGGCCGCGCCCGAAGTACACGAGCGCGCCCGAGGTTGCGGTGACGCCGACCATGAAGGCGCTGGTCGACGATGCCACGCGCAGCGGAAGGCCGCACCAGCCGTTGAGAATGGGCACCTTGACGACGGCGCCGCCGATGCCGAGCAGCGTGGCCAGGTTGCCGGCCACAAACGACGTGCCAACAGCCAGCGGCAAGCGGGTCACGCGGTAGGCGACGGTCTCTCCCGTGGCGTCGTCCAGGAAGCGAGCGCCCCACGGGCCCAGGTCGGCGGAGGCCGGCAGGTTGTTGCGATGGTCGCGGCGGAGGAACGTGAGCACGCTCATCGTGGTCATGACGGCGCTGAAGGCGATCATCAGCGCGCGCACCGGCACGAACACGGCGGTGAGGCTGCCGAGGAGCCCGCCCACCACCGTCGCCAGTTCGAGCAGGAAACCGAAGCGCAGGTTGATGGTCTCGTGGCCCGATGGCGAGGCCGATACCGCGTTCGACGTGGCGATGACGGTAGCGAGGCTGACGGCCACCGCTTGCGGCATCGGCACACCGAGCCCCTGGACGAGCACCGGCACGAGGAACGCGCCGCCACCGATGCCGAGCATCGCGCCCAGCGCGCCCGCCACCATGCCGGCTGCCGCCGTCAGCAGGGCGGGCGCAAGAGCGGCGTCGCTGAGCATTCCGGTCCGTCTACGCGCGCGGGTTGCCGGCTTCCCAGGGCTTGAGAGCCGAGTACAGCGTGGAAACGATGGGCACGGGCACGCCGTGAGCCGCTGCCCGGCGGATGGCCGCGCCCTGCAGCGCCTCGACCTCGATGCGCTTGCCCTGTTCGAGGTCGACCAGCAGCGACGACCGCGTCGAGGCCGGGATGTTGGTCATGTACTCGTCGAGCCGTTCGAAGCGGTCGGGCGACAGGGCCACCCCTTCGGCCCCGGCGATGGCGGCGACTTCTCGAGCGGCCGCATGGAACATGTCACGAATCTGCGGGAACCTCCAGATGTACCCGATGGGCAGGCGCGCGACACCCGTGAAGCCCGAGAAGGGCACGAGGTAGACGAACTTGTCCCACAGGGGCGTCCGCGCGTCGGGCACCGCGGTGACCTGGATGTCGGCCGGCGCCATCGCGTCGGCCAGTGCCTGCACGCGCGGGGTCAGGCCCGGCGTCCCGAACACCTCGCCGAAGATGATCGACCGGTGCACACCGGTCTGCTCGATGAGCCCCGGGGCCTGGAGCGCCGTCGCGACGTAGGTCGCGCCACCGAGCACGCGATTCTGCCCCACCAGGGCGGCGAGTTGCGCCACGTTGTCCACGCCGTTCTGCAGTGTGAGCACCACCGTCGCCTTGCCGATCAGCGGAGGAATCAGCGGAAAGGCCGTGTCGTTGTCGTACGCCTTCACGGCCACGATCACGACGTCGACGGGGCCGACCACCGTCGTGTCGGATTCGGCCGGCGCCCGGACGAGGAAGTCGCCAAGCTTGGCGCTACGGATTTCGAGGCCGCGCTCGCGGATCGCGTCACGATGCGCGCCGCGCGCGATGAAGGTGACGTCGTGGCCGGCGCGTGCCAGTCGCGCCCCGAAGTAGCCGCCCACCGCCCCGGATCCGAGTATGGCAAACCGCATGTCGTCTAGCAGCATACCGCGCCCGGCTCAGGCGACCCGGCGAACGCCCGCCGCGGCACGCAGTGCTAGAATCGGCCGATGGCGGCCCGCCTGACGGCCTACCTCGTCGCGTTCATCGTGGGCGTGACGTTCATTGCCGGCCTCATCGTCGGGGCCCAGCGTGCCGATGATGGCCCGATTGACCTCATCATCGTGAACGGCAAGGTCTTCACGGGCGATGAGGCGTCGGCCGAAGCGGTCGCCGTACAGGGCAACAAGGTGCTGCGCGTCGGCACGAACCGCGAGATTCAGCGCCTGGCTCGCGCGCAGACCACGGTCATCGACGCGCGGGGCGGCAGCGTCCTGCCGGGCTTCAACGACGCGCACCTGCACCTGCTGAGCGGCGGTCTGGCGCTCGACCAGGTCAGCCTGGACGAGGCCACGACGGTCGAAGCCATCAGGCAGACCATTCGCGCGTGGGCCGACGTCAACCCGACGCACCCATGGATTCGCGGGCGCGGCTGGCGGTATGCGCCGTTCGGCGGCGCGCTGCCCACGCGTCAGTTCCTCGATCAATTGGTGCCCGACCGGCCCGCCTACCTGGTGGCCTTCGACGGACACACGGGCTGGGCCAACTCGGCGGCGCTGGCCCTGGCCGGCATCACTCGCACGACCGAGGATCCCGTCAACGGCCTGATCGTGCGCGATCAGCGGGGCGAACCGACAGGCGTGCTCGAAGAAGCCGCCATGGGGTTGATGAGCCGTGTTCTGCCGGCGCCCTCGCGCGACGAGCGGCTCTCGGCCGCCCGCGCCGCGATTGTCGAAGCCAACCGGGTGGGGATCACGAGCGTCCAGAACGCAGGGGGCTCGGTCGATGACCTGGAACTCTACGGCGAATTGCGCCGGCGGGGTGACTTGACGGTGCGCGTGTACCAGGCATTGTCGGTGGATCGGGATGCGACTCCCCAGGACCTGGATGCGCTCGACCAGGCGCGTGTGCGCTTCAGTGACGACGCCGTGCTCAAGACCGGAGCGGTCGAAATCGTGGCTGATGGCGTCGTCGAAACCCGGACGGCCGCCATGCTCGAGCCGTATGCGGGGAGCACCGACCGAGGGCACCTGCGAATGGGCCCGGCCGATCTCACCCGGCTGGTGACCGAACTCGACCGCCGTGGCTGGCAGGTGATGACGCACGCGATTGGCGACGCGGCCGTGCGCGCCACGCTCGACGCGTACGAAGCCGCGCAGTCGGCCAACGCCGCCCCGCCCCGTGGCCGCCGCCACC
Source organism: Acidobacteriota bacterium (assembly GCA_020851835.1). Taxonomy (GTDB): domain Bacteria; phylum Acidobacteriota; class Vicinamibacteria; order Vicinamibacterales; family UBA2999; genus VFZN01. The sequence continues at coordinate 4,671 of JADZBZ010000445.1, forward strand.
GGATCGAGCACATCGAAGCCCCTGACCCGGAGGACGTCTCACGCTTCGGTGCCCTGGGCGTGGTGGCCAGCCTCCAGCCGGCCCACGGCGTCCCTCCCGCGGCCGACGACCCCTGGGCAGCCAATCTGGGTGCCGACCGCGCCGCGCGCGGGTGGATGTCCGGCAGTCTGCTGAAGGCCGGGGCACGTCTCGCGTTTGGTTCGGACTGGCCCGTCGTCGGTCTCGACCCCCTCCTTGGCATTTTCGTGGCGGTGAACCGGACTTCGGTGGACGGCGAGCCCGACGGGGGTTGGGGGCCGGACGAGCGCTTGTCGCTGGCCGAGGCCATTCGCGCCTTCACCAGCGGCGGCGCCTGGGCCTCGTTCGACGACCAGCGGAAGGGGGCGATCGAGCGCGACATGCTGGCCGACATCGTCATCCTCTCGGAAGACGTGTTCGCCCTGCCGCCCGAGTCGCTGCTCGAGGCCCAGGTGGTCGTGACCATCATGGACGGCAAGGTGGTCTACCGGCGGCGCGACACCACCGAGCCGACCGAACACTAGTGTCACGTCTCAGAGATTCGTTGTGCGTCGAGGGCGGCACTGCGCCCGGCCGCCCCACCAGGGAACCGCCCTCCGCCTGCGCTCGTCACAGCTGACGTTCCCATGCGTTCCTTCCTTGTCGCGCTGGCGGCGATCGCCTCACTCACTACCAGCCTGCCGGCCACGCGACAAACCTCGGACCTCGACCGCCTGATGGAACGGGTGCTGGCGCGTCGCGACGAGAACTGGAAGAAGCTCCAGCAGTACGTCCTCGACGAGCGCGAAACGTTCGACCTGGCCGGTCCGGGCGGCGCCCGGCTCTACGGCTTCAGGCACGACTACACGTGGTTCCTGCGCGAGGGCGTGTTCATCCGGAGTCCGGTGCGGGTAGACGGGGTCGCGCTGAGCGAGGCCGAGCGCCGCAAGGCCGAGGCCGACTGGCTGCGAGGCGAGCGCCGCCGGGCCGAGCGCGAGACCCGCAGACGGGCGGAGCGCGCCGGGGCTCCAGACGCGGCCACCTCCTCCGCCGCCGGGCCGACGGGCGGCGCCGAATCCACGCCCGGCGCAGATGCCACCGCCGCCGCGCTCGAGCCCGGCTTCGTGTCGTTCGCCTACTTCCTGCGCTTCAAGTTCGAGCCCGGCCGCTACGCGCTGGCGGGCCGCGAAACCGTAGACGGCCGCAGCGCGCTCGAGATCGAGTACTACCCCGAGGGCCTGTTTCACGAGGGCCGGACGCGCCCCAACCGCCGCACGCGCGATCGCGACGAGGAGGTCGAGAACAAGATGAACAAGGTGTCGCTCATCACGCTCTGGATAGACCGCGAGCGGCAGCAGATTCTCAAGTACACGTTCGACGACATCGACCTGGACTTCCTGCCGGGCCGCTCCATTGCCCGCGTGGACGATGTGAAGGCGACCATGCGCATGGGACAGCCGTTTCCGGACGTGTGGCTGCCGCGCGACATCGAGATGCGGTTCCGCCTGACCCTGGCTGTCGGCTCGGTCGACGCTCGCTACCGGGTCGAGTATCACGACTACCGCCTGGCGGACGTCACCTACAAGATCCGCTGATGTTCTTCGCGCTGGCCGTGGCGGCGATGGTGCAGACCGGCGTGGTGGAGTCGGTGATCGTCCACGGCAATCACACGACGCCCACTGCCGACGTGCTCGCCATCGCGGGCGACCTCGCGGGCCGCGAAGCGACCGATGCCCTCTTCGCGGAGGTGACGGCGCGGCTCGTGCAAAGCGGCCGATTTGCCGGAGTGGACGTGCGGCGCCGGCTGCTCTCGCTCGACGATGACTCACGTGTCTTGGTGGTGATCGTCGTTGACGAGCACGAGGGCATTTCGGACGAGGATCTGACACCCGGGCCGCTCAAGCGTTTCAGGGCCGGCGGCATGTGGCTGCCGGTGCTCGACTATCAGGAGGGTTACGGCTTCACCTACGGTGCGCGTGTGTCGTTCGTGGACCGGCTCGGCCCGCGCTCCCGCATCTCGGTGCCTCTCACCTGGGGCGGCGGGCGGCAGGCGGGCCTCGAAGTGGAGCGCGCGTTCGCGGGCGGCCGCCTGTCGCGCGTCGTCGGGGGCGCTGAGGTCACCCGGCGCGAACATCCGTTCTACGAGGTCGGCGATACGCGGCGCGGCATCTGGGGGCGCGTCGAAACCGCGCCGCGTGCCTGGCTCAGGGGCGGCGCGGGCGCGCGCCGGGCGCGCGTGTCGTTCGGCGACGTCGACGACACGCTGGTCACCTCGGGCGTCGACGTGACGCTCGACACGCGCCGCGACCCGGCGCTGCCCAGAAACGCGGTCTACGCCTCGGCGGGCATCGAGCGCCTCGCCTTCGACGCGCGCTCGCTCGCCGACGTGGGCGGCGCGACCGGCCCCCGCGCAGCGGGCCGCCTGTCGATCGACGTCCGTGGCTATCTCGGCCTGGTCGGCCAGGCCGTCCTGGCCGTGCGCGCCCAGTCGGTCACCGCGTCGCGCCGGCTGCCGGAATACGAGCAACAGATGTTGGGCGGCGTCGCATCCTTGCGTGGCCACGATGTGGGCAGCCAGGTGGGTGACAACCTGGCGGCGGTGTCGGTGGAAGTGCTGGCGCCGCTGACCTCACCACTCACGCTGGCACACGCCGGGCTCAAGGTCTTCGTGGACCGCGGTGCGGTGTACGCGGCGGGCGAGCGGCTGGCCGATCGGCGGCTCGAGTGGGGCTACGGCGCGGGCTGGTTCCTGAACGCGACGGTGTTCAGCCTGGGCATCGACCTCGGCTGGCGCGAAGCGCGCTCCACGCCCAATGCCCACGTGCAGCTGGGCGTGCGGCTGACGAGGTAGGAGTTCGGAGCGCCGGGGCCTCAGCCCGGAGCGCCGCGTCAGCCCGGAGTTCGGAGCGCCGGGGCTTCAGCCCCGGCGTCCCACGCCCTATTTCACGCGCTTCTGGAACGCCTCGTACGCCCCGGGGCCGTGGCTGCTCATGAAGGCGGCAAACTCGGTCCCGATCGTCTCCAGGTTCTTCAGGTAGAGCGGATCCTGGTAGGACTCGCGCATCGACGGCAGGAAGTCCCGCACGCGCTCCCACACCAGCAGCAGCTCGCGCCCGCTCTGGAAGAAGAGTTCCTTGTGCAGGATGCCGGCCACCATGAACGAGGCGACGAGATCCCAGTAGGAGACCACCATGCGGTACGAGGCGTTCTCGTCGCTACCGGACGGCGCGACCTTCAGCAGTTCGTCATAGGCGTGCACGCCCTTGCACTTCTCGGTGAACCACGCTCGGGCCTGCCGCATGCGGTCGTCTCGCCGCATGTCGTGCAGCCGCAGGATGAGGTTGGCATCGTCGTAGGTAGGTCGGGGATGCATACGCGACGTGGATTGTACCAGCGAATGCGAGTCGGCCTTCGCTTCGCTAAGATAGGAAGGTCATGAACCCGTGGGACCAGTTTACCGGGGTCAACGCCGGCTACGTTCAGGAGTTGTACGAACGCTACCAGCGCGATCCCGGTTCGGTGGACGAGGCGACGCGCCGGGCGTTTGCGACATGGGCGCCCCCGATCGATGAGGGCGAGGTCTTCTCTGGCGCACCGTCCGCGGCGGCCGGCGCCTCGTTGCAGGCCGGCATCGCGACCTTCACCCTGGCCGAGTCGCTCCG
>JADZBZ010000446.1 GCA_020851835.1 Acidobacteriota bacterium
ACGCGGCGGGCTTGACACCGACGGCCATCAAGGTTCGGACGCTGCACGCCGGTCTCGTAGCGCCGTTGCCGGGGCACGTTCTTCCCGGTAGAGTAGCCTGATGCAATACGTTGCGGGCCACGCGCCTACTCGCCGCGCCGGTCGGTGGCTGGTGGCGGCACTGGCACCCACGCTGGCACTCGTCGCCTGTTCGGCAACGCCAACGTCGCCGTCTTCCCAGGCATCTGGTTCTGGCTCGTTCATCGTGGGGTCCGCCTCCGACCAGCCTCCGTCGGTACCTTCCGCGCTGGTGCCCACGCCGCCCCAGGCGCTCGGCGCCACCCGGTTCCTGGCCTTCGGCGACAGCATCACCTACGGCGTGCTGTCCTCGTTCGACGGCGCGTTCCTGATCCTGGACGAGCCGGGGTCCTACCCGAGCCTGCTGGGCTCGATGCTCACTCAGGACCACGCGCCCCAGAGCTTCACGGTGATCAACGCCGGCATACCTGGCGAGACCGCGCGCGTGGGCCTGGATCGGCTGCCGGGCGTGCTCGCCACGGAGCGTCCTCAGGTCGTGATGCTGCTCGAGGGCATCAACGACCTCAACTTCGGCGTGCCGCTGAGCCAGGTGGCCGGCAACGTCCTGAGCCTGGTGCAGACCGCGCGGCTCTTCAACTGCACGGTGCTCGTCGCCACGATGCCGCAGACCTACTACTCGGTGGCACCCGACGGGCGCATCCGCGAGAACTCGGCCGACAAGATCGTGCGGTTCAACAACGAAGTGCGCCAGTTGGTGTCGGGCCTGCAGAACGTCTACATCGTGGACGTCTATGCGGCATTCGGGAGCAACCAATCGTTGATGGGCGGCGACGGCCTTCACCCCACATCGGCCGGCTACCAGTTGATGGCCCAGGTCTTTCACCTGGCCATCAAGACGATCTTCCCGGTTCGGGGCAGCGTTCAATAGGCGGCGGCCTCGTCCGCCATTCGCCGTATACTCGCCTGCGGCGTGGTCCAAGACGATCGCCAACCTCCCCGGAGTGAACCCGGTCGTGCGGGCCCCGGATCGCTCAGGCACCTGCTGGCCCGCCATCCCCTGGCCAGTCTCTGGGTACTGCTGGGCATTGCGCTCGTTCCCGTCTCGGCCTGGGCCCTGAACTACGCCGTCACGCGGCTGCCCCCGAGAGCCATGGTGGCGTCGGTGTTCCGCCCCGGCGACACGACACCAGTGCGAGTGACCACCGACAGCGCGCTCGACCCCGCTGGCCTGGCCACCGCCGCGGGCCTCGACCCGAGGCAGCCGTTCATTGTCGAGTGGGCAGGCCTGCTCGTCGTCGAGGAATCCGGCGTGCACCGCCTTCGCCTCCGCGTGGACGATGGTGCGGCCATGTGGGTTGGAGACCGGAACCTGATCGATCGCCTCGCCTTTGTCGGGGAACAGCAGATGGCGGTGCCCGTGCGGTTGACCAGGGGCCTGCATCCCTTTCGCCTCCGTTATGCGCAGCACGGCGGCGAGGCGCTGCTCCGCTTCTCGTGGGCGCAACCAGCCTCGCGCGAGGAGTTCGGGCCGGTCTACGCGGTCGCGAGCACCGACCCGCCGCCGCTATTCCGCCGCATCGACAAGGCCATGCACTACCCGAAGCGCGTCGCGGTGGCCTGGTCGTTGTGGATCCTGGCCGGGTTGGCAGGCGCAGGGGTGGGCATCCTGTCATACGCCGCCGGTGGTTCCATCCTCGGCACCCTGGGCTGGCGCCCGCTGGCCGTCCTGCTGATGGTGGCAGCGCCGATCGTGACCATGAACGTCACGCTGGGGCTGCACCCATGGCGTGGCTGGGTGCCTGATGAGGTCGCACCCAGGGACAGCCTCCTGGCGGCAATCGATGGCTTCCATCACGGGTGGTATCACTTCTACCCCCCACTCCACTTCTACATCCTTGGCCTCGTGAACCTGCCGGTGACCGCCATGGCGAAGTGGAACTGGCTCAGCCTCCGAGACCCGGCGGTCCACGAGATGGTTCACGCCCTGAATCGAGGCGTCACGGTGGTCATGGCCCACCTGGTCCTGGTCGGCACGGCGCTGCTGGCCGGCCGTACCGTGGGCGCCCGAGGGCGGGTCCTGGCGCCGCTGGGCCTGCTGGGCATTCCGCTCTTCGCCTTCTACAGCAAGACGTCCAACGTCGACATCGCCTACCTCTTCTGGCTCGTGGTGGCCGCCCTGGCCTTCGTCCGGGCCATGGCGAGTCGTGCTCTTCGGGACCACGTGCTGCTCGGCGTGGCCGCAGCGGCCACGATCGCGACCAAAGACCAGGCGTACGGCTTTTTTCCGGGCGCGGCGATCGTGCTGCTCTGGCTGGCCTGGCGCGACACGTCCCCGCTCGGTTCGTGGCCCGCTCGCCTGGGCGGTACGATCCTCGATCGGAGGTTGTGGGGCGGCCTGCTGGCGTGCCTGCTGGTCTACAGCGTGCTGGCCGGTGTGTGGTGGAACCTCGACGGCGTACGCGCGCACGTCCGGCTGATCCTGGGGCAGGGCTCGGCGCCATTTCAGATGTTTCCGGCGACGCCGGCGGGGGTTGCCGACCTCGCCGCGACGACCCTCACGCTTCTCGGCCTGAGCGTCGGACCACTGGTCGCCGTGGGTGCGACACTCGGCCTGGGCGCGGCGATCAGCGCCTTGTCTACCAGCACCGCTCTGCTCTGCCTGGCAATCCTGCCCGTGAGCTACCTGCTCACCTTCGTCGGCGTTGTCGGTTACGTCTACGATCGCTTCCTGCTCGGCGTCGTCCTGGTCGTCGTGCTGTTCGCGGCGCGCGGCTTCGACTCTCTGGTGAGCGTGCTGCCGTCCGCGCGAGCACGGCAGGCCGCCACCGCAGCGCTCGTCGTCATGCTCCTGGCGCCAGCGGTCGCGCTGAACATCCGGCTGGCCGGGGACACGCGGGTGCAGGCCGAGACGTGGATGCAGGCAAACCTTCCGGCGGACCCACTGGTGCTGGGCGTCGGCACGGCCATCTACCTCCCCAATCTCTACCCCTACCAGCACCGTCTCGTTCCACGAGCCTCTGCGGCGGAACTGCTGGAGTGGGCGCCGGACGCGATCGTGTTCAACCAGAGCTGGTTCGGGCGCCCGGGCCAGCCCTCCGAGTCCGCGGTGAAGACATCGCTGACCGAGGCCGGGTACGTCGAGCAGTTCGTGGCCCATCAATGGAACGGCGGCGTGCTCTCTTTCCTCGCGAGCGGGCTGTTCATCGACCCGGTGTACTCGAACGTCGGGAAGGTGGGCGCCTCCATTTCCGTCTGGGTGCGCGCGCCGGAAAGCTGAACGCCCATGCCACCACCCCCACGATGGCGGTGCCTCGTCGTGCTGGCGTGGCTCGGCCTGTGCACCGCGACCGGCTGCCGCCCCGCGCCCGACCCGGATGACGGCGGCGCGCGCGAGGTCTCCGGGGCGGCGGTGCAGGCGGACTTGGCGCTCCCCGCCGCGCTGCCGCTCGTCACCGTGCGGCCAGAGGGGCTCTCCGGGCGGCTGGTCTTCCAGTCCGACCGAGAAGGCCGGGACAAGCTCTACATCCTGGATCTCGGCTCCGGCGCGGTCACCGCCCTCACGACCGGACGTGATCATCGAGACGAAGATGCCAGCTGGTCTCCGGACGGCACGCGCGTGGCGTTTGCCACGACCCGGTTCGACTCGCGCACCTACGGGCTGGCGGTCACGGACACCCGCACGGGCGAGGTTCTTCCGGTCGCCGGCCGGATGGCCTTCGACCGGCAGCCGGCCTGGATGCCCGGCGGTGAGAGTCTGTTGTACGCGAGCGAACGTGACGGGACCCAGGCGATCTTCCGCGTGTGGCTCGATGGTCGCCCCAGGTTACGCGTGTCGCTCGAACCCGAACGCGCCTTGATGCCGGAGCCGTCGCCCGATGGCCGACACCTGGCTTACACGCGTGGAACCACCGGCGGGCTCCAGATCGCGCTGCAGGACATGGACTCCGGCGTGTCGCGCCTGCTCACGCACGTCCCGGACGGCGCCGCTCGTCCCCGCTGGTCTCCCGATGGCCGGCGCCTGGCCTACACGCGGCTGAGGAGGGCGGGCACGTTTGTCGAGGTACTGGACCCGGCATCGGGCGAGGTCGCGTCGCTCGCCGTCGCGGGGCTCGACGAGCTCGCCGATCCGGCGTGGTCGCCGGACGGCCGATGGCTGGTGGCCTCCGGAGCCGCTGCGGGCAACCTCTCCGGCTGGGATCTCATCCTGATAGGCCTCGGGCCGGATGCCGCGGCCTACCGGCTGACGACCGGACGCGGCGACGATCGGGCTCCGTCGTGGTCTCCGCGGTGATGTCGGACCGCACGAGCACCACGGTCCGGACCCTGGCAACGGCCGCCATTGCGCTCGCGGCCCTGGGCTACCTGGTGGCGCGGGCCATTCATGTTCCGCTGACCTACGACGAAGCGGCGTCCTACTTCAGCTACGCGGCGGCCGGACCCATCGCGCTCTTCGACTTCAACGTCGCCACCAATCACTTTCTCAACTCGGTGCTGTCGCGGCTGTCGCACGCTTTCTTTGGCGCGGACGAGTGGGCGCTGCGCCTGCCGAGCCTCGCGGCCGGAGCGGGATACGTGGCGTGCGCGGCGGCTGTGTCCCGCGGCGCTCGCGACGCGGCCGTCGGACTGGCAGGGATGCTGCTGCTCACGACCAATCCCTATGTGATGGACTACCTCGCCCTCAGCCGCGGCTACGGCCTCGCGCTGGCGCTCGTTCTCGGCAGCGTGCTGATGCTGGGCGCGTGGA
>JADZBZ010000447.1 GCA_020851835.1 Acidobacteriota bacterium
CAATGCCTCCACGCGGCCGTCGAGAGCAAGAAACGCGAGACCCTCGCCGGCCGCTGGCGACACCGCCGTCGTGAGCGTCGAGCGCCAGCGCACGTGTCCGCGCTCCAGATCGATCGCCACCAGTCCCCGGTCACGCAGCGGCACGTAGGCCGCGCCCGAGTCGTAGGCGGGAGGGGCGGCTGGCGGGGTGTCGAGTGTGACCAGCCAGCGCAGGTCGAGCGTGGCCAGTGTCGCGGCGGCCTGAGCGATCGCCGCGAGGATCAACAGCATCGCCAGCTATAATACCGTCCTTACCTCGAAGCTCCGTGGCACATCAAACCATACTCGTCCTCGACTTCGGATCGCAGTTCACGCAACTCATCGCGCGCCGGCTGCGCGAGCTCTCGGTGTACTCCGAGATTCTGCCGTTCAACACGCCGCCCGAGACGATTCGCGCCCGCAACCCCAGGGGCCTCATTCTCTCGGGTGGCCCGAGCAGCGTGCGCGAGCCGGGCGCACCGCGTCCCGACCGCGCGGTGCTCGAGCTGGGCGTTCCCACGCTCGGCATCTGCTACGGCATGCAACTCATGACCGACATGCTGGGCGGCACGGTGGGCAGCGCGCCGCACCGCGAATTCGGTCACGCGCTCATCCGGCGGACGGGCGGCGACGCCCGGATGCTCCGCGACGTGCCCGACCAGTTGCGGGTGTGGGCGAGTCACGGCGACTTCGTCGCGGCGGCGCCCCCGGGCTTCGCCGTGACGGCCACCAGCGCCAACGCACCCGTTGCGGCCATGGAAGCGCCCGACCGCGGCTACTTCGCCCTGCTGTTCCATCCCGAAGTGGCGCACACCGATCGCGGCACCGACATCCTCCGCAACTTCGCCTTCGACGTCTGCGGCTGCACGGGCGACTGGACGATCCAGTCGTTCATCGACGAGTCGATGGCCCGCATCCGCGCACAGGTTGGAGAAGGCCGCGTCGTCTGCGCGCTTTCGGGCGGCGTGGACTCCACGGTCGCCGCGACGCTCATCCACCAGGCCGTCGGCGATCGGCTCCAGTGCATCTTCGTGGACAACGGCCTGCTCCGACTGAACGAGGCACGGCAGGTGGTCGAGCGCTACAAGAAGCTGCGCCTGCCGGTGCACTTCGTGGACGCCACCGACACGTTTCTCGATCGGCTCGCGGAGGTGTCGGATCCGGAGCAGAAGCGGAAGATCATCGGCAGCACCTTCATCGACGTGTTCGAGGAAGAGGCCAAGACGATGGGGCACTTCGACTTCCTCGCCCAAGGTACGCTGTACCCGGACGTCATCGAATCGGTGTCGGTGCGCGGGGGGCCGTCGGCTACCATCAAGAGCCATCACAACGTCGGCGGGCTGCCCGAACGGATGCGCTTCCGGCTGGTCGAGCCCTTGCGCGAGCTCTTCAAGGACGAAGTGCGGGCCGTCGGGCGCGACCTCGGCATCGACAAGGAATTTCTCGTGCGGCAGCCGTTCCCGGGGCCGGGCCTCGCCGTGCGGGTCGTCGGGGCCCTCACGCGCGATCGTCTCGCGCTCGTGCAGCGTGCCGACGCGATTGTCGCCGACGAAGTGCGAAAGGCGGGTTGGTACGAGCGGCTGTGGCAAAGCTTTGCCGTGCTGCTGCCCGTGCAAAGCGTGGGCGTGATGGGCGACGCGCGCACCTACGAGTTCACCATCGCCGTGCGCGCCGTCGACAGTCTCGACGGCATGACGGCCGACTGGGCGCGCCTGCCGCACGAGTTGCTCGCCGCCATCTCGTCCCGCATCGTCAACGAAGTGGAGGGGATCAATCGGGTGGTCTACGACATCTCGTCCAAGCCGCCGAGCACGATTGAATGGGAATGACCTAGTGTCAGAGTTCGTCCACCTGCATCTGCACACCGAGTTCTCGCTGCTCGACGGCGCCTGCCGCATCGAGGAGTTGCTCGACCAGGCCCAGCGGCTCGGGCAGACGTCGGTGGCGGTCACCGAGCACGGCAACATGTTCTCGGCCGTCGTCTTCCACGACGCGGCGCGCAAGCGGGGCATCACGCCCATCCTGGGCTGCGAGGTCTACGTCGCCCCCGGCAGCCGGCTCGATAAGAGCGGCACCCCGGGCGAGACGGCGAACCACCTGGTTCTGCTGGCCGAGAACGACACCGGTTTCAAGAACCTCATCAAGCTCGTGTCGGCGGGGTACACGGAGGGCTTCTACTACAAGCCGCGAATCGACAAGGAACTGCTCGCCCGGCATGCCTCCGGCCTCATCGGTCTCAGCAGCTGCCTCAAGGGCGAGGTGGCCACCGAGGTCCGGGGACCGAACCCGAAGAAGGCCATGGCTGCGGCGGCGACGTTCCAGGACATTCTCGGCAAGGGGAACTTCTTCCTCGAGATGCAATTCCAGGGCATCGACGAGCAGCGCATCGTCAACACCGGCCTGCTGCCGATTGCCGCCGACCTCGACATGCCGCTCGTGTGCACCAACGACGTGCACTACCTCAAGCACGGCGATCACCAGTCTCACGACATCCTGCTGTGCATCGGGACGGGCAAGTCGGTGCACGACGAGCACCGGCTCCGGTATCACGGAGACCAGTTCTTCCTGAAGTCGGCCGCCGAGATGGCCGCGGTGTTCGGCGACTACCCGCAGGCCATGGCGAATACGCTGCTCATCGCGGAGCGCTGCGACGTCACCATTCCGAGCGGCGAGAACCACCTGCCGAACTTCGAGGTGCCCGAGGGGTACACGCTCGAGTCGTATTTCGAGCACGAGACGCGCCTGGGCTTCGCGCAGCGGCTCGAACGGCTGCGCCCGCTCGAAGCCGAGGGCCGGCTGCGCCACGGCATCGCGGAGTACGAGACGCGCCTCGCCTACGAGATCGCGATGATCGAGAAGATGGGGTACCCCGGGTACTTCATGATCGTCTGGGACTTCATCCGCTACGCCCGCGAGCACGGGATTCCGGTCGGGCCGGGCCGCGGCTCGGCGGCGGGGAGCCTGGTGGCGTGGTGCCTGCGCATCACCGACGTGGATCCGCTGCACTACGACCTGCTCTTCGAGCGCTTCCTCAATCCCGAACGCGTGTCACTCCCCGATATCGACGTCGATTTCTGCGAGCGTCGCCGCGGCGAGGTGATCGAGTACGTCACCCGCAAGTACGGACGCGAGAACGTGTCGCAGATCATCACCTTCGGCACCATGAAGGCCAAGGCGGTGGTGCGGGACGTGGGGCGCGCGATGGACCTGCCTTACGCGGAGGTGGACCGCATCGCCAAGCAGATTCCGGCTGCGCTGGACATGACGCTCGAGAAGGCCCTCGTCGAGAACCCGGTCCTGAGGCAGATCCGGGATCAGGACTCGCGGGTGAAGGACGTCCTCGACATGGGCCGCCGCCTCGAAGGCATGGCGCGCAACGCCGGCGTGCACGCTGCGGGCGTCGTGATCGCGCCCGGGCCGGTCACCGACTTCGCGCCGCTCTACAAGAGCAACCGCGACGAGATCACGACCCAGTGGGCCATGAAGGAGGTCGAGCGCGTCGGCCTGCTCAAGATGGACTTCCTGGGGCTGAGCACGCTGACGCTCATCCAGGACGCCCTGGCCGAGATCAGGCGCACCGAGGGGATCGATCTCGACATCGACGCCATCCCGCTCGACGATGAGAAGACCTATCAGCTGTTCGTGGACGGGCAGACCTATGGGATCTTCCAGTTCGAGAGCTCGGGCATGCGCGAGATCTTGCGCAAGGCGCGTCCGCAGCGCCTCGACGATCTCATCGCGATGAACGCCCTCTACCGTCCCGGCCCGCTCAAGAGCGGCATGGTGGACGACTTCATCTCGAGAAAGGCCGGGCGCAGCAAGGTCACGTACGAGCTGCCGCAGCTCGAGCCCATTCTCTCGGATACCTACGGCGTCATCGCCTATCAGGAGCAGGTGATGCGCATCGCCTCGGTCCTGGCGGGCTTCTCGCTCGGCCAGTCGGACGTGCTGCGCAAGGCCATGGGGAAGAAGGATCCCAAGGTCATGGCGAAGCAGCGCGAGGCGTTCATGGCGGGCGCGCGCGCGAAGGGGATCAACGAGAAGAAGGCCGCAAAGATCTTCGATCTGATGGAGTACTTCGCCGGCTACGGCTTCAATAAGTCGCACTCGACCGCCTATGCCTATCTGGCCTATCAGACGGCCTACCTGAAGGCGAACTACCCGAAGCACTTCGCGGCGGCGCTGCTCACCATCGAGGCGGCGAATACCGAGAAGCTGGCGCTCTATATCGCGGAGTGCCGCGACCGTGGCATCGCCGTCCTCCCCCCCGACGTCAACGAGAGCCATCTCCACTTCACGGTGGTGCCCGAGGGCGTGCGCTTTGGCCTCACGGCCATCAAGGGACTGGGGGAGGGTGCCATCCGCTCCATCCTCGACACCCGCGTCACCCACGGGCGCATCACCTCGATGCACCAGCTCTGCGAGACGCTCGACCTGCGCCTGGTCAACAAGCGCGTGCTCGAGGCGCTGGTCAAGTCGGGGGCCTCCGACGCCCTGCTGCCCCAGGGCGTGCCGCTCACGGCCGGACGGGCTACGCTCACCGGCGCCGTGGACGGCGCCATCGAGCACGGCAGCCGGACGCAGCGCGATCGCGACCGCGGACAGGCCGGGCTGTTCGGCGGAGAAGACGAGGGGTTGAGCATCATCCGGCTGCCGGACACGGCCCCCTGGACCGAGATGGAGCTGCTGGCGTACGAGAAGGAGGCGCTCGGGCTCTACCTGAGCGGCCACCCCATCGACCGGCACGCCAACGATCTGCGCGCGCTCGGCGCCCGCACGGTCGGCGATCTCACGCTGAGCGAAATACCGCCGTCGACCGACGGCTCGCCGGGCCGCCTGCTCGTGGAAGACGTGCACGTCGGCGGTATCGTGTCGGGCCTGCGTCCGCTGAAGACCAAGAAGGGCGACCCGATGTGCGTCTTCTCACTCGAGGACCACCAGGGCTCCGTCGAAGTCGTCGTGTTTCCCGAGACCTTCGCGCGCTATCGCTCGGCCTGCGAGACCGGCGCGCTGCTGCTGGTGCGCGGCCGCTTCGAGCGCGACGACGAGTCGGCGCGCCTCCAGGCCACCGAGGTGCTGCCGCTGGCACAACTCCGGGAGCGGCTCGCCCGGGGCGTGCGCATCCGGTTGAAGGCCGGGACGCCGCGTGAGACGATAGACCGTCTCTGGGATCTCGTCGCCGCCTACCGCGGCGATCGGCCGCTGGCCATCGAGGTAGAAGTCAACGGAGGCGCGCGCCACGCGGTGGTCCGGATGGATATCAATGCTTCGATCCGCGTGCGTCCGTCGGAACAGTTCGTGACCGCCGTGGAGCAGTTGTGCGGCCACGGCGCCGTGGTCGTGCACTGATGGCCTTCCAGACCGCGGGTGCCTATGGCTGAACTGCTGGAATTCGAAGAACCCATCGCGATCCTGCTGAAAGAGGTCGAGGCGCTGTCGATGCTGCCGGCGACCGAGGA
>JADZBZ010000448.1 GCA_020851835.1 Acidobacteriota bacterium
CGTCCAGTGCTCGCCGCGATCGACGCTCTTGTAGATACCGCTGCCGGGTCCCGATTCGCGCATCTCCGCGCCGCCCGAGCGCAGGCGCTGCCAGGTGGTCGCGTACAGCACGTTCGGGTCGTGCGGATCGAGCGCGACGTCGATGCACCCGGTCATGTCGTCCACGAACAACGTCTTGCGCCACGTGCGGCCGCCATCGGCCGTCTTGAAGAGACCGCGATCGGCGTTCGTGCCCCACAGATGTCCCATCGCCGCGACGTACGCCGTCTGCGGATCGTGAGGATCGATGGCAATGGCCGCGATCTCCTGCGTCGTTTCGAGCCCGAGGTGCTGCCACGTGCGGCCGGCGTCGACGGACTTGTAGACGCCGTACCCGGGTGCGACCGACTGGCGTGCCGCCGGCTCGCCAGAGCCCACCCAGATCACGTTCGGATCCGACGGCGCCACCGCCACCGCGCCGCACGACGCGGCGTTCTCCTGGTCGAAGACGTGCTGCATCGTCGTGCCGTTGTTCGTCGTGCGCCACACGCCGCCCTCGGCGGTACAGGCGTAGAAGGTCTTCGGCCGGCTCGGCACGCCGACGACCGACCAGACGCGTCCGGAGGGTGCATTCGGTCCGATGAGCCGCATCGGGAGTGCGGCCAGCACGGTCGCGTCGAGCGAGGTTGACGGCGTCTGGGCGCGGACCCCGCCGGCGATCAGGACGGCGCCCACGGCCGCGCACCCCCACCACGTCACGATTCTGCGCGTCATGATGTACTCCAAGTCAGAACGACAACCGGAACCCGAGCTGGCCCGACCGTGGCACGTAGGCGTTGCCGAGACTCTGGCGCGGCTGGCCGAAGCTGGCGTTGTTGATGATCGTCACGAACGATCCGAAGTTGTCGTGGTTGAATAGATTGAACACCTCGCCCGTCAGCGCGAGGCGCGCTCTGCCCGGCAGCGTGATCTGCTGCTGGACGCGCAGGTCGACCTTGTGCAGCGGCGTGCCCCGCAGGCCGTTCCTCGGCGCCACGGCGCCGGTCGCGATGACGTTCGGACCGTCGAATCGATCGGCGATGCTGGCCGGAATCTCGATCGGGGCGCCCAGATTCAGGCGGTTGGTTCCCGGCTTGCCGTAGGGCGTGCCCGACACCGTGGATGCGAAGCGGTTACCCGATCCATAGAAGTACGAGCCGCTGACGGACAACCCGAACGGCAGTTGATACAGGGCCCAGGCCCGGACCGTGTTGCGTTGGAAATCAGTGGAGCGCGCCCACTCGCTGCCCGGCGCCGTGAAGTCGTTGTTGGCGGCGCTGCTCGAGTACCCGATGCTCCCGTCATCGTGCATGAAGAACATCAGCGTGTGGGTGACGCCGCCCTGGAAGTTCCGCTGCAGCCGCCGCGTGAAGCCGCTCGACAGCGAGAGATAGTCGCGCCGGCCGTTGCTCGTGAAGTAGGAAATCTGACCGTAGGTGGGATTCGGACGCCCGAGGCGCGGGTTCACGTTGTAGCCGGTCGTCGGATCGTAGAACAGGTTGGGATCGTGGCTGCGCGTGTCCCGGTACCACTTCCATCCCGCGAGATCCGACTCGATCGACATCGCGCTCCCGAGCTGCTTCTGGAACCCGACGCTGTACTGCCACGTGTACGGCATCTTGAAATCGGACGACAGGACGCGGGTCGTCTGGGGCGGCAGCGGCACCGCGCCGCTGAGGATGTCGTCCGAGGTGATCCCGCGTGTCGGATCGGTCGAGAATCCAGGCTGGCCGTCGTTGTTGAAGGTCGCGAACGTGAACCGGTTGTACAGCTGCTGGCTGTACGTCACGTTCGACACGGGCGTCGCGTAGTACAGCCCCGTGCCTCCGCGGATCACGAAGTCGTTGCGGCCGCCGACGTTGTACGTGAACCCGCCGCGCGGCGCGAAGTTCCGGTGGTCGTGGATGTTCTGCACGAACCCGAAGTCGCCGCTGACATATCCGTTGTCGATGAGAATAGATTTCTCGCGGATACCGGGCGGCGCCGCGACGCCCCAGTCGTCGTCCCAGCGCAGGCCGTAGTTCACCGTCAATCTCGGCGTAATCCGCCACACGTCACCGAACCAGAACGCGAAGGTGGGACGCGGGACGTCGTAATTCCACGGCGGCACGCCACCGCTGCCCGGATCCGAGTTCAGGTCGAAGCGCTGGACGAGCGCATCCAGGCCGCTCAGATCCCACGCCGCCGGGTTGTCCCACTGGTCGATCGGAAATCGCCGCGCCATCTCGGCCGGCGGCGGCAGCGCGAGGAACGTCATCCTCCCGAACGCGGAGTAGTAGGCGACACCGGCGTCGCGCCCTCTGATGTACTCGCCGCCGAACTTGACCTCGTGGCGGCCGCGCGTCCAGGTCTGGCTGTAGCGAAACTGGAACGCGCGTGTGCCCTCGATGCTCGGGTAGTTGAACGGCGCCCCCATCGTGGCGCCGGGGAAATCGTACTGCGGCTGACCGAACACGCCCGGTTGCGACAGGGTTGACGTCCGGAAGCGGTTGTACCCGACGAGAAGGTGTCCGACGGTCGTGTTGCTGAACACGCGCGTCCAGGTGCCCGCGACATTGGTCGAATACGGTGCCACGCTGCTGGCGAGCGACGGGTAGGTCTGGCCCCCGAGCGAAAACGGATTCGTCAGCTTCCAGTACGAGCCACGCACCGACAGGGAGTCGCGCGACGATATCTGCCAGTCGCCGCGCGCCAAAGCGCTGTTCTGCTTCGTCGCACTCGACACCGAATAGCTCGCGCCGCCCAGTTGCGGCGGCTGCGTGAAGACCGTCGCCGGATTGTTCTCGTGCTCGTACGTGAAGAAATAGTGCAATCGGTTCTTCACGACCGGCCCGCCGAGCGCGAAGCCGCTCTGCTGGTTCGAGTAGGGAAGAACCTGGTGCGCCACAGGATCGGGCGCGTTGAAGGCATCGTCTCGGAAGTACCCGTACAGGGCACCGGACAGGGTGTTCGTACCCGACCTTGAGATTGCCTGCACCTGCACGCCGGTGGACCGGCCCTGGGTGATGTCGAACAAGTTGGTGACGATCTGGAACTCGGCAATCGCTTCGCGGCTGAAGCGCGGTTCGCCGGAGCCGGAGCTGAGCACGTTCTGCTTGATCTGCTGGCCGTCCAGGTTCAGGTTGAACGATTCGTTCTGGCCGATTCCGGGCGAATTCGACACGTTGTTCACGGTGACGCCCTTGACGAGCAGCGACAGCTCCAGCCAGTTGCGACCCTGCAATGGCATCGACTCCATCTGGCGCCGGTCGACGTTGCCCGCCACCTGCGTCGAAGAGATGTCGACCAGCGGCGCCTCTCCCCGCACCGTGACGTTCTCCTGCAGCGCCGCAATGCCCACCGTCAGCGTGATCGACGCGTTCTGACCCACGAGCAGTTCGACGCGCGGCAGCTCGGCGGTCGCAAAGCCGGACAAGGTGGCCTGGATCCGGTAGGTGCCCGGCGGGAGCGGAGGAAACTGGTACGCGCCACGCGCATCGCTCACGGTCTCGTACGTCCGGCCGGTCTCGAGATCGCTCGCCACGATCGTCGCGCCGGGAAGCACTGCCTTCGATTCGTCGACGACGACGCCCGTCACGGTTGCAGTGCTGA
>JADZBZ010000449.1 GCA_020851835.1 Acidobacteriota bacterium
CGCTTCGGTCGGGAGCGCTTTCCTGAAACTGGTGTCTAACCCGATAACTGGGCGAAGAAGGGCCTGTCACCCCGTCGTCTGACGCCCCTTTTCTGTGCTGGCTAGACTCGGCACCCGTCGCGGCTGCCGGCTGGACTTTAGGAGGATACGTGCCACGCGACATGTTCGGCGATGTCGTCGACCCTTCGATCAAGATGGGCAACAAGATGTGGTACACGGTGCCGCTGACGATGTTGCTGCAGGCCGCCCTGACCGCAGCGCTCATCATCGTGCCCCTGATGGCCGTGGGCGCGTTGCCGACCACGCCCTCCATGATGGCGTTTGTGGCGGCTCCCCCGCCGCCCCCGCCGCCCCCGCCGCCCCCGCCCCCGCCGGCCCCGGCCGACGCGCCTCCCCCCCCGCCGGTTGATGTGAATCCCAACGCTGCCCCGGTCGAGGCGCCTTCGGAGATCAAGCCCGAGACGGGCCTGGAAGCGGGCTTCGAGCGCAACGTCGGCGGCATCGAGGGCGGAATCGTCGGTGGCGTTGCCGGTGGCATCATCGGCGGCATTCCAGAGCCTCCGCCGCCCCCACCGCCTCCGGCCGCACCGGTCCGGGTGGGCGGCAACATCAAGGCTCCGCAAAAGGTCAAGAACGTCAACCCGGTCTACCCGCCGATCGCGCAGTCGGCGCGCGTGCAGGGCGTCGTGATCATCGAGGCCACGATTGGCCCCGATGGTGCGGTCAAGGACGCCAAGGTGCTGCGCTCCATCCCGCTGCTCGATCAGTCGGCGCTCGACGCCGTCCGCCAGTGGCAGTTCACGCCGACGCTCCTGAACGGCGTGCCCGTGCCGGTCATCATGACCGTCACCGTTCAGTTCACGCTGCAATAAGGGAGTTGGCCAATGTTTTCAATCGCTCGTAACATGGACATCCGGGGGAGGATTGCGATGGAAGGTCGGAAGATGGGTCGGATCGGACGGATTGCGTATGCCGGGCTTGCCATGGCCCTCATCAGCACCCCCGCGTTCGCGCAAGAGGGCGGCGGTCTCGACCTGATCGAGATGTTCGAGCAGATGGGCGCGGTCGCCATGGCCATCGCCGTCGTGCTGTTCATCATGTCGTTCTGGTCGGTGGGCGTGGCCATCGAGCGCATCTATACGTTCGCGCAGGCCAAGAAGCAGTCCAAGCTCTATGCGCCACAGGTGGCCAAGCACCTCAAGGAAGGTCGCCTGAAGGAAGCCATCGCGCTGTCCTCCGCCAAGGAATACCGCTACAGCCACCTCGCCAAGGTCGTGCTCGCCGGCCTGCAGGAGTACCAGTTCCAGCAGGAGAGCGGTTCGAACCTCTCGCGTGAAGACATCCTCGACACGGTTCGCCGCTCCATTCAGCGCGCGACCGCGCTGACCTCGAACGACCTCAAGAAGGGCGTTTCGGGTCTGGCCACCATCGGCGCGACCGCGCCGTTCGTGGGTCTGCTCGGCACGGTGGTCGGCGTCATCAACGCTTTCGTCGGTATCGCCTCGACCGGTTCGGGCGGCATCGGCGCCGTCTCGGCCGGTATCGCGGAAGCCCTGGTTGAGACCGCGCTCGGTCTGTTCGTCGCCATCCCGGCCGTGTGGTTCTACAACTACCTGTCGGGCCGGCTCGAGTACTTCAACGTGGAGATGGACAACTCCTCGTCGGAGATGGTGGACTACTTCATCAAGAAGACCGCCGCCTAAGCTGGGACGTGCGCCGAGGCGCCGGGGCAGATCCCGGCGCCCCGGCCGTGCCACGGCAATTCAAGGAGAACCGACATGGCAATGGACATGGGGGGGGCAAAAGGCGGAGTCAAATCCGACATCAATGTCACCCCGCTCGTGGACGTGATGCTGGTGCTGCTCATCATCATGATGATTGTGGCACCGCTGCTGCAGAAAGGCGCGGACGTCAAACTGCCCGTCGCCGCCTACAGTTCGGACAAGCCCGAAACACAGGGGCAGACCGTCGTCGCCATCGACTCGCAGGGACGGTTCTTCGTCAACGGCGTGCCGGTGCGTGAAGAGGAACTCCGCCAGCGCGTCGAGGACATCCTCGAGGGCCAGGCCGAACGCATCATCCTCATCAAAGCCGACGAGGATGCCCAGTACAGTGCCGTGATGGGCGCCATGGATCAGCTCCGCTCGGCCGGCATCGAGGACATGGGGCTCATCACCGATCCGAAACAGCGGCCCGGCCAGGCGGGAGGCAACTAGTCATGGCCCACGCGCACCAGCACCACGGCGCCGAAAAAGTGTTCATGGGCAAGAAGCTCGAGCCCTCGGGCGACATGAACATCACCCCCATGATTGACGTGCTCCTGGTACTGCTCGTCATCTTCATGGCCGCCCTGCCACTGTCGCAGAAGGGGCTCGACATCAACCTGCCGGCCGAAACCCAGCAGGCCGAGCAGGCCCAGCCCGACATCTCGCAGATCGTGATCGAATACACGGCCGACCGCCGGATTTCGGTCAACAAGCAGGACGTCACGATTCAGGATCTAGAGAGCCGCCTCCGAACCATCTTCGAGACGCGCAAGGACAAGACGATGTTCATCGCGGGCGCCGGCACGCTGCGCTACGGCGATATCGTCGAGGTCATCGACGCCGCCAAGGGCGCCGGCGTGGAGAAGGTCGGCATCGTCACCGAGGCGATGCGCCGCGCCGCCGGCGCCACCGACTAGGCGCTACGCCACGGTCGTTAAGACACGGGGACAAGGGCCGTCCGGGACACACCGGACGGCCCTTTTTCCGTTCAAGAGACGAGAGGAGTCATGACGAGGGTGGCGCGCCCGCGATTTCCTTGAGCTCCGGAAGCGTCTTGTCCGCCCGGTGCCAGATGCGGCGCAACTCTCCCACGGCCTGCGCGGCGCGATCGCGATCCTTGGCCGCGGTCGCCGCGCGGTAGAGGCCCAGGAGCGACAGCGCGCGTCCGGGATACCGCTTGAGACTGGCCACGTACTCCGGAATCGCCTCCGTTGGCCGCCGGACGTCCATCAGGAGATCCCCCACCAGCTCGTGCCCCGGCTTGACCGGCACCGGCGGCCCGAGCTCGAAGCTCAAGCCGTCCTCCACCACTGCAGCCTGTCTGGCGAGCACGATGGCCTCATCGCGGCGGCCCTCGCTGAAGATGAGCACGGCTTCCAGTTGCTGCGCCATCACCGCCGCGATCCGTCGGTCGTTCGATCCGTCCACCTCCGGCAGTCCGGGCGCGGCGGCGGCCCCCGGGTTCGGGTCAGGCGCCGTTGGCCCCGCCGGGCGCGGCGTGGGAATCGGTGTCACGCCCGGGCGACCCGGTGGCGCCGGCACGGGCCGCGCAGTCGTCACGCTCCGGACGGGCCGATCACCGTCGCCCACCAGGACGGCCATCTGCTGCAGAGCCTGACCGCCCGCCGCACGGTTTCCAGCGCGAAACGCGGCTGTTCCAACCGCGAAGAGCTCGGCGGCTACCGCGTCGGCGCTCAGGCCCTCGGGATCGACCATGGCGCGGGCGTCGGCCCAGCGGCGGGTCTCCACTAGCCAGGCGGCACGGCCGAGCGCCACGTGGCTGCGAACGCGGGCGGACGGGCTGGCCGTCAGAGCCTGCTCCATCTGGTCGAGAACCGCCTTGGCCTCCCTGTACCGACCCTGCTGCAGGTAGCTGTAGTTGAGCCAGAGCAGGGCGTGGAATCCGCGGTCGTCCACGCCGAGACCCCTTCGAGCGACCCGGGCATCAGCGGCCTTGTACGACCGTTCGTTCATCGCACTCGCCTCGTCCCACATTCCGAGGGCGAAGTAAATGTGAGAAGGCATATGCAGGGCATGGGACGCCGCCGGCGCGATGCGCGCATAGGCCTCGGCGTAGCGCAGCCCGAGGGGCGCGTGAATCGGGTCGTC
>JADZBZ010000450.1 GCA_020851835.1 Acidobacteriota bacterium
GCGCCGCCCACCCGATTGCCGATGTCGTCGTCGAGCAGTTCGTCCGGCACCGCCCGGGGCGGCGGCATTTCGTCTGGCATCCCGGGACCCTCTCCGGATCCGTCCGCCGTCATCGGCTGTCCACCGGCCATGACCGACCAGCCCAGCGGCACCGATCCGCGGGCGCCGCCGGTGGCGGCAAACACCCGCAGGCCACCCTGGCGATCGCGCTCGAGCTTGAGCAAGCCGTCCTTCTGACAGGCGCGCATCAGCTCGGCAATCGAGCCGTACTTGCGCTCGTCGAACGACGGGGCGGCCGCGCGGAGAAACTGCTTGAACTGGCGCGGATACATGGGCCAGCGGGGTGGCGTGGCGGCCTCGGCCAGGGCGCGACGCACGAGGGCCACACCTTCGCCCAGCGAGGCCGCGTCGGCGATATCGCGACGGCCCTGTCCGCCGGGGACGCCGTCCGGGCGCTCGGCGCTACCGGACGCGGCATCCTCGTCGGCGCCACTGGCACCGGCCGGCTCGGCCACCTCCGGCGCGCCATCGTCGGCGTCCGGGGCGACGTGGGCGGCCGTCTCGGCGGAAGGCGCCGCCTCTGGCCCGTCTACGAGCTCCACGAGCGTGCTGCGCCCCTGATGCCGCAGCGTGACGATGCCGTGCTCGGCGAGCTTGTCGGCGAACTCACGGAAGCTCCCGCAACCATAGGTGCGCTCCGAGAACGACGAGTCGAGTTGCAGCAGGGTGCTCTTCAGAAGGCCCAGCTGCGGCGTGACCTCGCGATCGACCAGCAGCTTGAGGGCACGCTTGACGAGCGGCATGGAGCCTTCGATGGGCTGGGCGCTCATGGCCACGCGCGGCCGATCGCCACGCTCCGGCCGGTGCCCCCGCCGATCGGGCACGATGTTCTCGTACGCGATGAACTCCGTGCAGTTTTTTTGCATCACCTGGCTGGTGAAGGCGCGGCCACCGACGACGAACACCTTGCGGTCGTACTGCTTCAGCTTTTCGACCAGGGTGATGAAGTCGCTGTCGCCGCCGACAATGACGAAGGCATTGATATGGTCGTGCGTGAAGGCCATCTCCAGCGCGTCGAGCGCGAGGTTGATGTCGGCGCCGTTCTTGTCGCCGCCGGGCGTCATCACGCGCTGCACCAGCCTGACGGCGTGGTTCGACATCGCCCGGCCGTAGTCGCCCGAGCGCTTCCAGTCGCCGTAGGCGACCTTGGTGACGACCTCACCGCGTTCCTTGACGGCCTCGAGCACGGCGCCGATGTCGAACTGCAGGCCGAGGGTGGTCTTCACCCCGATCTCGACGTTGTCGAAATCGATGAAGACCGCAATCTTGAGTTTCTGATCAGACATTAGGGTTTCCTAGAACTGAAAGTAGATGAAGTCGAGCGAGACGCGGCTTCTCAGCACGAGAATCAGCGTCAGCAGGACTCCCGCCGCGGCGCCTTGCAGCAGCGCCCGGCTGGTGCTGGCAGAGCCCAGGGCCTCCCAGCGCGTTTCGGCCCATCCGACGAGGCGCCAGCCTCGCTCGCGCCCGAGGGCCCACAGGTCGTCCAGAAACAGCGGCACGCCCCACGTGGCCGCCAGGACGAACAGGTAAAGCCCCACCTGGCGTTCCATCACCGTGCTGGCGGCCGGTGAGAGCACGAGCCATCGGCGAAGGAAGTCGGGATTGGTCTCTCTGAAGAACAACCAGCCCGCGAAGGCCGCCGTGACGGTCAAGACGATCTGGACCAGGGCCAGCGGTCCAGGCCACTTCTCGGGCAGCTTCAAGGCTGCGCCGATGGTCCGGGTCACCACCAGCAATGATCCATGATACAGGCCCCAGAGCACATAGTTCCAGCTCGCTCCGTGCCAGAGGCCCGAAATCAGGAACGTGGCCAGCAGGTTGGCGTCGCGCTGCAGGGCGCCGACGCGGCTGCCCCCGAGCGGGATGTAGACGAAATCCCGGAACCAGGTGGACAGCGAAATGTGCCACCGGTGCCAGAAATCCGTGGGGCTGTGGGCGATATAGGGATGGTTGAAGTTGAGAATCAGCTCGAATCCGAACCACCGGGCCGTGCCGCGGGCGATGGCCGAATACGCCGAAAAATCGGCGTAAATCTGGATCCCGAACGCGAAGACCCCGGCCCAGAGCATCTCGAAGGAGGGGTCCGTGTGGCTGAACACGCGGTTGGCGATGACCCCGACGTTGTCGGCCACGACGAGTTTCTTGACGAAGCCCCATAGGATGAGCAGCACGGCGTCGCGGGCGATGGCCGCGTCCCACCGGCGCGGCTCCTCGACCTGCACCAGCAGGTTGGTGGCTCGCATGATGGGCCCGGCCACCAGATGGGGGAAAAAGGCGACGAACAGGGCGAAGTCGACGGCGTTGCGCCGCGCCTTCATGTGGCCCCAGTACACCTCGACCGTATAGCTCAGCGCCTGGAACGTGTAGAACGAGATGCCGGCCGGCAGCACCAGTTCGAGCAGCGGTGGCGACACCGTGAGGCCGAAGCCCGCCATCAGCTCGCGGACATTGTCGATGAAGAAGTTGTAGTACTTGAACACCCCGAGCATGCCGAGGTTCACGCCCAGGCTGGCGTACAGGTAGGCCTTGCGGCGACCGGGGTTGTCCTCCATCCTCTGTGCCGCCCAGTAGTCCACCGTCGTGGAGGCCAGCATCAGGATGACGAACCACGGGTGCACCCAGCCGTAGAAGACGTAGCTGGCGCCAAGTAGCAGGAGGTTCTGCCCGCGGTGCGGCAGCCGCCAGTAGATCGTGACGACGATCGCGAAGAAGGCGAGGAAGTCGAAACTGTGGAAGATCATCGGAAGAGCGGATCGAGGCGCTTCCGGAAGATCTCGGTATAGCGGCGCCGGTCCCCGACGTGATCGCCGTCCTCGTAGAGGTCCAGGGTCAGCTCGGGATCGCCGGTATCGTCGTGGAAGAGCGCGCCGTTGGCTTCGAGCCAGGCCTGCAGGTCGGCGACATATCGCCGCAGTTCGGGCGACTGGTCGGGCGGGCGGTTACCCACGGGCCGGCGCTGCACGCGTACGAAGCAGACCGTGAGGCCGTGCTGGCGCGCCAGGTCCATGATGAGGGGCAGCACCGAGGTGGGCAGATCGCGACGGAAGTCGGGCCGATCCGACAGGTCGGACGAGGCCAGATCCGCGCCGGCATCGTAGCGGACCTGGTCCACGGTGAAGATCTGGTCCATGTTCCACTCGAAGGCCTCAATGGCCCCCGGGCGGGGATCGCGCCAGCGCACCCACCACCGGCGGATGGCGGGTTCCATCCACGACGCGGCCAGGTTCGTCTCGTACACGCGGTCCACCGCGCGGTGCGCCTCGTACCACGTGCCCTTGCGGTGCGCCGCCACCAGCCGGTCGAGATCGGGCTCCGAGCCGGTGGCCACCTCGTCGAGCGCGTGCCCGTAGTGGCCCTCGAGGCGGAACATCGTGTCGGTGA
>JADZBZ010000451.1 GCA_020851835.1 Acidobacteriota bacterium
CGTACTGTTCGGCCGGTACGTTGATGGCGAAGTAGTCGCCCGGCTCCATCGCGCTCGCAGCCACGAGCGCCATGATGCCCACCAGACACTCGATGAGCATGGCGCCGTAGCCAATCGGCCGGATGTCGGATTCCTTGTCGATCATCTTCGAGGTCGTGCCCGACGCGATAAGGGCGTGGAACCCTGAAATCGCGCCGCAGGCGATGGTGATGAAGCAGAACGGGAAGAGCGGGCCCGGAATGATCGGCCCACCGCCGTTCACGTACTCTGACAGCGCCGGCATCTTGAATTCCGGGTTGACCCAGACGACGCCCAGCGCCAGGAGGAAGATCGTGCCGATTTTCGTGAACGAGCTGAGGTATCCGCGCGGAGACAGCAGCAGCCAGACCGGCAGGACCGAGGCGGCAAAGCCGTAGACCGCGAGTGAGATCACGATCCCGGTTCGCGACAGGTCGAACATGTGTGCGAACCAGGCGTCGGAGCGGCTCAGCGGCTCGCCGAGCCAGACGGCCAGCAGCAGGCCGACCACGCCAATCGCCGTGGCTTCGGTCGTGCGGCCCTTGCGCCACACGTACATCCAGAACCCCATGAAGATGCCCAGCGGGATCGTCATGGCGATCGTAAACGTGCCCCAGCGGCTGTCGGCCAGGGCGTTGACGACGTTGATGCCCAGGCCGGCGATGGCCACCACGAGGATGAACAGGATGGCGATGGACGCCACGACGCCGGCGGCGGGACTGATCTCCCGCTTGACGATTTCGGAGAGAGAAGCGCCGCCCCGGCGCGTCGACGCCCACAGGATCATGCCGTCGTGCACGGCTCCGCCGAGCACGACGCCGGCAACCAGCCAGATGAAACCCGGAGCGTAGCCGAACTGTGCGGCGAGGAGCGGTCCCACCAGGGGGCCGGCGCCCGCGATGGCCGCGAAGTGGTGCCCGAAGAGAACCCAGCGGCTCGTCGGATAGTAGTTGGCGCCGTCGTACTTCGTGTGCGCGGGTGTGGCGCGCGCATCGTCCAGCATCCAGATGCGCGTGGAGATGAACGCGCTGTAGTACCGGTAGGCCACCGCCAGGATGCACAGGGCGGGCACGACGACACTGAGCGCACGCATTAGCCGGGATGATAGCAGTCTTCACGCCGCGTCAAGAGCGCAAGCTGCCGGGGTGTTGCATGACTAATTTGGAGGCGGCCCGTCAGCCGGGGGCACAGGTGCTGCCTCAGCCGGAGGTACTGGTGCCGCCTCCCGCACGGCCTCGCGCTGCCTGAAGACGCGGTCCACCAGACTGGGCGCGCTCATTTGCGGGTTCCAACCCAGGCGCAGCACGGTCAGGCGGACCGGACGCCGGCCGAAGTCGAGCGCCTCGTGGCAACTCCACAGATAAAGATCGATGATCCGACCCTGCACGGCCGGGCCCGTGTCCATGATGGTCCAGATGCCGCTGTAGCGGGAGTTCGGCATGTCCACGCGCACGACCGTTCCGACGGGCAGCAGCGCCGAATCGGCGGCGGCCACGCCGGTGCGCACGATAACCCCGGACGCCGTCGTTTCGCCCTTGCAGTAGGCGGTGGCGGTGAAGGCCAGTTGCGCGCCGGCCTGCGGCAGGCTCGTCGCCTCGGCCACGGTCGCCTGGCGGGCCGCATAGTGCGAGTCGCGAATCGTGGCCTCGTAGAGGAACACGTAGGCCATGGCGGCCAACAGGGTCGCTCCCGAACGGCGAACAAAGGACCGTGAAATCTGCATGCGTCTGCTGTTGTGGCCTACGCTCGAAAGTGCTCGAATCCCTCCGGCCAGCGGGTGCGCCGGCCTTCGCGCTCCAACCAGAGGTCCGGCTCTCGCGTCAGCACCCCGATTCTCGTCAACGCGGCCTCGCGCACCTGGCGCCGCACGTTGCGCAGGCGACCCGCCCAACGGGGGGGTACCGCCAGGAGCAATTCGTAGTCGTCGCCGCCCATCACGGCTTCGGCCACTGGATCGGCAGACCGCTGCGTCCACCAGTCGTGCGCCCCCGCATCGATGGGCAGTGTCGCGGCGTCGATTCGCGCGCCACACCGGCTGGCGGCGGCCAGTTGCCGAACCGCGTCCGCCAGACCGTCGCTCAAGTCCATGGCGGCTCGTGCCGCCCGCTGACGCGCCACAGCCACGCCCAACCGCACCCGGGCCCGAGGGCGCCGGTAGCGATCCACGCAGGAGCTGATGCCTGGCGCCTCGCCGGCTCGGCCGTCGATGGCGTGTCGACACATTTCGAGACCGGCGCGGCCACCACCGATCTGGCCGCTCAGCCACAATTCGTCACCCGCCCTGCCGCCGCCGCGCGTCAACCATTTTCGGGGCGCCACGTCGCCTCCCGCCGTGACGTCGACGATCAATCCGCCGGGGCTCCGCGTGATGTTACCCCCCGCAATGGATACGCCATGCGAGCGAGCCTGGCTCGCCAGCCCATCCACGAGCGCTTCCACCTCGGCCACGGCCATGTCTCCGGGCAACGCCAGGGACACCAGCGCCCAGCGGGGCGTGGCTCCCATGGCGGCCAAGTCGCTGAGGTTCACGGCCAGAGCCTTGTGTCCGATGTCTTCGGCGCGGGACCACGTCCGGGAGAAGTGGACGTGCTCGACCAGCGCGTCGGTCGTGACGACGAGACGGGTGCGACCACCCTGGGCAATCACGGCGGCGTCGTCGCCCGGTCCGACCAGGATGTCGGCTCCGGGCCGGGGCAGCCGGCCCAGGATCCGCGCGAGCAGGGCGTGTTCGCCCAGGTCCGTTACCGTCACGAAAAAAGAGCCCCGTCTTGCCGTGTGGGGAGGATTGCTGAACCTGCATCAGCAGGTGGAGCCGCTGTAGGAACCGCGCTTCAGGCTTCCTCTCCACGGAGGCATGCACACCACGCGGCTGTCGCAACTCGCTTGGTCTTAACGTTGGCTCAGACAAGCCTCCGAAAACCATCACGCGCAAGACAGGACCGGACCTCGATCTTAGGCTCCGCCCGGGGCGGGGTCAAGCAGGAACCGATGCGGGGCGAACCCCCCGGATCCGGGGTCAGTCCGCCAGTTGAAGGGCCTGATCCACGATGCGCTCGAGGGCCGCGGCCCGCTCGGCGATGGTGTCGGTTTCGACGGCCCGTTCGGCGCGGGCGCGGAAGTACTCGTCGGTGATGTTGAGAGCCGTCAGGATGGCCAGGCCGACCGTGTCGGCCGATGGCGCGCTTTGGGCCGCCTTCTGGAGCCGCTGTTCGACGTGGGCGGCCAGTCGATGGACGTAGGTGTCGTCCAGGCTGGTCTTGATGGGGTACTGCTGGCCCTGGATTTCGACGGTCACGACTTTCAGGTCAGCCATCGTCCACTTTCAGGGGCCGACCCGGCAGCCCGTGGGCGGCCGGCCGCCCCGTCAGAGATTGAGTCCATCCAGTTGCTGGAGCATTTCGGTGACACGGGCACGAATGAGATCCCGCTCCTCTCGGAGCGAAACCGCCTCGGCCGAGCCGTTCTCGGCCTCGGCCACGCGCGCCTGGAGAGCCTCGGCCTCGCGCTGCAACCGCGCGTTGTCTTCGGTCAGGCGGGCCTGTTCGTTCTTGAGCCGGCCGATGAGGCCGACCAGCGTCTTGATTTTCTCTTCGAGCCGATCGATCGGCTCGAGTCCTGCTGCGCTCTTGGTCGCCACGTATACCTCAGCCGTTGAAACTATCGCCTGATCGCACCGAACTGTCGCCCGAGAAGGTCGACGACCGCCGTGGTGGCGGCATCGACCTCCGGATCGGTGAGCGTGCGTTCGCCCGACTGGAATGTCAGGCGCAAGGCCAAGCTCACCTTGCCGTCCGGAATGCCCTTGCCCTGATAGCGATCGAATTCGACCACGCTGACCAGCGTCTCGGGCGCCTCGGACTGAATGGTGCCACGAACGGTGGCGGCCGACAAGGATTCGTCGAGCAGCATCGCGATATCGCGCACAGCCGTGGGGAAGCGCGGCAGCGGCCGGGCATGCGTCGTCTCGCCGCCGCCCGCCGCCGACAGCGCGTCGAGATCGATCTCGGCAACATAGACCGCGTCGCCGGCGGGCACGTCGTGGTCGTTGGCGATCGCGGCAAGCAACTCGCCGAGCCAGCCGACCGTGCGGTCGCCAGCCTGCACGACGCAGGCACGGCCCGGGGCGAGCACCCCCGCGGCGACCGAGCCCTCGGGCGGGGGCCATGTCGTCAGGGTGACGCCGAAGAGGCTGGCGA
>JADZBZ010000452.1 GCA_020851835.1 Acidobacteriota bacterium
CCGGAGCCGATTCTCGCCCGCGATGTAATCGAGCCGTGGGTGAATGCCGTGCCGGTGCAGGATGTTCAGCACGTAGATGTAGTCGGGCAGCGGCTCGTCTTCACGGCCGAGAGCTTCATACACCGAGTCATCAAGGAATCGGCCGCCAACCTTGTACGTGAGATAGACCCGCCGACGGGCGTGCGCGTTCATCTTCAACAGCGCGGCCTCGAGGTCCGCCACCTGGCTGGAACGTGACGCGACGACGACGTCGCACGGGGACACGTCGTCCCACGAGTCCTCCCAGGCGCGGAGCAGCGAGGTGGCGTTGGTGACGCCTCGGGCCCGCGTGTTCTCGGTGAACACGTCGATCATGCCCTGGCTGAAGTCGAGCCCGACGACGTGCGCCAGTCGCGGCGCTACGGTGAGCGCAATGGTGCCGGGCCCGCACCCGACATCGAGCAGCGTCTCGCAGCCCGTCAGGTCCAGCCGCGCGACGAAACTCTCGACGTAGGTTCCGGTGAACACCCCCTGGCTCATCCTCCCCGCGCGCGCGTCCCAATCCGCCGCGCGCTTCTCGCGGCGTACCGCCCGCGCCATGTGCTCCCGATACAATCGCCCGAAGTCGATGGCGTCGATGCTCAAGAGATCGCGCCCTCCCGGGAATGCGGAGGCCATCCACCCAGCACCCGCGCTGGATCGATGTCGTAGAGGTGGCTGAGTTGTGATCCCTGATTCGCATTCAGGAGTGCGCACCACCTTCACGCACCTCGATCACGCTCCCGTTCCGGGGTTGGCGTCTTCGTACTTCTCCAGCAGGCGGTACAAAGCGCGGCGGCTCACGCCCAGGCGTCGTGCCGCCAGTGACTTGTTGCCCCCCGTGTCATCGAGCGCCTCGCGGACTTCCTGCGCGGTCGGCGGCGGCCCCTGCTCCTCCTCCGAAGTCCCGACGGCCAGACGAACCGCCAGGCGCGGCCGTTCCTGCAGCGCCCGATGCACGTCGCGCTCGGTGAGCAGGTGGCCTTCACACAGCAGACACGCTCGCTCGATCACGTTCTTCAGCTCGCGGATATTGCCCGGCCAGGGCCACTGCTGCAGTCGATCCTCGGCTTCGGGCGTGACGCCCGACACCCCCTTGCCGAACTCCCGCGAGTAGCGGCGCACGAAGGCGGCAGTGAGGTACGGAACGTCCTCGATGCGGTCGCGCAACGGCGGAATCGTCACCTCGACGACGTTGAGGCGATAATACAGATCGCTTCGGAACCGACCCTTGACGATCTCTTCGTCCAGCGCGCGGTTCGTCGCGGCAATCACGCGCACGTCCACCCGCCTGGGCTCGACGGCCCCAACGCGCTGCACCTCGCCGTTCTCCAGCGTCCGCAGCAGCTTGGCCTGCACGGCCAGCGGCAGTTCCCCGATCTCGTCGAGAAACAGCGTCCCGCCGTGGGCGGCCTCGAACAGGCCGGCCTTGTCGTGAGTCGCCCCGGTGAAGGCCCCGCGGACGTGCCCGAACAGCTCGCTCTCGAACAGCGTCTCGACGACGGCCGAGCAGTTGACCGTGGCGAACCGCTTGTCGCGGCGCGGGCCGAGATCGTGCAGCGCCTTCGAGACGAGTTCCTTGCCCGTGCCGGTTTCCCCGGTCACCAGCACGGTTCGCGCGTGCGGCGCCAGCCGCCGAACCATCGAGAAGAGTTCCTGCATCGCCGGGGATCGGCCGATCATGCCGAAGCACTCGAGCCGCTCGGCCATGTCGGCGTCGTGCTCGAGCAGGGCCTGGCGGTTCTCGAACTCGACACGGACGCCGTCCATCAGTCGGCGCACCCTCGGCAGGTCGAGAGGCTTGGGCAGGAATTCCCCGGCCCCGAGCTTGATGGCCTCGACGGCATTGTCGATGGACGAGTGGCCGGTCATCAGCGCGATCTGGGTGCCGGTGCGGCTGTTACGGGCTTCGCGGAGCACGTCGAATCCGCTGGCCTCGGGCATGTGCAGATCCACGAGCATCAAGTCCACGTGGCGGCGCCGGAGCGCGTCGATGGCCTCGCGGCCGTTGGCGGCCTCGGCGACCTCGAAGCCGCCCCTCCCGGCAATCTCGCGGAGCAGGGAGCGGATCTCTGGGTCGTCGTCCACCAGGAGCAGGAACGGACGCGACGAGTCTTCACGATTGGGCATGTCGAGGTGTCGTCTTACTGTAACCCGAGTGGACGGGCCGGCCCGGCGCAAGGGGCCGCCACGGGCAAGGCACGGCCGAGACCGGCCCAAGGTGGGTCGCGCCCTGGCGGGGGGCTCGCCGCAGCCCGGTGCGCGGCCGTCAGGATGCCTTCTTGAGCTCCGCCAGCAGCACGCCGAGCACCTTGGCATAGGCGGCGTCGGATTCGGCGTGGGCCTTGTCGTATTCGGCTTCCGACATCTTGTCTTCGCGCCAACTGCCGTCGAAGAGCATGGTCTTGTCGCCGACATCGTGTGAGTCGGCCGCCTGGTTCTTCTCGCCGCGATTCAGGCCGTCGGCGCCAATGTCGGTCACCATGTTCCGCGTGTCGGGGTCGGAGGCGC
>JADZBZ010000453.1 GCA_020851835.1 Acidobacteriota bacterium
CGGCCTGGGAGGCGCAGTTCCGGCAGGCCGTCGAGATCGCCTACCGGCAGTGGCAACTGCTGGTGAACCCGAACATGGGCGTCTCGTGGGTGGACAATTACGCCCCAACCGAGAACGCCGGATCGCGGGGGGGCGTGTCGATCCTGCCCGAGTCGGTGCAGGGCGAGAGCACCGTGCTGGGCCCGGGCGAGCACCCGTTCGGATCGACCTACGCGGTGCACCGGCGCGAGATGCGCTTCGAGCCGTCGATTGCGCTGGATGCGCTGCTCCGCGACTTCATCCTCTTCGGCGGCCGGCTCGAGGTGCGGCGCTTCTCGTCGAAGGCGGAACTGGCCAGCCTGAACGAACCAGCGGTGGTCAACTGCACCGGTATCGGCTCGAAAGAGCTGATGGGCGACACCGAACTGGTACCGCTCAAGGGCCAGCTGCACGTCCTGGCGCCACAGCCTGGTGTGGACTACTCGACGACCGGTGGGTTGAAGGTAGATCTCGAGAGCCCGGGCGGATTCCTCTACATGATGCCACGCCGCGACGGCATTGTCCTGGGCGGGACCTCCGAGCGCGACGTGTGGACCATGGAGCCGAACGACACCGAGCGTCAGCGTATCCTGACGCGCCATACAGAGCTGTTCGCTTCGATGAAAACCACGTCATGATCACCGCAGACCCGGCACGCCGTCGGACCGTTCTCAACGAGATCCAGGGCATTCTCGCGGCCAAGGCCCGGCCCGAGGATCGCAGCCTGCTCGAAGCCTTTGCGCCCATCGCCTTCGGCGGCATGCCCGATACCATGGCGCTGCAGCTGTCGCCGGTAGCCCTCGCCGCCCGCATCCAGGGCTACTTCGCCCTCGTGGCGCACACGATGCCCCCGGCACACCAGCTCTATCGGGGCCTCCCCGGACTGCACGTCGTGGCGCGGAATCCCAGTGACGAGGAAACGGATACGACCGGCAGCACCCACGGCGGCCACTACGAGGTCTCCATCGTCGAGATCCACACGCCCGATGCGCCGTTCATCTTCGAGAGCCTGAAGCACTTCTTCCAGAAACAGGGCATCCGTGTGCTGTCGGCCGTGCACCCGATCTTCTCGGTCCGCCGGCAGTGGGAGCGCATCGTCTGGATTGGCGATGCGAAGGAGGCGGGGTCGCGCGAGCTGCTGTGCCAGTTCCGCGTCGAGCGGATCGAGCAGCAGGAGCGGTTGCGCCGGATCGAGCACCAGGTGTATTCGCTCATCAAGACCGTATTCCTGGGTGTCGAAGATTTCGGGGCGATGCGGCGGAACCTCCAGGAGCTGCGGACGCGGCTTCGCGGCCGGCCGGGCCATCCCGACGGGACCGACAGCGCACAAGGATTCCTGGACTGGCTGCTGGCCGACAACTACGTTCTGATGGGCGTGCTGCGTTTCCAGCGCTCGCCCGAGGGGTACGAGCCCGACCTGGTCGCCGCGCTCGGGGCCTTCCGCGAGCCGGATCTGCTGCGAGTCGTGTTTCCCGGCCTGATGGAAGAGGAGCGCCGTCACGCGACGCCGGCCGACGACGACTCGCGCATCCTCGACATCGACTACCGGGTGAACGCAAGCGCGATCCATCACGTGGAGCCGGTGGACGACTTCGTGGTGCGCGAGTGG
Source organism: Acidobacteriota bacterium (assembly GCA_020851835.1). GTDB lineage: Bacteria > Acidobacteriota > Vicinamibacteria > Vicinamibacterales > UBA2999 > VFZN01. Next base: position 1,628 of record JADZBZ010000453.1, read on the forward strand.
GGCCCTCAGGGCGAGCTCGAGGCGGCGACGCTGGTGCTGGGCCGCCTGGCCAAGAGCGCGTTCACGGCCAAGGCCGACGGCATTCCCCTCCTGAAGCAGAAGCTCGAGTGGCTGCAACAGGCCTCGGGAGCCACGGTCAATTCGCACACCTTCCGTGAGACCCGTGCCATCTTCAATCACTTCCCGAAGCGGGAGCTGCTCTACACGGGCGTGACGTTCCTCAAGGACATCATCGACAAGATGGTGTTCCTGTCGAGTGACGACGAGATCGCGGTGAGCGTCCGGCCCGGCGAAGGCTACCACGCGGTCTCGGTCGCCTTCTCGGCCCTCCATTATTCGAACAAGGCCGAACAGGGCCTGGGCGAGGCCCTAACAGCGGAATTCGGGCCGGTCGTCTACCACACGTGGGCCGACTGCAATGGCACGGCGCTGCTGGTCTTCTATTTCGCGGACGCGACGCTCGAGCACGATCTCGATCCGGCCCGCGTGCGCGAGATCACGGCCGCGGTGATCTCGACCTGGGAAGACCACGTGGCGTCGGCGCTCGAACACAGCTTCGGCTCGACCGAAGGCCGCCGGTTGTTCAAACGGTACGTGCGCCAGGAGAGCCGGAGCGGCCTCTACCGGGAGCTGACCAAGCCGGCCGAAGTTCCGGACGACCTGCGGTCGTTCGAGGCGCTCGAGGGGCGGCTCGAGCTGGGGGTCCGGCCGGACACGGCCGAAGGGCTCACCCTGAAGGTCTTCTCGCCGAGCCCGATGTCGCTCACCGACACGCTGCGCACGCTACAGAACTTCGGCCTGAAGGTCATGGAGGAAGTCAACATTCCGCTGCTCCTCCCGGAGGGCCAGCGGGCGTGGCTCGAGCGGCTCCGTATCGAAGCCGACGCAGCCGTCATCGCCACCATCGAGCGGGACTCCGAACGGCTGCGCGACGGGCTGCGGGCCATCCAGGAAGAGCACGCGACCGACGATCCGCTCAACGCCCTGGTGTTGCTGTCGGACATGACGTGGCGCGAGGTCGAGGTGCTGCGCACGCTGCGCAATCACTTGCTGCAGATCCGTCCCGCCTACAACTCCGAGACGGCCACGTCCGTGATCCTGCGCAACCACGCGGCGGGCGGCGCGTTGTTCCGGACGTTCCACGCCAAGTTCTCCCCGGCCCTGGAGGGCGATCGCGAGGCCGCGATGGCGCGCGCCGGCGATGCCCTGCACGCCGCCCTGCGCGATGTGGGCAGCCTCTTCGATGACGAGATCCTGCGCGGACTGGAGAACCTGATCGAGGCGGCGGTCCGGACCAATTTCTACCAGCGGCCGCAGCGGCCGGTGGTGTCGATCAAGGTGGAGTCGGCGAAGGTCACGGGCATGGTGTCGCCCCGTCCTCTCTACGAGATTTACGTCCACTCACCGTTGCTCGAAGGCATCCACCTGCGCGGCGGCATGGTGGCACGCGGCGGCATTCGCTGGAGCGACCGCCACGACGACTTCCGCACCGAGGTGCTGGGCCTGATGAAGACTCAGATGGTGAAGAACTCGATCATCATCCCGGTCGGATCCAAGGGCGGCTTCGTGCTGAAGGGCTCCGCGCCCCCGAGGCCGGCACTCGACGCGTATCTCATCGACCGCTACCGCGAGTTCATTTCGGGCCTGCTCGACGTGACCGACAACCTCGTGGACCACCAGGTGATCCATCCGCCCGACGTCGTGCGGCACGACCGTGACGATTCGTACCTGGTCGTGGCGGCCGACAAGGGCACCGCCCACCTGTCTGACACGGCCAACCGCGTATCCGCCCAGTACGGCTTCTGGCTCGGCGATGCCTTCGCCTCGGGTGGCAGCAACGGCTACAACCACAAGAAGGAGGGCATCACGGCGCGCGGCGCCTGGGAATGCGTACGGCACCACTTCCGCAATCTGGGCGTGGACGTGCAGACCGAGCCGTTCACGATGGCGGCCGTTGGCGACATGTCGGGCGATGTGTTCGGGAACGGCGTGCTCCGCAGCCGCACGACGCGGCTGGTGGCGGCCTTCAACCACCAGCACATCTTCCTCGACCCGAATCCGGACGCCGAGACGAGCTTCGTCGAGCGCCAGCGGTTGTTCGCCCTGCCACGTTCCTCGTGGCGCGACTACGACACCTCGCTTATCAGCGCCGGCGGCGGCGTGTTCGACCGTTCGGCGAAGTCGATTGCGCTCGGGCCCGAGGTCCGGACGCTGCTCGACATCGACGAGGCAGAGGTCAGCGGCGAAGACGTGGTACGGGCCATCCTGCGGGCGCGCGTGGACCTGCTCTACAACGGCGGCATCGGTACCTACGTGAAGGCCTCGGGCGAGGAACACGCCGAGGTTGGCGATCGCACCAACGACCGCGTCCGGATCGACGCCACCGAACTGAGGGCCCGCGTCATCGGCGAAGGTGGCAACCTCGGCTTCACGCAGCGTGGGCGCATCGAGTACTGGTACGCGGGCGGCCTGATCAACACCGACGCCGTGGACAACTCGGGCGGTGTGGACATGTCGGATCACGAGGTCAACATCAAGATCCTGCTCGACCTCCTGATGCGCAACGGCGTGCTGGCCGACAGCGGCGAGCGCAACCAGTTGCTGGCGTCCATGACCGACGAGGTGTCCGACCTGGTGCTCGCCGACAACGCCAGCCAGGCACTCGCCCTCACCCTCGACGGCATCCGCAGCGCGCGCCGCTTCGACCCCTTCGTGGATCTGGCGCAGGAACTGGTCGCCGCCGGCATCCTCGATCGCCACGACGATGCCGTGCCGAGCCGGGAAGAACTGCTGGCCGGCCCGGCTCGCGAGCGGGGGCTGCCCCGGCCGCTGCTGTGCGTCATGCTGGGCCTCGTGAAGAACTGGGCCTACTTCAAGACGCTGGAATCATCGTTGCCAGACGCCGACATCGCCCAGCCGCTGCTGGTGTCGTACTTCCCGGCGAAGATGCGCGAGAGCTATCGCGACCACTTGGCGCTCCATCCGCTCAAGCGGGAAATCATCGCCACCGGCGCGATCAATCGTCTAATCAATCACGCCGGCGTGGGTTTCATCCATCGGCTGTCGGCCGCCACCGGGGCCGAGGTGGGCGACGTGGTTCATGCCTATCTCGTAGCCGATCGCGAGACCGGGGCCGATGCCGTGCGGCAGCGGATTCGGGCGGCGGCCGGCGCCGCCTCCGACGAACAGGCGCAGCTGGTTGCCGTGGAGGACGCCCTGGAAGAGGCCACCACACGGGTGTTGCGCAAGGAGAAGGTGGACTTCGGCGCGGTGCTGAACGGCTTGCGCGGCCGGACCTGACGAGGGCCGTTCGCGAAGATCCTCTGTTTGCTTCCAG
>JADZBZ010000454.1 GCA_020851835.1 Acidobacteriota bacterium
CCGGTGGACAGCCGATGACGGCGGACGGATCCGGAGAGGGTCCCGGGATGCCAGACGAAATGCCGCCGCCCCGGGCGGTGCCGGACGAACTGCTCGACGACGACATCGGCAATCGGGTGGGCGGCGCCGCGGACCGTACGCGCGAGGCCCTTGGCGGCCGCCAGGCGCGTGCCGCCGCCGCCGTGGCCGAGCCGGGCGACGTGGCCGCCGCCGACGACGATGCGCAGCCGGCGGACCTTTCCGAAGCGCAGCCGGTGGATGCGAAGCCAAAGCCGATGCCGAAGCGCGCGCGCAAGACTGCGGCGTCGAAGAAGACAACCCGGAAGACCGTTTCTCGTGGCAGGAAGCGGAGCGAACCCGCCTGACGGGTGGACCGTTCCAGAAGCGGGGGCTGGTAGGATTGCCTGGTGCTCAACCGGATCAAGACAGCGTTCAGCTCGGCTCGACTGGGCCCGCTGGACGCTTGCGCCGGTGGAATCGCGGTGCTGTGCATACTCGCCTCGGTGCGGCACTTCAGCGCTCTGCCTCCCGCGAGAGCAGATGGTGTGGCCCATCTGCTCGCACTCTACGAAGGCGCCGTCCCGTACCTCCCTGCGAACCAGCCGGTGGCGTTCCTGCAGCGCACTCCTGGATCGGTTGACTCGATCGAGCTCCGGTTTGTCGTCCAGTACGCTATCGTGCCCCGGCTCTTGACAGACGACCCCACGGCGGCGTCAGTTGCGGTGTCGCCCCCGGCATTCTCGCGCGAAGAGAAACTCGCGACCCAGGAGTCAGGCTGGCGGCTGATTGCTACGCTCGACGGTGGGGTCTGCGTCTACGCCCGATGACGCTCATGGCCTACGGCCTTGCACCCATCGTTGCGGCCTGGGCGGCACTGTCCGTGGTCGCATCGCTCAATCCACTCGTCCGAATCGGCGCCTCCGTCGGCCTTGCACTCGCGGTGACCTCGCTTGCGTTCTTGTCCGCCAGAGCACTCGGGTTTGCCCCAGCCGCGTACCTTCGCGCAGAACTGGTGCTCAGTCTGGTGGTCATCGGTTTCGCGTGGTTTCGGAAGCGGCGAGTAGCGACGGGACCAACATTCAAGTGGTTCGACCAGCTTAACGCCGTTATCGCCTCGGTGCTGCTATCCGCAGCCGTGGGAGCCGCCGCGTATGTCCTTGTGTATTGGATGCGGGTGCACCCCCATGGCGGCACCGACGCCTGGGCGATGTGGAGTGTCAGGGCCGCCTTCCTGGCCTCGAACGCTCCTGAATGGTTCGTCGCGTTTGTCAATGGGAGTCCGATTCCCCATCCAGACTATCCGCTTCTATTGCCGGCCTCGGTCGCGCGAATGCTCGCGGCCACGGCCGACCGGTCCATTGCGGCAGCGGTTGTCCAAGTGCTGACCCTCGTGGGCCTGGTTGCCACGGTGGCGGGCTCCGTCGCGGAACTCCGCGGCACGATGTTCGCCGTGCTCGCCGTGGCCCTGCTGCTGACGACAGAGTTGGTCCAACAGGCTGCCTACCACAACGCCGATCTGCTGCTGGGCTTCTACACGATCCTGGCGCTCTGCCTGTTCGCCAACGGCCGATCCAATGTGCACGGATACATGGCTGGCTTCGCGTGCGGCTGCGCAGCCTGGACGAAGAACGAGGGCATCGTGGTGGCAATCGTCGTGCCGGTACTGTTCGTCGTGCGCTCCATGAAGGCGAACGGACGCGGCACCGCCGCCGATCTCGCGGCCAACAGCGCCATCGGTTTGTGGTCGCTCCTGATGCTGGTGTTTGGCTTCAAGTTGTGGACTCCGCAGAACGACCTGGTCGAGGGGCTGCTCAGGCCGGGATTCTGGCGGTACTGGCTGGATCCAGTCCGCGTGCTGTTCGTCGGCCGGGAGATGGCCCTGGGGGTACTTCGGTGGGGAGCTGCCAGCTCACTCGTTTTACCCCCTGCAATCCTCGCAACGACCACCGCGTTGCTGCCCAAGCGGGGTCATCGCGATGGCCTTGCCACCGTAGGACTGCTTCTCCTTTTCACGCAACTGCTCGTGTTCTTCCTTGTCTATGTGATGACACCGCACAGCGTTGCGTGGCACGTCGGCACGTCGTGGGACCGGCTCGTCGCCCAGATGTGGCCCACGGCCGTCTGGAGTGCGTGCACAAGCATGGGCGTTGCGAGCTTGCAGAAGACGCCTCCTGAGTGAATTCAGGCGTGACGTTCAGACCGTCAAGGCGGATGTCGTCGGCCGAGTCTTCAGCAAGCTCCGCGGTTGGTCGCGGTCTTGGTGTCACGGCCTTCACCGATTTGAGTACACGCTTTGGCCGGTCAGGAAGCGCATCAGGTCACCTGCGGATCTGACCCCACCGATCCTCCCTTACTGCACAGCAAGAGAGTACGACACCGGGGGGCCGGTGCAAAGTGGGATCGCGCTTCCTTCGTCCAGACGCCGAGCAGACCGCCTACCCCATTAGAGCGGTCCCGCGGGCGGCTGAGTACTCAGCACTGCGGGCCGTGCTTCAATCGACGAACCGCCTGGTTTCAGAGCTTGTTCTGATAGTTGCGCACGAAGATCTCCGTGATCCTCGCCAGCTCGGTCGAATGGGCTGGATCCTTCAGGCCGTCTACAAACGGGTCCTCGGGCGGACCGAGGTTGTAGTCGTACGCGAACCACAGCATCCCCGGAATCCGGCCCGGATTCGCGAGCGCCAGTTGATACCACCACTCCAACTGGCAAGGCGCCGGTATCAAAGGCCAATCCCATTTGTTCGTATGTCTGAAACTCTGACCAACAAGAACTACAGGGTGCGAAGGGAAGCGCGAGAACAGGCGCTGAAGCCTGATGTCCATGTGCGCGTCCCAGGCTGCCTTGGTACCGGCGTCGCAGTTGCGCATGCTTGTGGTGCCAAGACCAAAATACGGATTGATCGCAAGTACATCAAGGTTCGCCGGCACCGGGGAGTAGTACTACACGCCGTAGTCGAGCAGGTCATTCCACACCGGATTGACCATTACCGTGAAACGGTTCGGGAAGTGCCACTTGGCTCTTTCGAGCATTATCGCCAACGTATCACGCAACCGATTCGCCTGTGCGTATCTATCGTTCTTGTATGCAGCGAGGTCGGGCCATTCGAGCTCGTCGTCGAATCGACCGGCATGTATTGCGGCGAAGTCCTCGTCCCCGAAGGAAACGCTCAGTACATGCTCCAAGAGTCCCGGCGCCATCGAGTTCTTCACGTTGTCGAAGTAGGAGTCGGCTGCCCCATTGGTGTTCAGCAGCATCGCCTGGTTGTAGTTTATCTGCAACTGAAGCTTGATCTGGTTGTTGATGATGTGCGCAGCATACGCCGGGTCGCCAATCGGATCGTAGCCGACCACCGCGTGCACATAATTGACGCATTGTCCTGGCATCTCGTAGATATACTGTCCCGGGAATTAGAATCCCATGTACGGGATGTGCGGACCGACGGCCCTTGGCCGATCGAATCCTCCGGCCCCCAAGGCGATTGCGCAGTGCAGCGCAGCCGCCGAGTTGCGGTGTGTCATGTTACGGTGATTCACGGCGTTCCTCCAGATGGATATGGTTACTCTGGGGATTACATTCCTCTTACATCTCCGTCGACTAAATGTCAACGATGCGATCCCCGGCTACGAGGCGTTAGCCGAACTCTCTACTTTCCTCTCGCAGCGTGACCAGCGGGTCCAGGCGTGACGCCCGCCACGCCGGGGCTGCGACGGCCACCACGGCCACGGACGCCGCAGTCGCGAGCGCCGCTTGCGGGTCGGGTCGCTGGACGGCAAGTCGCGATGTCTGGCGCTGGTTCCTACACGGCTCCCGGGGCCAGCGTGGCCAGCATCGATACGAGCAGTCCTGCGACGGTGCCGACGCCGACGAGGTGGTGTCCCGTCAAGTGGTGGAAATCGGTGCACACGATCCGTGAGTTGCGTACGGTCTACGCGATCGCCGCGAGGATCTCCTGGGCGGTGCTCGACAGCGACGGCGTGGCCGTCTGCTGCATTGACTCCGCGCTGAAATAACGGCGCTCGGCCGCTGCCCACTCGTCGTCTTGTTCGAGCAGAATCGCACCGACGAGCCGGATGACCGCCGCGGGGTTCGGGAAGATCCCGACGACGTTCGACCGGCGCTTGATCTCCTTGTTGAGCCGCTCCAAGGGGTTCGTGCCGTGCAGCTGCCGCTGATGCTCGAGCGGCAGGTGGCGATAGGCCAGGATGTCCTCGGCGGCGTCCTCAAGCAGGCGGGCGGTCTGGGCGAAGCGCGGGCGCAGCCCGTCGGCCACCTTGCGGAGCTGCGCCATCGCCGACGCATGGTCCGGCTGCGCGAAGAGCGTGCGGACGATGGCGGCAATGGCCTCGCGGGCGCCGTGCGGCACGGTGGCCCAGCAGGTTGCGCATGAAGTGCACGCTGGCAGCGCTGCCACGTCGTGCCGCTGAGCACGGTCCCGACGGCCTGCTTCAGGCCCTCGTGCGCATCGGAGATCACCAGGCGCACCCTCTTGAGCCCGCGCTTCACGAGGGTTCGCAGAAAGGCCGTCCAGAAGGCGCGATCCTCCGACGGGCCGACCTCGACGCCCAAGTTCTGCCGGTCGCCGTCACTCGTGATGCCCACCGCCACCCCCGTCGCCTGGCTGAGCACGCGGCCATCGACGCGTACCTTGTGATACGTCGCGTCCACCCACAGATAGCGGTGCTCGCCCGCCAGCGACCCGTCCGAAACGCCGCGACGACGGTATCGAGCTCGGCGCAGATCCGCGAGACCTCGGACTTGGAGATTCCGTCGACGCCCAGTGCTTTCACCAGATCGTCGACTTTCCGCGTCGACACACCGTGCACGTACGCTTCCTGCACCACCGCCAAGAGGGCGTGCTCGGCCCGCCGGCGTGGCTGCAGCAGAGATGGGAAGTACGTCCCCGTCCGCAGTTTCGGAATCGCCAGTTCGATCGTGCCCATGCGTGTGTCCCACGTCCGCGTCCGGTGGCCGTTGCGATACGTCGTGCGCGCACCCGAGCGCTCGTGGCGGCCGGCCCCGATGAGCCCGGCGACCTCCGTCTCCATCAGTGCCTGGGACAACACTCGAATCCCTTCCCGCAACACGTCGCCGTCCTGCTCTTCGAGGAGCTTGCCAACGAAGGCGTTCAGATCCATTCTGGCCTTGGCCATCGTCATCTGCCCTCCGTCTGTGTTCTTCTGGCCGAAGAACTCACGGAACGATGTGCGATGGCCGCTTCGCGTGTCTAGCGGCGGCTCCCTACCGAATTTCCACCACGTCCGGGGACTCTAACGCCGACGAGCGCGACCATCTCTCGGCTGATGGCCCAGACCACCTGCGAACCGCGGGCGCCGAGCGCCATCCGGAGGCCAATCTCCCGGGATCGGCGGGTCACGGCGAACGCCACCATCGCATGAAGGCCGAAGCCGGCTAGGCATGCGCCGACGATGGCCAGAGCGCCCAAGAACGTTGCGGCCATCAGAGGCGCCCCGAGAGAGGCCCCCACGTGCCCCGACAACGGTCCTGGCCTCGATCACCTGCAGGGCCGATCGACCTCCCGGGCCTCCCGCTGCAGGCCGTTCAAGAGGGCGGGGGCTCGAGCGCCGTCCGTGCGACAACCGTCGAGGCCAGCTGGTCCGACTGGGGGACGGTCTGATAGAAGAGGCGTGGCAGCGGTCGACCAGATCCCCGACGCGAACGGCGGTGCCCGTATCGCGGGTCACACCCACGATCTCGAACTAGGTCGTCGGCTCCCGCTCGAAACGGAAGTGTCGCCCAACGGCATTGTCGTGGCCGAACAGCACCCGCGCCATGGTCTGGCTCAGCACGGCCACCCGTGGCGGGTCGGGCGGGTCGCGCTCGTCGATGCCGCGACCGTGCAGGATGGGGATCTGCAGCGTGTCGAAGAAGCCCGGCGCGGCCAGGGGCTGCCGGCCACCACCGGCCGCGCGCCCGCGTTGTCGGCCACGACGGGCGCGCTCGTCGCCTGCATCGGTAACCCGGCGATTCGGGTGACGGCTTCGCCAGGGATGACGTCGACGCCTCGTGGCAGCTCGTCGAACAGCGGGGCGGCGGCGCCTGCGTCGTAGCCGCCGTAGCGCGTATCCGTTTCGATCATGGCCATACCGCCGACGGCGAACCCGGCCTCCAGCGACCGTGAGGCAGACACGAGCTGCAGCCCGAGCGCTGTGAGGGGCGCCGCGGATCGGACGCGCGAGAGACTGGGAGACCGGGGCGGCCGTCAGGCGCGTGCCGCCGCCGTGGCGGAACCGGACGATGTGGCTGTTGAGGACGACGATGCGCAGCCGGCCGACCTGCCGGAGCCGCACCCAGTGGAAGCCAAGCCGAAGCGCACGCGCGAGCCGGCGTCGCGCAAGGCCGCGACCACGACCAGACGGATGACCTCGAGGAAGAAGAAAGAGGCGTAATCAGTACACGTCTTCGACGAATCCGTGCGCTCGCGTCCACTGCACGCGGCGCGCCATGACGCGGCTCCCGGGGCGGTAGATGAAGACGAGAATCTCGTCGAAGCGCGGCTGCTCGGGTTCGCCGAGTTGCCGCGCGATGTCGAGGGCCTCCTCGGGAAACATCGCGTCCACCTCGAGGACGAGGGCGCGGTGGGCCGAGACGCGTCTGGTCACCGACCAGCGCGGCGGCGGGTCGGGCGCGAGCGACACACTCAGCCACACCAGTCCGCCGGTCAGCAGGCCGGCGACGACGAAGGCGGCAACCGCCGGGCGCATCGGGGCACCATAGCACCGCCAGGGCCCCCCGCTTCCCGGTTCCCGGTTCTCGACTCCCGCTTCCCGGCGCTATCCTCTATCCATGCTCCACGTCACCAACGGCTCTGTCGCCGTCGACCGCCTTCACGACCTCGACCTCCCAGGCCGGTTCCTTCCGTGGGATGACGTGCTGCACGAGGGGCCGGTGCCGGCGGGCCTGTCCGACGACGAGTTGCGGGGGCGGCGGGCAGCGTTCCTGGCCATCAACTGGGGGGATGTCGGCGACATCGAGCAGATGCTCGCCGCGCGCGACCGCGCGTTGCTGGACGGGATCGGGGGGGACGAGATCGTCCTGTGGTTCGAGCACGACCTCTACGACCAACTGCACGTCCTGCAGATCGTGGACCAGCTGCGCGCCATCCGGCCGGGCCTCGGAGGCGGCGCCGCGCGTGTGAGTGCGATCCTGGCGGACGACTACCTGGCCGCGCAGTCGGACGAGCAGCTCCAGGCCTGGTTCGAGACGCGGCAGCCGCTGGGCGCGTCGCGGTGGTCGGCCGCCGTGGAGGCGTGGCGCCTGTTTCGTGCGCCCGATCCCCGGCCCCTCTGCGGGTTCGAGCATCCCGGCACGTGGCCCTCGCTCGCGCGCGCCCTGCGCCGCCACCTGCAGCAGTTTCCGTCGGTCGCCACCGGGTTGTCCCGCACCCAGGCCCAGACGCTGGCGGCCGTGGCCGATCGGCCCCGGCCCGTGCGCGACGTGTTCCGCGCAGCGAACCACGAGGTCGAGGACGCCGTGTTCATGGGTGACATGCCGTGGTGGTGGCACGTGCGGCCGCTGCTCGCCGCACCGCATCCGTTGCTGCGGGTCGAGGGCGACCGGCCCGCCGACCCGCACGATCCGGACTGGTGGCGCGACGACGAAGGCGCCCCGCGGCTCGCGCTCACCGATACCGGCGCGCGCGTGGCGGCCGGCGACGCCGATCACATCACGCTCAACGGCATCGACCGCTGGCTGGGCGGGGTGCATCTGGTGGCGGAGGCATCAGGCGTGCAGTCTGGCGGCGCCATCTGGCGCTGGGATGAGCCACGAGGAGCCGTCGTGCACGGCTGACCACCGATTCGGGCTCGCCGCACCCACCCTCGCCTTTCCTCTACAATTCCTCTCACCTTGTCCACGTCGTACACCGCCAAAGACATCACCGTTCTCGAAGGCCTCGAGCC
>JADZBZ010000455.1 GCA_020851835.1 Acidobacteriota bacterium
CGTCCCCGGCGACATGGCGCCGGTGGCGGGCGCGTCTCGCGAGGCGCTGGCGCTGGTGTTTGGACGCGCGCTGCACGCCGACCCCGGTCGGCGCTACGAATCGTCGGTGGCCTTTGTCGACGACCTGGCGCGTATCGCCGACCAGTCGGACGTGACAGCGCGGCCCGAACCCGGAGGGGCCAGAGCACGGCGGCGATCGGTCGCGCGCGCCGACGTGCCGCTGCCGCTCGAGGCTTTTCCGGCCCAGAGCGATCCCGCGCTGCCGTTGAACCTTGAATCCGCTCCCTCCTGCCCGATTGACGAGTTCGCGCCGGAGGCCGACGACGCCGACAAGGTCCTTGCATTCGACGAGCCCATGTCGCCGGTGGCCGCCGCGTCGCGGATGGTCGGTGGGCCCGAAGACCGAAGCGATGCGCGCCGCGTGAGGGCATGGGTGGCGGGCGCGGCCGGGGCAGGCCTCGTCATCGGCCTGGCGGCCGGCTATGTCATGTGGGGCCGGAGCGGCGGATCAGCGGCGGTGGGCGTGCTGCCCGCGGCGGTCGACTCCGCGTCTGAGCCGGTGGTCATCGAGGATCCCGAACCCCTCACCTCGCCTGGCACGCCCTCGCGCGAGCCCGGCGCGGGCGACGAGACGCCACCCGCGGCGGCGGCCTCCGGGAACCTGCTGATCCGGTCCACTCCCGCCGGCGCGACGGTCTTTGTCGATGGCGATCGGCGCGGCATCACCCCGGTGACGCTGCCCGCGGTGCCGCTCGGCACGCGGGTCGTCCGCGTGCAGCAGGACGGCTTCGTCGCCGACGAGCGGCGCCTGACGCTGACGGCGGACCGCCCGTCCCGGTCGGTGGAAGTGCGTCTGCGCCGGGCCCCGGTCCCGGCGCGACCCGCCTCGAGCGAAGCGGCGGCGCCGGCGGCGGTAGCCGCCTTCGCGGCGCGCACTGGGTCGCTGCTCATCGAATCGCGGCCGCCCGGGGCGGCCGTGGCGGTGGACGGGCGTCCGGCCGGGTCGACCCCGCTGACGCTCGACAGCATTCCGGCGGGTCGCCACACCGTGACGATGCGTCTGGCGGGCTTTCGTCCGGTAACGGCGACGGTGCGGGTGGAGGCAGACGAGCGTGCGCGCGTAGCCGCGTCGTTGACAAGCGGACAGGAGCCTTGATGATCGCAGTTCTCGCGTTGGAAGACGGCACGTGTTACCGAGGTGTGGCGGCGGGCGCCCATGGAGAAACGTCGGGCGAGGTGGTATTCAATACCGCCATGACGGGTTATCAGGAAGTGCTGACCGACCCGTCGTACGCCGGCCAGATCGTCGCCATGACGGCGCCTCAGATCGGCAACTACGGCGTTGCCGGTACCGACCAGGAGTCGGGCGCCCCCAAGGTGGCGGGCTTCGTCATGCGCGACCCGTCGCCCATATCGAGTAACTGGCGCGCCCAGGGCACCCTACGCGACTACCTCGTCGAGCACAACATCGTGGCCATCGGCGATATCGACACGCGGGCCCTCACCCGCAAGCTGCGCTCCAGCGGGGTGATGCGCGGCATCATCGCCACCGGGTCGGTGGATCCCGAGGCGCTGGTCGAGCGGGCGCGTGCCGTGCCGCCCATGGAGGGCAGCGACCTGGTCAGGACGGTCACCTGTGCCGAGCCCTACGACTTCACGACCACGCTGGCCGACGCGGTCGCGGAGGCCTCGTTCGGCGTGGCGCCGATCAAGCGGGCGTCGCGTCCGCTCAAGGTCGCGGCCTACGACTACGGCATCAAGCTGAACATCCTGCGGCGCCTCTCGGCTCACGGCTGCCAGGTGCGCGTGTTCCCGGCCGACACGCCCGCCACCGAGGTGCTGGCCTGGGAGCCGGACGGCGTGTTCCTGAGCAACGGCCCGGGCGATCCGGCGGCGGTGACCTATGCCGTCGGGCACATCCGCACGCTGGTCGACACCGGCGTGCCGGTGTTCGGCATCTGCCTGGGGCACCAGTTGCTGGGCCTGGCGCTCGGCGCGCGGACCTACAAGCTGAAGTTCGGACACCGCGGCGCCAACCATCCCGTCAAGCAGCTCGACACGGGGGCCATCGAAATCACGTCCCAGAACCACGGCTTCGCCGTGGACCCCGACTCGCTGCCCGAAACCGTCAGGGTGACGCACCTGAACCTCTACGACGGCACGATCGAAGGCCTGCGGCACGTTTCGAAGCCGATCTACTCGGTGCAGTACCATCCCGAGGCGTCGCCCGGGCCGCACGACGCCGATTACCTGTTCGCCCAGTTCATCCAAGAGATGGAAGCCCAGTAGCCGACGGACCAGCCGACCGATGCCAAAACGAACCGACATCCACCGCGTGCTCGTGATCGGGTCGGGCCCGATCGTCATCGGGCAGGCCTGCGAATTCGACTACTCGGGCACCCAGGCGATCAAGGCGCTCAAGAGCGAGGGGCTGGAGGTGGTGCTGGTGAACAGCAACCCCGCCACGATCATGACCGACCCCGAGCTGGCGGATCGTACCTACGTCGAACCGCTCACCCCCGAAGTGCTCGAGCGCATCATCGAGAAGGAGCAGCCCGACGCCCTGCTGCCCACCGTGGGCGGTCAAACGGCGCTCAACCTGGCCGTGCAGCTCGACGAACTGGGTGTGCTCAAGAAGCACGGCGTGGAGCTCATCGGCGCGCAGATTCCGGCGATCAAGGTGGCCGAAGACCGGCTGCTCTTCAAGAACGCCATGCGCGAGATCGGTCTGGACATGCCGAAGAGCGGCGTTGTCCGGTCGCTCGAGGAGGCGCTGAAGGTGGTCGAGGAGACGGGTTTCCCTTCGATCATCCGCCCGTCGTTCACGATGGGCGGCGTGGGCGGCGGCATCGCCTACAACCTGGAGGAGTTCAAGGACATCTGCGCGCGAGGCCTCGGCCTGAGCCCCGTCCACGAAGTGCTCGTGGAGGAGTCGGTCATCGGGTGGAAGGAATACGAGCTCGAGGTGATGCGCGACGGCGCCGACAACTTCGTCGTCATCTGCTCGATCGAGAACGTGGATCCGATGGGCGTGCACACGGGTGACAGCGTCACCGTCGCCCCGGCCCAGACGCTCACGGACAAGGAGTACCAGCGCATGCGCAACGCCGCGCGGCGCATCATCCGTCGCGTGGGCGTCGAAACGGGCGGTTCCAACATCCAGTTCGCGGTGAGTCCTGTCGACGGGCGCATGACGGTCATCGAGATGAATCCTCGCGTGTCGCGGTCCTCGGCCCTGGCGTCGAAGGCGACGGGGTTCCCCATCGCGAAGATCGCGGCGAAGCTGGCGCTCGGCTACCGGCTCGACGAGATTCCCAACGACATCACGCGCCTGACGCCCGCGTCGTTCGAGCCGACGATCGACTACGTCGTGGTGAAGATTCCTCGCTGGAACTTCGAGAAGTTCCCGCAGGCCGACCGCAGGCTCACCACGCAGATGAAGTCAGTGGGTGAGACGATGTCGATCGGGCGCACGTTCAAGGAGGCCTTCCTGAAGGGTGTCCGGTCGCTCGAGCTCGGCAAGGAAGGGCGGCTGTTCCACCGCGCCAACGACCGCGACGAGCGCGCACCCGGGCCCGAGGCGCAGCAGGAAGAAGAGGACGCCGCGCTGCGGCGCCAACTGGTGGAGCCGACCGACCGCCGCATGTGGGCGTTGTTCCGGGCCCTCGACAAGGGCTGGACGGTTGAGCGGCTGCACGATCTGACACGCATCGACCCGTGGTTCCTCGATCAGTTCGCCGCGCTCGTCGAGCTGCGGCGGACGGCGGAAATGATCGGCCTGCGCGACATGTCGCCGGACCTGCTGCGCGAACTCAAGCGCTCCGGCTTCGGCGATCAGGAACTCGCCGATATCCTGGGCGCCGACGCCGCGGCCATCCGCGAGCGGCGGCGCGAGATGGGGCTCGCTCCGGTGTTCAAGCGCATCGACACGTGCGCGGCGGAGTTCGAGTCGTTCACGCCGTACATGTACAGCACGTACGAGGCGGACTGCGAAGCGGCCCCGACCGGCCAGCCGAAGATCATCATCCTCGGCAGCGGCCCGAATCGAATCGGGCAGGGCATCGAATTCGACTACTGCTGCTGTCACGCGGTCTTCGGCTTCCGCAAGGAAGCCTTCGAGACCATCATGATCAACTGCAACCCCGAGACCGTGTCCACCGACTACGACACTGCCGATCGCCTGTACTTCGAGCCGCTGACCTTCGAAGACGTGATGGCCATCGTCGACCGCGAACGCCAGGGGCACGACGAGGTGGGGTGCGTGGTGCAGTTCGGTGGCCAGACCCCGCTCAAGCTGGCGCTGTCGCTGCAGGACGCCGGCGTCACGATTCTGGGTACGTCGCCCGACTCGATCGACCTGGCCGAGGATCGCCAGCGCTTCGCCCAGTTGCTGTGGGACCTCGGCATTCCGCAGCCGTCCAGCGGCACGGCGACCTCGCGCAACGAAGCGCGGGAGGTCGCCTCGCGCGTCGGCTTTCCGGTCGTCGTGCGTCCCTCCTACGTGCTGGGCGGCCGCGCCATGGCCATTGTCTACGACACGCCGACGCTGGATCGGTACATGTCGAACGCCGTGGACGTGTCGCACGACCGGCCGATTCTCATCGATCGCTTTCTCGAGCACGCCAAGGAGCTCGACGTCGACTGCCTGGCCGACGCCACTGGAGCGGTGGTGATTGGCGGGATCATGGAGCACATCGAGGAGGCCGGCATCCACTCGGGCGACAGCTCGTGCGTCGTGCCGTCGGTGGGGGTGGCCGAAAAGCACCTGGCGACCATCCGCGATTACACGCGGCGGATTGCCCGTGCCTTGAAGGTGGTGGGGCTGATGAACGCGCAGTACGCAATCAAGGATGACACCGTGTTCGTCCTCGAGGTGAACCCGCGGGCATCGCGTACGGTGCCGTACCTGGCGAAGGCGACCGGCGTCGCGCTGGCGCAGGTGGCGGCCAGGGTCATGACGGGCCGGACGCTGGCGTCGCTGGGGCTGGTCGAGGACCTGGTGCCGACCGGCGTGTTCGTCAAGAGCCCGGTGTTTCCGTTCGTTCGCTTCCCGGGCGTCGACACCATTCTCGGTCCCGAGATGAAGTCCACGGGTGAGGTGATGGGGGGCGCCGGCAGCTTCGGCATGGCATTCGTGAAGGCGATGCTCGGCGTGGGGCAGCAGCTGCCCGCGTCGGGCACGGTCTGCCTGAGCGTCAACAACGATGACAAGCCCGATGTGCTGCCCATCGCACGAGAGCTGGCCCTGCTTGGCTTCGGCATCGCCGGCACGCGCGGCACCGCCGCCTACCTCCGCGCCCACGGTATCGATGCCAGCGTCGTCTACAAGGTGAACGAGGGCCGCCCGAGCCTGGCCGACGAGATCGTCAACCGCAAGATCTCGATGGTCATCAACACGCCACTCGGCCGCGAGTCGTTCTTTGACGACAAGGCGGTGCGCCGCGCCGCCATGATGACCGGCGTGCCCTGCATCACCACCATCACGGGAGCGGCCGCCGCCGTGCAGGCCATTCGCGCCATGCGGAGCGAAGGCCTCGAGGTGCGGGCGCTGCAGGACTATCACCTGGCCGTTCGCGCAGAATCTGCCTGATCGCCGGCGTGCGGTGATGGCAGGACCTGCCACCTCGCACGTCTCTCCCTCGTGAAATCCGCCTGATGTCCGGGGCGCGGCGCCCTTGCATCCCTCACGGCATGCCGCTCTCGCTTCGCCTCGCGCTGCTGCTGGCGGCGGGCATCGCCGCCGGCCTTCAATGCGAGCCAGAGGCCGCGCGTCTTCTGGCGATGATCGCCGCCGGCTTTGCGGCGGCTGCGGTCGTGGCCCGACGCAGCGGCCCCCGTCTCCTCGTCAGGGCGTCTCGGGCGCTCGCCTGCGGCGCACTGGCCGCGATGTATGGGCTGCACGCCGCGACGGTGGCCGAGCACGGACCGCTGCGGCAGTGGTTCGACATGCGGGTGGCGGAGCGCGGCGGCGATACCGGAGCGCTACGCCTGGAAGACCCGGTCCGGCTGCGGGGACGCCTCGCCAGGGACGCGTCGGTGGACGAGGATGGCGCGCGGATTCAGGTGGCGGTGACCTCCGTGTCGGCGGGTCGTGGCTGGCTGCCAGTGCGAGGAGGGGTCTCGCTCTCCGTCGGCGGCGCCTCCGCCGCCCGACGCGCAAGCCAGTGGCGCGGCGGCCGTGCGATCGAGGTGCCGGCCATGCTCCGCCGTCCCGCGCGCTATCTCAACGACGGCGTGCCCGACGGCGAGCGCGCGATGGCCCGTCGCGGCACGGTGCTCGTGGGGAGCGTGAAGAGCGCGGCCCTGGTCGAGGTGTACGAGGAGGGCGCCTGGTGGGACGAGGCGGCGGCGGAGGTTCGCGCCGCCGTGCGGGCGGCCATGGCCCATCACGTCGGCGGGCTCGATGGCACGTCCGCGGCCATCGGCACCGCCATCCTCATTGGCGACCGGGCGAGCCTGGCGCCGGAGGTCGAACGGCGCCTGCAGGAGGCTGGTACCTACCACGTGGTCGCCATCTCGGGAGGGAACATCGCCCTGCTGGCGTCGGCCGTGCTGGCGGCGCTCTGGGCCGCGGGCATCCGATTCGAAGGCGCCGCGCTGACGGCCATGGCCGTTCTCGTGGCGCATGCGTGGGTCATCGGGGGAGGTGCATCGGTCGTACGCGCCACCGTGATGGCGGTCGTCTACCTCGCGCTCCGGCTCATCGACCAGCGGACCTCGCCCATCCACGCCGTGGCGGTGGGGGCCACGATCATGTTGCTGGCGCAACCGCTGGAAGTGGTGGACGCGGGCTTCTGGCTCACGTTCGGCGCGACAGGGGCATTGCTGGCGGCCGGAACGCGATTGGGGCGGCCGCTGCGTCCGCGCTGGTGGCACGCTCCGGCCGCCATTTGCCTGGGCAGTCTCGCTGTCGAGCTCGTGCTCGCCCCGGTCTCGGCGCTCGTGTTCGAGCGCGTCACCCTGGCCGGGCTGGGGCTCAACCTGGTTGCCGTGCCGGCCATGGCCGTCGTGCAGGGCGCGGCGTCGCTGTGTGTGCTCGCCGACGCGTGTGGGCTCGGCCCGGTGGCGAGCGTCGCTGGCCATGTGACGCATATCGCCGCGCGGGCGCTGGTGGACAGCAGCCGGTTGGTGGAGTGGATGCCCTGGGCCACGTGGCGCGTGCCGCCCCCGCGCCTGGCGCTCGTCGGTACCTACTACCTCGTGCTGGCCGGATGGTGGCGACTCGGGTCCGCGCCCATCGATGGCGCGAGCCATCGGCGCTTCGAGCCCGCCGCGCGGCTGGCGGCCGTCGCGATGTGGGGCTGGATCGTCGTGTCGCCGGCTTCGCTCCCTCTGCCCGCCGATGGCCGGCTGCGCGTCGCCGCGCTCGACGTCGGCCAGGGAGATGCCGTGCTGGTCATCTGTCCCGATGGGACGACGCTGCTGGTGGATACCGGCGGCCTGTCGGGTAGTGGCCGGTTCGATATTGGCGACCGAGTTGTCGGGCCAGCCCTGCGCGCGCGCGGCGTGCGCCGGCTCGACTACCTGGCGATTACCCATGCGGACGCCGACCACGCGGGCGGGG
Source organism: Acidobacteriota bacterium (assembly GCA_020851835.1). Taxonomy (GTDB): domain Bacteria; phylum Acidobacteriota; class Vicinamibacteria; order Vicinamibacterales; family UBA2999; genus VFZN01. The sequence goes on from JADZBZ010000455.1 coordinate 7,565, forward strand.
CCGTATCGGTGGTGCGCGACTTCCGCCCGCGCGAGATCTGGGTCGGCGTCCCCGTTCCGTCGAACCCCACCGAGCATGCGCTTCGGGAGTCGGCGGTCGCGGCCCGCAGCGCCTGGCGCTGGCTGCGGCGCGGCCAGCGCCTGGCCTTCGGAGATGTGGAACTGCGGGTCCACCACCCGCCCGACCCCGACTGGGAGCGGCGCAACGTGCGCAACGACGACTCCCTCGTGCTCGAATTACGGCTGGGCGAGATGTCCGTGGTGTTGACGGGCGATGTCACGCGGGAGGTCGAGCACGAACTGGCTCGGGTGATCGAGCCGCACCGGACCGTGATCCTCAAGGCGCCGCACCATGGGAGCGCAACCTCGAGTTCACCCGCGCTGCTGGACCACCTCGCCCCGGCGGTGGTTCTCGTGAGCGCTGGGCGGGGCAACCCGTTCGGGCACCCCGCGCCGGCCGTGCTCGCGCGCTATCGCGCACGCGGTGCCGCCGTGTTTCGCACGGACGCGGATGGTCGGATTGACGTCGCCACCGACGGCCGCTCGCTGACGGTGACGACCTTCACCGGGCGCACCTGGCGCCTGCGTTGAGTGGGACCGCTACCGCCGGTCAGGTCCGGCCCTTCGTGGCCGCCTTGGCGAGATTCCAACGCCGGTCGAGTTCGTCGAG
>JADZBZ010000456.1 GCA_020851835.1 Acidobacteriota bacterium
ACCTTCGTCGTCAGGTCGGCCGAGATGCAGTCGGTCGTCTTGGCGAAGATGCAGTCGTCCGGACCATCGGGCGGATCGAGGTAGGCATCGAGCAGGCCCTTCGGCATCTGGATCTTCGGGAACTGCTCGCGCAGCGCCCTCAGCGATTGCACCACGCGCGCCCGGTCGTCTGTCGTGAGCTGTTCGTCGGACACCTCGCCCACCTGCGGGGTGTACAGGCTCACCCACATCGTGCGAACGTTCGGGTTGTCGGACCACTGCCTGACGAAGCTTTCGAGGTAGCCCTCACGCGTGGCCTGCTGCCGCGTCACGGTGCAGTGCACCGTGATGCGGTGTCCCTCGATGTGCTTGAGGATCCGGTCGTAGGTGGCCGGCGTGCGGCGCACGTCGTGTTCGGGCTGGAGGCCGTCGATCGACACGACGATCTGCAGGCGGCGAATCGACGCCCACGCGGCGGGGATGGGCCGCACGGCGCTGGTGACGAGCTGGGTATGGATGCCGAGCGCGGCCAGCCGCGGCAGCAGCACGTCCAGCTCACGGAACCGGACCAGGGGCTCGCCGCCCACAATCGAGACGTGGATGGGGCGGTAGCGATCCACGACGCCGAGAACGCCGTCGATGAGCGCTTGTCCCTTGAAATCCGACAGGGCTCGAAGGGTCTGTCCGTTGCTCAGGTGCGCGTCGCCGTAGGCGTAGCACCCCGGACAGCGAAGCGGGCATTCGCGGGTGATTTCAATTGAGAGGTTGGGCCGGTAACCCTGGAGGATGCGACCCCACGCGGGCAGGATGCCTTCCATCAACTTACGCTAGCACAAGGCAGGCGGGGCCTTGCGCCAATCCTGCGCGCGCGGCCCCGCTCCCGTCGTGTTCCGCCTCTGCTATTTCGACGCGACGAACATGATCTCGACCAGGCCATCGGCGCCCACCAGGCCGGTGCCGACCGTCGCGCGCGCCGGGAACTGCTTGCCGAACACGCTCCGATACGCCTCGTTCATCGCCGCGAACTGGCTGATGTCCGTGATGTACACGATGCCATCGGCCACGTCGGTCCAGGAGAATCCGGCGGCGGTCAGCGTGCGGCCGATCCGGACCAGGGCCTCGCTGGCCTGCGCCTTCATGTCGCCCTTGTTCTGAGCGTTGTTGCCCAGGATGCCGGACAGGTAGAGACGGTTCCCCACCTTGATGGCACTGCTCAGCGTGGTGCTCGGCTTGCCCGGTGTGCCATCGGCGGCCGGCGTGGTGAAGGCCTGCTTGGCTCCCCGATGCGCGGTCAGCGCGACCTCGATCTTGTAGGTCGGGCCGGGCAGGCCCGTTACCACGGTGGCGCGCGCAGGCGGATCCTTGGGGAAGGCCGGCGTGTAGCTGCGGTTCATGTCCTGGAACCCCGCGACGTCGTTGATGTACACGCGCGACGACACGACGTGCTCGAAGCCGAAGCCGGCGGCCTTGAGCAGTTGGCCGGCGGTGTCCATGACCGCCTTGGTCTGCGTGGCCATGTCGCCTTCGATGGCCACGTTGTCGCTGGTGTTGCGCGCCACGACGCCCGACGTGAAGAGCGTGTCACCGGTCCGGATGGCGTAGCTGTATGGGTTGGCCGTGGACCAGCCAGGCGGAGTGACGATCACCCGCTCGGCGCCGGTGGGAACGGCGATGGCCGAGATCTCGACCAGGGCGTTGGGCGAGACGAGCTTGCCGACCACCGTGGTGCGGGTCGGCGCGTTCTTCGGCCACACCGTGCGCCACACCTCGGTCATCCCGGCGGCATCGGCGGCGTTCTTCACGTAGACGTGCGCGACGACGACGTTGGCCAGCGACGAGCCCGACTTGGTGAGCGTCTGCCCGATGCTGTCGAGCACGGTCTTGGTCTGCGCCTTGATATCGCCCTCCTGGGCGAGCGTGCCGGCCACGTAGATAAGGCCGTCGGCCTTCACGGCCAGACTGAATGGGAGCGTGGCGCCCCCGGGAACCGTAATCTGTCGTCCCTGTCCCTGCATTGCCGCTCCGCTCATGGCGAGCACGGCCGTCACTGTCAGGATCGAGCCTTTCACGATGCACCTCCGCGCGCCACTCTATCACTCAAGGGCCGCGATGTTACACTTGGTCCCACGCTGAATGGCTACGACGCACACCACCCGCTCTACCAAGACCAGACCCACGCGCAAGAAGAAGGCGACACCCGCGGCACGGGCGGCTCGGGCGGCGCCCATCCGTGCCGCCGCACCAGCGCCCGGCCTGCCGCGGATCCAGCGGCGGAAGTCGAAGCTCCACGGCTGGGGCGTCTTCGCCCGGGAGCCCATCAACAAGAACAAGCGCATCATCGACTACGCGGGTGAGCTCATCACCAACAAGCAGAGCGAGAACCGCGAAGACCGCTACCTGCGCCAGGGCTGCATCTGGGTGTTTCGCGTCAACCGCTACTGGAGCCGTGACGCCCACGTCGGCGGCAACGTCGCGCGCTTCATCAACCACGCCTGCAAGTCCAACTGCTGGGTGGACGTGGTGGACAAGACCATCTGGATTCGTGCGGCCCGCCGGATCGAGCCGGGCGAAGAGCTGACCTACGACTACAACACCGAAGGGGACAAGACCATCCCGTGCCGGTGCCGCCCCAACTGCAAGACGCGCCTTTGAAGCGGCCCGGCGCCGGCAAGCTGGCCCTGTTCGTGGTGGCGGCCTGCGCGATGGCTCTCGGTCTGCGCGGGTCGGCCGGCGCCGGGAGCGACGCCGGGAGTGACGCCGGGACTAAAGTCCCGGCGCTCCATCAATCTCTCCATCAATCGCTCCGCCAACCGTTCGCTCAACCGCGGTGGGCCAGCCCGGAGCGCCGGGACTTCAGTCCCACTTCGGAGCGCCGGGACTTCAGTCCCACTTCGGAGCGCCGGGACTTCAGTCCCGGCGTGACCTCCGTCCAGCCCGCGCCGCCTCCCGGCGTCGCCTTCTTCGTCCGCGCGCTCACCAACCCGCGCGACCGTCGCGAGGCCTACGGCGCCATTCTCGACACACCGGTCCTTCCCGGATCCATCGTCAAGGCGGTGACGCTCGTGGCCGCGCTCGAAGCCGGCGTCATCGGTCCTGCGAGCGGCGCCATGTGCCGTCGGGTCGTGACCGTGGACGGTGTTCGATTCGTGTGTGCCCACCCGGACCTGCGCCGGCCCCTCACGCCGGCCGAGGCGCTCGCACACTCGTGCAACGACTTCTTCGTGTCGCTGGCGCGCCAGCTGCCGCGCGACCGCGTGAACCGCACCCGCGTGGCGGCGGGGTTGCCGCCGCTGGCCGCGTCGGCGGCGCTCGGGCCGGCACTGGTCGGCCTGGACGGTCCGCGCGTCACGCCGCGCGCGCTCATCGACGTGCTCTCGCGTCTGACGGGCGTGGGGCCCGACCCACCCGTGCCGATGAGCCCGTCGACCCGGGCGGTGCTCATCGAAGGACTGACAGGCGCGGCCACTTTCGGCACGGCCTCCGCCCTCGGAGCCCGCGGTGTCTCGGCCTGGGCCAAAACGGGCACGGCGCCCATGCCTGGCGGCGGCGTCGCCGGACTGGTGGTGGCGCTGGCGCCCGCCGGCCGGCCGACCCATGGGGTGGTCGTGGTCG
>JADZBZ010000457.1 GCA_020851835.1 Acidobacteriota bacterium
CCTGTCAGCCGTCCCCGTGACCGACCCCGACGCGCCGAAGACGCGTATCGAGCTCGACCCGGCCACCGTGAACCGGGATGCGCCGCTTCGCGAGGTGGACGAGGGGCACGTCGCGGCGGTGTAACCTGATCCTGGACGAAGCGTCCAGGTGCCCACGTCAGGGCCGGCGTGCCCTCTCGCGCTCAGCGACGGATGGCCGTCAGCCTGTCCACCGCGGCCCGCAACGCAGACAACTCCTCGCGCAGGGCGCCCATTTCCTCCCGCTGTCGCTGGAGGGTCTGGTCCTGAGCGATCCGCTCGCGCTCCAGGCGTTGCACGTCGGCCAACAGCAGGGACGGCAGCACGTGATACTTGACGGTCGCCGGCTGCCCCGTCCCGTCCAGGGCGACCAGTTCGGGCAGCACCTCCTGCACCTCTTCCGCAATCAGACCGTACTGAAGCGGCGTGGTGCCATCGCTGAAGGCCTGGCGATAGCGAAACTGCACCGGCCGAAGACGCTGGAGGGCATCGGTGACCGGCTGCTCGAGATCGGCGATATCGAACTTGGTCCGGCGGCTGGACGACACCGTGCCGAGCTGGCCCAAAGTGTCTACGACCACGGCCACGGCGTCGTTCCGTGCCGTCGTGACTCCGCGAACGGCCGCCATGAACGCGCGCGTGTGGCTGGCGCTGCCGATTCGGATGGTCTGGCTCTCGTTCGCGATTCCATTGTTGCCCAGATAGATGTTGTCATCTCCCATTTCCAGAGCGGCGCCAGCGAAGGCCCCCAGAGCGGTGTTGTACTGGCCGGCGGTCAGGCTCTCGAGCGTATTGTTCCCGATTGCCGTATTCCGCGATGAACTGTTGACATCGGGACCATCGAGATAGAGCAGCGCCGCACGACCGACGGCGGTATTCAACCATCCAGGTGTGTTACTGACGAGTGCCGAGCTCCCGACGACGGTGTTGTCGACGCCGACGGCGTGCGTGTGATCGCTTCGGGCCGCCGAATTGATGGCTCCAGTCCCGCCAAAGCTTACGGAAAGCGTGGCGACGCCAGCGGCCGCGCCGCCGGTCAGGCCGGTGCCAGCGACCACGCTGGTGATGTCACCGCCGGAGTCGCTGTCCGGCTCGCACAGCACGGTGCCGTTCTGGGCGATAACGCGGATCGACTCGTTGGCCGGGCAGGAGGCCGCGACCCGCGCCTGGAGTTGCGTGAGGTTGGCAGCGAGCGTGACGTCGCCGCTGGCACCCCCACCCGTCAGGCCCGCACCAGCCGCCACCGAGGTGATGTCGCCGCCCGAGGTTGACGTCGCCGGCTCGCACACGATGGTGCCGTCGGCGTGAACCCCCGCATGAACTGGTCGGCCGGGCAGCCGCTGGCGATGCGCGCCTGCACCTCGGCGGTGTTGATGTCGGGCGCGCCAATCGAGCCGTCCGCAATTTTCGAGGAGTCCACGGCACCGTCGGCCAGTTTCGCTGTGGTGATCGACCCGTCGGCGACGCCGCCCGCGCCAGGCGGCCGCGGGCTCCCCGTCGCGACGCCCGAGGGGGTGAAGACGAAGGGGCCGATATTACCCAGGTTGTCGTGCCACTCTCCGCCCAGCGTCGTGAGCGAGATGCTGGTTTCGACGTGGACCGGACACGTTCTCCCCGGTATTGTGGAGCGACCACCGCCCCGATGAGAACTACGCAATATGAGGGGGCAATCCGGACATGGACGTGCGTGGCAGGGGGATGGCCTACCGTTCCGCCCTGGCGCGCGCCAGCCAGGACGCCGCCTCGCGGGCGTCGGCGTGAGTGGGATCGAAGGCCTGCCAGAAGTGATGTGCCTCCTCGAACAACGCCGCCGCATCCCGGGCTCGTCGCTGACCCAACCGCGCCCGGCCCAGACCGATCAGGATGTCGGCCCTCAGCGGGGTCGTCACGCCTTCCACGGTCTCGAGCACGGTCCTCGCCCGGGTCAGCTCGTCGAAGGCATCTTCAACCTGTCGCCGGGCGAGGAGGATACGCGCTCGTTGCAGTCGGACGCGCGCGGCATTCACACGGGATCGCGGGTTGGGTAGGTCGGGATCCTCGGCATCGCGGAGCAGGTCCAGCGCGCGATCGGGGCGACCCTGGCGCTGCTCGATGATGGCCAGCTGCAGCAGCGCCTGACGGCTGATGTTGTTCAGCCGCGCCGGCCGGGGATCCACCATTGGCCCGGCAATGGCGCGCGCCTCCTGGATGCGGCCCAGCGCCACCAACGCAGCGGCGCGCTCGACGTCGAAGGTCTGGGCGGTCCACGCGTTGCCGGCCTTGCGGAAGCCGTCAGCGGCGCGCTGGTAGAGCGGCAGCGCTTCCGCCGGATGTCGCGCGGCCAGGTACACGCGGGCCAGGACGGCCTGCTGGCTGGCCACGTAGGTATCACTCAGCGCCGCGTGCCCGATGTCGGCCGCGGCCGCCTTCTTCAGATTCGCCAGCGCCTCCCTGATCTCACCGTACGTCTCCTGGATGTTGGCCAGCGTGCCCAGCAGATGCTGCACGTAGAGGCCATTCTCCTTGTAGACCTCTTCGCCATTGGCAGCGGCCTGCTTCAGGTGGGCGACGGCTTCGGCCGTGCGATCCATCTCGAACAGGCCGCGGCCGTACACGTTCTGGGTGTGGATGACCCTCGGGTGCCTCGCGTCGTGTTGATGGGCGGCCAGGGCCGCGTTGTACGCCTTCTCCGCGTACTCGAACCCCAGCGCGCGTTTGCCCTGCGTGCGGTAAATCGTGGACAGCGCTTCAAACACGCCGTCGTACAGTCGGTGCGCCGGCGGTAGAATGCGCGTGGCGGCATCGAGCGCTTCGAGTCCGGCGGCCTCGGCTTCCGGCGTCCCAGCGCCGCCTCGGTTGAGCATCACGCCGACGCGCAGCACCTTTGCACGCGCGAACGCTTCGGTATCGAGGTGATTGGACCTTGTCAACGACGCGAACACGCGGTCGATTTGATCGAGGGCGTCATTCGAGCCCGCGTCGTACTGGCGCGCCGCCGCCAGCAGCAGGCCGGCCTCGATGGTCTCAGGCGCATCCGGCCCGTGCAGCCGTTCGCTGTCGCGCAGGGCCGTTCGGAGGACGTCGGCACCGCTGTCGAACGCACCAATGCCAAGCAGGCTGTCGCCCAGAATGCGCAAGAGCTCTGCGCGCGCGTCTGGCACACCCCCGAGCTGCGTGTTCACGCGATCGCGTGCGCGATTCAACACGTCGAAGGCCGTCACCGGGCGATCCCGACCGCGGAGGTTGGGGTCGACCTCCTTGAAGATCGAGGCGATGAACCCCGTCACCGCCTCGGCGCGCTGCAAGGCCGCTTCGGCGCGGCGCTGCTCGGTCCGGGCCACGCGGGCCTGCCACACCGCCGTGCCGGCGCCGGCGAGGACGGCCACGGCGATGGCGGCCGCCGCGCCGACTGTCCAGCGATTCCGCACGACGAACTTGCGCCCGCGGTACCAACGGCTGTCGGGCTGCGCGACCACGGGTCGATGGCCGAGATGCCGCTCGATGTCCTCGCCAAAGGTATTCACGGTGGGGTAGCGGTCGTCTGGCGCCTTCTTGAGCGCCTTCAGGACCACCGCGTCCAGGTCGCCCGCCAGCCCTCTCCGCGTCGTGCCGGCCTCGGCGGCCTGGCTCGGGCGGACGGGGTCGCCG
>JADZBZ010000458.1 GCA_020851835.1 Acidobacteriota bacterium
CCCGCCGACAGGGAGGCCAGCGTGTCGCAGAGTTCCTCGACCACCGCTGCCAGCACGAGTCCGCGATCGACCGTGCGCCCGGCTTCGGCCTCCAGGCACGTGGCCCGCCCGCCCACATCCGGCGGAAGGGCCGCAGGCCGGACGTTGATGCCGACCCCAAGGGTGATGGCGGCCTCGGGTGTGCCGACGCGCGCGCCTTCGGCCAGCAAGCCCCCAACTTTCCTGGCGCCGAGGAACAGGTCGTTCGGCCACTTGAGGTCCGGAAACAGCCCCGTCGCCCTCGCGATGCCCGCCCGCACGGCCACGCCGGCTGCCAGGGTCAACAGGCCCAGGTCGCGGGTTGGCCGCGCGAGATAGGAGAAGTACAAGCCCGCCCCCGGGGGCGAGCTCCACCGGCGGCCACGGCGCCCGCGCCCGTCGGTCTGCGTCTCGGCACCAACGATGAGGCCCTGAGGCGCCCCAGCCTCCCCCGCCGCGGCAACCACGTCCATGGTGGACCGCAGGGACGGCGCCCAGCGCAGATCCAACCGCAGGTCGGGCCTCCGCGCCATCAGCCCGGCAAACGCGTGGCAGACGTCGGGCGGCCCGTCCGTTCCCGGCACGCGTCCATCGGTCACGTTCCGGCGCTCCGCATCCGCCACCGGCTAGGCGGCCTCCAGCTCGAAGCTGATGTCCACGGCGGGCGCCGAATGCGTGAGGGCGCCGACGGAGACGAAGTCGGCACCCGTGGTCGCGAGTTCCGGCATGCGGTCGAGCGTGACGCCGCCCGATATTTCCACCGTGGCGCGGCCCGCCACGCGGGTGATGGCCTGCCTGATGTCGTAGGTGGTGAAGTTGTCGAGCAGCACGCGCGGCGCTCCGGCGGCCAGCGCCAGATCCAGTTCCTCGAGGGTTTCGACTTCGACCTCCACCGGCGCGCCGCCCGCCTCGGCCAGCGCCGCCCGGACGGCGGCGACCACCCCGCCGGCCATCCGCTTGTGGTTGTCCTTGATCAGGATGCCATCGTCGAGACGTGCGCGGTGGTTGGTGCCACCCCCACACCGGACGGCGTATTTCTCGAGCGAACGCCAACCCGGCGTCGTCTTCCGCGTGTCGAGCACCGTGATGCGGCCGGCGGCGGCGGTGACGAACCGGCTGGTCAACGTCGCGATGCCGCTCAACCTCTGGAGGAGGTTGAGCGCGGTGCGCTCGGCCGTCAGCAGCGCGCGTGCCCGGCCGCGGACGATGGCGATGACCTCACCGGCCTGCACATGCGCGCCGTCGCCCCAGCGCACCTCGACGAGCACGTCAGGATCGAGCTGGCGGAAGGCCTCGATCGCAGCGTCCAGTCCGGCGACCACGAGATTGGCCTTGGCCAGCAGCGTCCCACGCCCGGCGAGGGTCGGCCCCACGGTGCCAGCGGTCGTGAGATCGCCGCGGCCGATGTCCTCGGCGAGCGCCGCCCGCACCAGTTCGGCATAGGCCTCGCGGCCGGGCGGCACCAGGGCCACCCTATGCCTCCGCCGGCTTGAGCGTGACCGTCACGGAAGGCTCGCCCACCGACAGGGTCAGCAATCCGGTTCGGACCGCCGCTTTCAGATCGCGCTCGATCGTTCGCAGCGCGCGAATCTCGTCGTCCGATGAGCGGTAGGCGATCTCGAGGACTTCGGTGCCCACCGACACCTTCTGATCGGTCTTGCTCTTGCGAATCGCACCGAGCGCGTCGGTCAGCGCCGCGTGTGCCTGCTGCGCGGCGGCATCTTCCCCGGACAAGGCCAGCACGTCGGCGGAGGTCGGCCAGGGTGCGCGATGCACCGACCCGTCTCTCCACCACGACCAGACATCCTCGCAGGTGAAGGCGAGGTAGGGCGCCAGCAGCCGCAGCATCACCGACAGCGCCGTGCGCATGGCCGTGGATGCCGACGCGGCCGCTTCCGGCCCGAAGTCGCCGTAGCGCCGCGACTTGGCCGCCTCCACGTAGTTGTCGCAGAAGTTCCAGAAGAAGCCCTCGACCTTCGCCAGGGCCTTCGCGTACTCGTACCCTTCCAGGTCTGCAGTCGCGTCTTCCACCAAGGCGGCCAGGCTGATCAGCATGCCGCGATCCAGCGGCTCGATCACCGCCCCGTCCGGCTGCTCGCCGGCCAGGATGAACTTCGAGACGTTGAGCACCTTCATGGCGAGCTTGCGACCGATCTTCATCTGGCCCGGGTCGAACGCCGTGTCCACGCCAGGTCCGCCGCGGGCGGCCCAGTAGCGAACGCCGTCCGACCCGTACTCCTCCAGGAGCGCGAGTGGCGTCACCACGTTGCCCTTCGACTTGGACATCTTCTTGCGATCGGGATCCAGGACCCAGCCGGAGATGGAGGCGTTGGTCCAGGGCAGCGAGTCGTTCTCGAGATGGGCCCGCAGCACGGACGAGAAGAGCCAGGTCCGGATGATATCGTGCGCCTGCGGCCGAAGGTCCATCGGGAACGTCCGCGCGAAGATATCGGGGTCGTGCTCCCACATGGTGACAATCTGCGGCGAAACCGAGGAGGTGGCCCACGTGTCCATGACGTCGGGGTCGCCGACGAACCCTCCAGGCACGCCGCGCTGGTCGGCCGTGTAGCCGGGCGGCACGTCCGTCGACGGATCGATGGGCAACCGGGCCTCGTCTGCCGGGATCGCACCCGCGTAGTCCACGCCGCCATCGGCGCAAACGGGGAACCACACCGGGAACGGCACGCCGAAAAACCGCTGGCGGCTGACGCACCAGTCACCGTTCAGCCCGTTCACCCAGTTCTCATACCGGGCCCGCATGTACTCCGGGTGCCACTGCAGCTGGCGGCCACGCTCGAGCAGTTGCTCGCGGAACGTGATGGTCTTGATGAACCACTGCCGGCTGGTGACGATCTCCAGCGGGCGGTCACCCTTCTCGTAGAACTTCACCGCGTGCGTAATCGGCCGCGGTTCGCCCAGCAGGTCGCCGCTGTCCTTCAGCAGTTCGACCATCTTCGCCTGAGCCTTCTTCGCGGACAGCCCGGCCAGTCGGTCGTAGGCCTGCTGCGCCCGCAGCGGGTCGGCGGATTCCCAGCCCGGGGCACCCCAGCTGACCGGGCCGAGCGTTCCGTTCGATTGGACCACCGCTCGCACCGGCAGCTTCAGCTCGCGCCACCAGGTCACGTCGGTGATGTCGCCGAAGGTGCAGATCATCGCCATGCCGCTCCCCTTCTCGGGGTCGGCCAGGTGGTGCGCCAGCACCGGCACCCGCGCGCCGAAGAGCGGCGTCAGCACATGCGAGCCGAACAGCGGCTGGTATCGCGGGTCGTCGGGATGCGCCACCAGGGCCACGCACGCGGGGATTAACTCGGGTCGGGTCGTCTCGATCGCGACCTCTCCGCCGCTGAGGTCGGTCGCCATGACGAAACGTACGCGGTGGTAGGCGCCCGGCTGTTCGCGGTCTTCGAGTTCGGCCTGCGCCACCGCCGTCTTGAAGTCCACGTCCCAGAGCGTCGGGGCCTCGACCTGATAGGCGAGCCCGCGCTGCAGCAGACGGAGGAACATCATCTGCGACACGCGCTGCTCGCGCTTCC
>JADZBZ010000459.1 GCA_020851835.1 Acidobacteriota bacterium
GGCGGACCCGGCCAGGGCGCCGCTCGAATGGCGCGTGAGGTCCGCGACATCTTCGGCCGCCTGCAGGCCGACCGCGACATCGTGCTCGTGGACCAGCGCGGCACGGGAGCGTCCAACGGCCTCGAATGCCGGTCCGACGACGACTCGCTGGCCCTGCTCAACGAGCCAGACGATGCGGCACTGGATCGCCTGCGGAGCTGCCTCGCCGGGTACGACGCCGATGTTCGGTTCTACACCACGCCCCTCGCCATGGACGACCTGGACGACGTCCGCGCGTACCTGGGCTACGAGCGCATCAACCTGTACGGCGGGTCGTACGGCACCCGTGCCGGCCTCGTGTACCTGCGCCGGCATGGCGAGCACGTCCGGGCGATTGTCCTCGACGGCGTGGCGCCAGCCGACATGCGTCTGCCGCTGTTCTTCGCGCGCGACGCGCAGCGGGCGCTCGACCGGCTGCTGGACGACTGCGCCGACACCCCGGCCTGCGCGGCCCGGTACCCGGGCCTGGCCGGCCGCGTGCGAGCCCTGTTCGCGCGTCTCGAGACCTCGGCGTCGCTGGTGCGCCTCGTGCATCCGCGCACCGGACTGGCCGAGATGGTGCGCGTGGACGCTGCGCTGGTGGCCAATCTGGTGGCCGGCGCGCTCTACTCGCCGCTGACCTCCTCCATGGTCCCCGAGTTGCTCGCGCGCGCCGAGCAGGACGACTTCCAGGGCCTGCTCGCGCTGGGCGTTGCCGGCGAGGGCGCCGACGAAAATCTCAGCGTCGGCATGCAGCTCTCGGTGATGTGCGCCGAGGACGTGCCCCGGATTGCGCCCGGCGACGTCGAGCGCGCGTCGGCTGGTTCGGTCTTCGCCCGGCACCTGCAGACCGCGCTGTTGAAAGCGTGCGAGTTCTGGCCGAGAGGCCAGGTGCCCGCCGACTACTACGAGCCGGTAGTGTCCGCGGTCCCGGCGCTCGTGCTGTCGGGCGAAGTCGATCCGGTGACCCCGCCCTCGTGGGGCGAATCGGTGACGGCACACCTGGCCAACAGCCGCCATATCGTCGCGCCGGCGACGGGCCATGGCGTGCTCGGCACGGGGTGCGGCCAGCGACTGATCCAGGCGTTCTACGATCGCGGGTCGGTCGAAGGCCTCGACACCTCCTGCGTCGAGCGGCTGAAGCGCCCGCCGTTCTTCCTCACGCCGGCCGGCCCCGATCCCGGCCCGGCTCCCGCGTCCACCTCGCCATGATCCGCGTCGAGCACCTGCGCAAGCAGTTCGGCGGCATCGCGGCCGTGGATGACGTCAGTTTCGAGGCGCCGGACGGCTCGGTGACGGGGCTGCTCGGTCCAAACGGCGCCGGCAAGACGACAACGCTCCGGCTGCTCTACGGCCTGATGCGGCCGGACGCCGGGCGGATTGAGGTCGACGAGGTGGACGCCGTTGCCGATCCTCAGCGGGCGCAGGCCCGGCTGGGCGTCCTGCCCGACGTGTCCGGCCTGTACCCACGCCTCACGGCGCGCGAGCACATCTACTACTACGGCGAGCTGCAGGGGCTCTCCGGGCCGGTCCTGGCCCGGCGCACCGACGACCTGCTGCGGCTGCTCGACATGGCCGGGATTGCCGACCGGAGAACGGTGGGCTTCTCGCACGGCGAACGCACGAAGGTGGCACTGGCTCGAGCCCTCGTCCACGACCCGCGGAACGTTCTGCTGGACGAACCGACCAACGGTCTCGACGTGATGAGCACGCGCGCCGTTCGCGACATCATTCGCCGCCTCAAGGCCGACGGGCGAAGCGTGGTGTTCTCGAGCCACGTGATGCAGGAAGTCTCCGCGCTCTGCGACACCATCATCGTGCTGGCGCGCGGCCGGGTTGTCGCCGCGGGCACCCCGGATACCCTCCGTGAGCAGACCGGGCGCCCGAATCTCGAGGACGCCTTCGTGGCGCTGGTCGGCCTGCCGGCCGATGGGGACGGATGAACCGTCCCGTCGCCCAGGCGCTGGTGGTCGTCCGCAAGGAACTGAAGGACGCTTTCCGGGATCGCCGCGCCATCTACTCGGTGCTCCTGGGCTCGCTCGTCGGCCCGATCCTCGTGGGCGTGATGATCTCGGCGATGGCGGATCGCCAGCGCGAGATCGAGGACGTCGCGATCCCCATCGTCGGACGCGTGCATGCGCCGGCGCTCATCGCGTGGCTCGAACAACAGACGGGCGTGACGGTCCTGGACGGCCCGGCCGATGCCGAGGCCGCCGTCCGCGGCCGGCGGGAAGCCGTCGTGGTGGTGATTCCGGAGGACTACGCCGAGCGATTCCGTGCGTCTCGACCGGTGGAGATCCGGGTCGTGTCGGACGGGTCGCGGGCCGCGTCCCGGCCGAAGGTCCAGCGCGTCCTCGGTCTGCTGCAGCGGTACGGCAGCGAGGTGGGCGCGATGCGCCTCATCGGGCGTGGCGTCAGTCCCGCGGTCGTGCGTCCGCTCGACCTGGTGGAGGTCGAGGTGTCGAGCGCTCAGCAGCGCGCGGCCGTCATCCTCAACTTCATCCCGCTCTTCATCGTGCTGGCGGCCTTCACGGGCGGCATGCACATCGCCACCGATGCAACAGCGGGCGAACGGGAACGCGGATCGCTCGAGCCGCTGTTGGTGAACCCGGCCCCTCGTCTGGTGATCGCCTCTGGCAAGTGGATGGCGGCGGCGCTGTCGGCCATGCTGAGCGTGGGTATCACGACCCTGCTCTGCCTGGCCGTGCTCCGCGTCATTCCCCTGCAGGACCTCGGCATCCGCTTCCGCCTCGGGCCCGCCGAGGTTGCCGGGCTCGTGGCCGGTGCACTGCCGCTCTGCCTTCTGGCCACGGCCATCCAAACCTGCCTGGCCACCTTCGCCCGCTCGTTCAAGGAGGCGCAAAGCTACATGGGCTTCTTAATCCTCGTGCCGATGTTGCCCGGAGTACTGAGCGCGGTCTATCCCATCGCCAGCCAGCCCTGGATGTACCCGGTGCCGATCCTGGGCCAGCACCTGCTGCTGTCGGACGTGCTCGGCGGCAAAACGCCGGGTGTCGTCATGTTCATCGCCGCCGCGGCGACCACGCTGGCGGCCGCGCTCGTGCTGGTGGGACTGGTCACGGCGCTGTTGCGGCGCGAACGGATCATCTTCGGGCGGTAGCGCCCGTAGCCACGGGCGATCGATTCAGAAGCCGACGCGCCGCATCACGGTCCGCGGCAGCAGGCGGATCACGAACATCACCAGCGCCCATATCCCGGGGGCGTAGACGACCGGCGTACCGCGATCGATGGCGCGCACAATCCGCGCCGCGACGGCCTCCGGCGTGCCGGCCAACGGCGGCGCCGGCAGACCCTCGGTCATCGATGTCGTGACGAAGCCCGGCTTCACGCACACCGTCACCAGGCCCTGGGGCCGGAACTTGTGATCGAGGCCTTCGAGATAGGCGGACAGTCCGGCTTTGCTGGCGCCGTAGAGCACGACCGGCTTTCGCCCGCGCTCGCCGGCCACCGAACTGACGACACAGAGAGTGCCGCCGCCGTGCGACAACAGGCTCTTGCGCGCCGCTTCGCAGAAGAGGATGGTGTTGGTGAAGTTGGTGTCGAGCAGCCTACGCAACAAGGCGGGCTCGGCCTCCAGACGTTCCTGCGTCGCGAAGGCGGCGGCTGTCACCACCACGGTGTCGAAGCCGTCAAGGTCGGCATCTGCGGACGCGAGAGCGGCATCGAACGTGTCGGGATCGGCCATGTCGCACAACGCGGTGACGACCCGCCCGGCAGCGCCCCTGGCTTCGAGGTCACGGGCGCTGCGTTCGAGTTCCGCCTTGTCGCGTCCCAGCAGCGACATCGACGCACCCCGTGAGGCGAGCCGCCGGGCCACGGCGCGCCCGATGCCCTTGGTGGCGCCCACCAGTATGACCTTCATGCGGTTACCAGCCGAACAGGCGCGCGGATTGCGCGCTGCGAATACGTCCATCCGGATCCCAGTGCCGGCGTACGTCGAGAAAGTGGCCGATACGCGGATCCATTGCCCGGTAGTGCTCAGCCCGCGACAACGCGTCCTTGGCGAGATAGATGCGGCCGCCCTCACGCAGGACCTGTTCGTTCAACGCGTCGATCAGCGCCTGCGTGTGATCCCGCATCGGGATGTCCAGGGCGATCGAGATGCCCGGGCGGGGGAACGACAAGAGACCCTGTCCTTCGGCACCGCAGTCCTTGATGACACAGAGGAACGAGGCGCCACCGCGGCTGGTGAGGGCGGTGAGGAATCGCCGCGGCGCATCGGGCCCGGCGGCCTCCGGCAACACGCACTGGTACTGCGTGAACCCGCGCGTTCCGTACATTCGCGTCCAGCGGCCGATGGCGTCGAGCGGGTAGAAGAACGTGTACGGGTGGACCACGCGCCGCGAGCCACGGCGATGCTTCAGATAGAAGACGTCGTTGAACAGCCGAATCGTCGGACGGCTGAGCGCGAACTCAGGAAAATCGAACGGCACCGACGGCCGTCGGTAGCCGCCTGGGAATGGCCCCGGCGCTTCGGCAGCCGTCGCCCACCGGCCTCGCAGGATGACGCCCCGTCCCATCGACCGGCCGCCCGACAGGCAGTCGATCCAGCCGGCCGTCATCGGCCACGTCGCCTGTGCCCCCTTCAATGCCGTGACGAACGTATCGATGTCCGACATGCACTCGCGTTCTTCGAAGATCCAGGGCGACGGGATGGGCGTGAGCCTGACCGTGACGTCGAGCACCGCTCCGGTCAGGCCCATCCCGCCGATGGTGGCCCAGAAGAGATCGGCGTGCCGATCCGGAGAGCACGTCACGATCTGTCCGGTGCCCGTGCGGACCGTCAGGGCCCCGACGTGTCGGCCAAAGGTGCCATCCACATGGTGGTTCTTGCCGTGGACGTCGCAGGCGACCATGCCGCCGAGCGTCACGAACCGGGTGCCCGGCGTAATCGGCGTGAAGAAGCCACGCGGCAGGAACAGGTCACAGATGGTGTCCAGCGACAGGCCAGCTTCCGCGCGCAGGATACCCGTGGTCGGGTCAAACGAGAGGATCCGGTCGGCCCGTGTGCTGCCGGCGATGGCGACGTCTCCGGGAGCGGGCAGCGCGGCATCGCCGTAGGCGCGGCCGAGACCACGCACCAGCGGGATGTCCTTTGTGAGCGCACGCAGATCCTCGTCGCGGATCTCCACCCCGGGGACAACCGGGGCGCGGCCCCAGCCCGACAGCGTCGAGGTCAGGGGCGGCGTGTCTGGCGACGGGCTCCTCGAACCGGGCAGGCGCCGCGCCAGGGGCTTCGCGGTCATGCCGCCGCCACCAGAACCGCCGCCGACAGCGCCAGCAGGGCGTACGTCGCCGGGTCCGTCACGGCGGCGATCAGCGAGTCATCGTGCCGCTGACCACGGCCCAACTCAGTCACCTCGGCGTTGTTGGCGTAGACAGCGAGCACCATCACAGAAAGATACGCGGAAACGAGACCGGCCTTCTGCAGCCACGACGGGTTCGCGGACACGCCACCACGGCCGGCATGTCAGCGCTCCCAGTCGAGCCCGGCAATCCGCGGGTCGGCGTCGAATGCCTCGCGATCGAATTCGAGGCCGACGTCCGGAGACGCACAGACGGCCCGCACGCCCACCGCGCCGAAGGCGATTCGCCAGGTCTGGCGCTCGAGTGGCGCACGCGACACGAAGGCGCGGCAGCCGAGGACTGCGAGATTGAGTCCTCGCACCGGGTCCCGCACCGATTCGTAGCCGATGATTTCGACGCTCGCTTCGCGCGCGTGCTCGACCAGTTCCTGACACGGCCCATAGTCGGTGTGATGCGTCCAGGCGGCCCGCTGCCGTACCAGGGGCTCGGCGGTGAGGTCCAGGGCGGCACGCGTGCGGACTTCGACGGCAAAGGCGGTGAACTCGCCGGCATTGGCGGGCCAGGGCAGGCGGGGCGCGTCGGCGAAGAACAGGAGGCGATGAAACGCGATTTCCGCGATGGTGGTGGCCACGGAGCGCGAGCCGTAGAAGACACCGGGCGTGGCGCCGGCACGGCGGAATCGCGACCCGCGGGGATACGGCGCGCCGTAGCGGAACGGTGTACTCATGAGGTAATGCAGGTGGCCGCACGCCGGCGGCACCGCCGGCTTGGCGCGCTCGACCACCTCCTCCAGTACCGACTGCTCCGCCAGCGTATCCACGAGCTTCATCGTGGCCACCCGGTGCTGGGCCTCGACCACGCGCCAGCAGTGGCCCGACAGGCGCCGGCGTTCAGATGCGAGCGCGACGGGCGTCCAGGTAGGTGACGGCATCGACCAACCCGACGACCGACTGGATGTGCGACAGTGGCACGTCACCCAGAGCGTTGTTCTCCTGCCTGATCCAGGCACGGGCCACCGCTTCGTCGCCGCCGGTCACGGCGTCGAGCGAGCGGAACAGCCGGATGAAGAGCACCGCCAACTCGAACGGCTTGTCGCCGGGCGTGAGCACGTGGGCCCCGGCACTCATCCGCGAGACCGTGGCCTCGGACACGCCGATGATGCGGCTGATCGCTTTCTGAGGCACGTTCAGCAGGGCCGCGGCGCGAAGCACGGCCTTGGTGACGGTCGCACCCTCGGAGGCGGCGGCGGGCCGCGGAGCAGGCGAGAGGGCTGGCATTTCTATGGAAATGTTACTCGTCTGCTGTTCCATCGTCAATATTCGTGCGCCGCTCCCCGGACCCGGGCAGGCCGCGTCGCCGTCGTCGCGGGCGATGATCCGGTTGCGGCCCCGGGCTTTGGCCATGTACAGGCGGCGGTCGGCCGCCCGCATCAACGCCTCGGGGGTGGTCCCATCGTCGGGGTAGGTGGCGACGCCGACACTGGCCGACAGAGCGGGGGGCGTGCCGTCGGCTGCCAGCGACGCCCGCCAGGCGTCGAGGCGGGCGGCGGCGGTGCCGGGGTGCGCCTGGAGGATCACCGCGAACTCCTCGCCGCCCCAGCGCGCGATCAGGTCTTCGTCGCGGAAGCAGTCCCGCAGCC
>JADZBZ010000460.1 GCA_020851835.1 Acidobacteriota bacterium
CCGAGAGACTTCGACATCTTGCGACCCTGCTCGTCCACGACGAAGCCGTGGGTGAGCACCTGATCGAACGGGGCCCGGCCGCGGGTGCCGATCCCGACCAGCAGGGAGCTGTGGAACCAGCCGCGGTGCTGGTCGCTGCCTTCGAGGTAGATGTCGGCCGGCCACCGATGATGCTCGCGGAACGGCAGCACGGCTTCGTGGCTGGAGCCCGAGTCGAACCAGACGTCGAGGATGTTGCCCTCGCGTTCGAATGAGGTGCCGCCGCACGAGGAACACGAGAGGCCGGCCGGCAGAAACTCCTCGATCGGACGTTCGTACCAGGCATCGGCGCCATACTCGTCGAATATCGAGGCCGCCTGTTCGACCAGAGCCGGCGTCAGGACGGCTTGTCCGCAGGACGTGCAGTCCATCGCCGGGATGGGGACACCCCACGCACGCTGCCGCGAGATGCACCAGTCGGGACGATTGGCGATCATGCCTTCGATGCGGGCCTGTCCCCACGAGGGGATCCACCTCACGCGGTCCCGGATTTCGGCCAACGCACGGGTGCGCAGCTCGTGCGCATCCATCGCGATGAACCACTGCGCGGTGGCGAGGAAGATCACGGGATTGTGGCACCGCCAGCAGTGCGGGTACGAGTGGTCGTAGTCTTCCCGGTGCCAGAGGCGTCCGCGGTCCTGTAACGCCGCCTCCACCTTCGGGTTCGCATCGAACACCTGCAACCCGCCGAAGAGGCCCACCGTTTCGATGAAGTGGCCGCCCGCATCGAGGGGCGCGTAGATGTCCAGACCGTACTTCACGCCCGTCTTGTAGTCGTCGGCGCCGTGCCCCGGCGCGGTGTGGACGGCACCCGTGCCGGCCTCGAGCGTCACGTAGTCCGCGAGAACGCCGACGGAGTCGCGCTCGTACAGGGGATGCCGAAATGTCAGATGCTCGAAGTCACTGCCCTTGAAGTTGAACAGCGGCCCGTGCAACGCGCCCAGGACCCCTTCGAGCGCCGAACGCCGCAGATTGGCGATCACGGTCAACTTGCCGTTGCGTTCCGCCCGGTACAACCCGTAAGAGATGTCGGGGTGGAATGCGACGGCAAGGTTCGATGGGATCGTCCAGGGCGTCGTCGTCCAGATCAGGACGCTGATGGCCTCGCTCTGGTAGGGCGTTAAGTCCTCGACGCTGCCAGACACTCGGCTGGTGAGCTCCGTACGGCTCGCCTCGCTCAGAGGGAACTCCACGTAGATGGACGGCGAGGTGTGGGCCTCGTACTCGACCTCGGCTTCGGCGAGCGCGGTGCGGCAGTGCGTGCACCAGTGGACGGGCTTCTTGCCCTTGTAGACCATCTCCTGCTCGACGAAGCGGCCCAGCGCTCGCACAATCGAAGCCTGGTAGCGGAACGCCATCGTCTTGTACGGATCGTCCCACAGGCCGATGATGGCGAGGCGCTTGAACCCGCGCCGCTGGATGTCCACGTACTTCTCGGCGTAGGCTCGGCACGCCCGGCGGAAATCGGCCGTGCTCATCTGCCGCTTCTTCGGCCCGAGCTCGCGATCGACCTTCAGTTCGATCGGCAGACCGTGGCAATCCCAGCCCGGCAGGTAGGGTGCGTCGAAGCCCGCCATGTTGTGGGACTTGACCACCAGGTCCTTCAGGATCTTGTTCAGCGCCGTCCCGATGTGGATCTCACCGTTGGCGTATGGCGGGCCGTCGTGGAGGAGGTAGGTCGGGGCGCCCTTGCGGGCCGCGCGAATCTGGCCGTACAGGTCCATCGCGTCCCATCGGGCGATGGTCTCCGGTTCGGTCGTCTGGAGGTTGGCCTTCATCGAGAAGGCCGTACGCGGCAGGTTGCAGGTGTCTTTCCACTCAGCCATGGCGATTTGACTATTGTAATGGCAGGGGTTTCGCCTGCCGGGTGCCGGCGCGCCCGGACGGAGGCAGGGTGCAACGATGACAGCGGAGCAGGTGCGGGAAGCGGTGCTCGACAACGGACTCAAGGTGCTGGTCCAGGAGGCGCACACGGCGCCCCTGGCCTCGGTCTGGTGCTGGTACCGCGTCGGGTCTCGCGACGAGGGCCCGGGCACGACAGGGGTGTCGCACTGGGTCGAGCACATGAACTTCAAGGGCACGACGCACATCCCGCGAGACCAAGTCAAGGGCATCATCGAGCGGTTCGGCGGCTGCTGGAACGGCTATACCTGGATCGACCAGACCGCCTACCTCGAGACCGCCACCATCGACGCGCTCGACCGGATGCTGTTCATCGAGGCCGAGCGTATGGACCAGTGCCTGTACGACGCGGCCGACTGCGAATCCGAACGAACCGTCATCATCTCGGAGCTCCAGGGCGGCGAGAACGACCCCGAGCAGTTGCTCGACATGGAGGTCACCTCGACCGCGTTCCGGCTCCATCCCTACCGCCATCCCACCATCGGGTGGCAGTCCGATGTCGAATCGATGACCCGTGACGATCTTTACGGCCACTACCGCCGGTTCTACACGCCGGCGAACGCGACGCTGGTTGTCGTGGGAGACGTGAGCGCCGATGACGTGCTGCGCCGCGCGGAGCGGCAGTTCGGGAGCATCCAGGGTGCATCCCCGCCCGCCCGCCAGGCGTTCATCGAGCCGCCCCAGCACGCCGAGCACCGTGTGAAGCTAAGCCGCGAGGGGACGACGGCATATTGGAAGGCCGCGTTCCACGCTCCGGCCTTTAGCGACCCCGACTTCTTCCCGCTGCTCGTTGCGGATGCCGTCCTGAGCGGCGGTGCTGGGCTCAATATCTGGTCCGCCGGGCGCGTCCCCCGGCCGCAGCGGTCCGCCCGGCTGTACCGGAGGCTCGTGAACACGGGCCTGGCCTCCGCCGTGGGCGGGGCGCTGGCACCCACGGCGCAGCCGTTCCTGTACACCGTCAGCGCAACCGTGGCCGAGGGCCGTCCGCTTGCGGCCGTGGACGAGGCCGTCTTGTCGGAGCTCGATCGGCTCGTCCAGGACGGCATCACGCCGCGGGAACTCGCCACGGCGATGGCGCAACTGAGCGCGCGGTTCGTGTTCGAGACCGACGGGGTGACCGACATCGCCCATCAACTGGGCTACTTCGAAACGATCGGGAGCTGGCGCGATGCGCTCGCCTTCGGCGCGCGCCTGCGAGCCGTGACCCGGGCCGAGGTACAGGCCGTCGCGCGCCGGGTGCTCGTGCCGGCCAACCGCACGATCGGCTGGTTCGAGCCCGGGGCGGCCACATGCCGCTGACGCCGATCCGGCGCAGCCTGGCCAACGGCGCCACCCTCATCGTCCAGGAGAACCACACCTCGC
>JADZBZ010000461.1 GCA_020851835.1 Acidobacteriota bacterium
CCGCCTCCGGCCCTTCCACCACGTCGATCACTTCGGGTACTGGCATGCGATTCATTCATCGAACCCTCCCCGCCCCTACACTAATCTCAACGAGAAGGTTGTCTCACGGATTATTGGCACAGGGGGAGCGCCTGCTCGGTTCCGCGGTACCGAAGCTCCGCGTACACGAGAAGGTTGGGTGCCACGGGGGCACCGTCGTTCGTCGCGCCCGGCGTGGCAAGCGGGCCAGGAGGCTCGATCACGAGAAGATTGCCGGTCCGGACCGCAGGTTGGGCGACAAGCGCTTTCTGCAAAGCGCGGTCCTCGAACGCGCCAACGGGTGCGTATATCTCTGTCTCTTCCGCTCGGAAGAAGTGCGTGCGACGGTCAGCGGCATCCACGCCTGTCAGCGCCCAAGGCGTGCCGCGTTCGACCAGGACGTCGGCGAGGCGGGCCACGAGCTCCGGCTTGCCTTCGGCGCGGACCTGCAGCCGGCGTTCTTTGAGCCTGGGGCGAAGTGCCTCGACGTACGCGGCGACCCAGAGCGCGACGAGTGCTGGTCGGTCTGGCAGCTGCCTCCCGGCCTTGCGGCCGACGAGCACCCCTCTCTGAGCCAAGTCATTCATGCAGGCCCCGATGGTACCAAGGGCGACATCGGCCTGTTCCGCGATCGTTCGGTACGGAGCGTTGAGCAGCTCCGGCTGTGCAAGCAGCGCCATCACGGTTTTGATCCACGCCTTGTGCGGACGCCCCGGCGCTCGAACCAGTTCTTTCGGCGGCCGGCGGCCCTCGACGTGCACGAGCAGCCCGTGAGCCTGAAGATGCGCATTGCCGGCGAGGTCGACGTAGTCGATTCCGGCGCGCTCGAGCGCCGTCGCGTGCTGCGCGCGGACGTGCGGTGCCAGCAGGAGCAGCGCGTCCCGGGCGTAGTCGGGGAGCGCCGCGCGGCGGCGAAGCATCTGGTCCGCGATGACGCCGACGTCCAGGAAGCGGAGGTGCCGCTTCTCCTCCACCAAGTACCGCGTCGGGCCGTGGCCGGCGTTGAACGTCAGGACGCCGTCGAACTGCGCGGGTCCTTTGCCGGGCGCGCGCAGCAGGGCCTTCGGCACCCACTGGTTGAGGAGTGCCCGGTAGGGCTCGAGGTCCGCTGGCGCCTTCCGCAGAGCCATGTCTAATAACTTAACATGTTCATTAATAATGAACAAAACAGTATGGCGAACGGCAACCTTGGAGGTCGACCTGCTCTGCGCCGACGCGCGGGTCGCGATCGACGAACTCGTCGACCTTCAACGGTCCGCGCAACAAGCGTGGCGCCGCCGTGGACTTGCCGGCGCCGTTGGGTCCACCCAGCACGACGACGTCCGGAGGGCGGCCCGTCCGAGCGCCGGGAACTTCTCCCTCGCGTCACTGCGACGGGGCTCGACGCACCGAGCGCCGCTCGACCTGGTCGGAGCCGGCCCGCTTGCCGACAGCCGACGAGCCAAGAGCCAAGGGTAAGGACGTGCCATCGTTGTGCGCGTTCACCAGATCACGGACGATGTCCTGCATCCAGCCTGGGAGCGTGGGCAACCCCGTGCGAAGGTCCTTGCCGAGCACTCGCCCGTGGCGATCGTCGGACAACAGCGTCGCCAGGTGGGATATCACCCGCTCGCGGTCGCTGGGCAAGGTGTCCTCGAGCCAATAGAGCGCCTGCACGATCCGCATGGCCGGGCGCCCGGCCCAGTACAACTTGCTTGGCGCCGTCTGCTTGAACTCGATGACCAGATGGTCCAGTCGAATACTTCGTCGTCGCGCGTCCGTGGGAATGACGACGCGCGCCGGCACGGCTGTCGTCAGACCGAGGTCGTTCGCCGCCGTCATACCATCGACAAGCACGCGGACCTGATCGCGTCGTCCAATCGCATCGATGATCCGGCGGTAGTCCGCGACCGCGGGCTGATTCGTCAGACGGTTCACCTGGGGCATGTCATAGAGGCCGCGATCGATGCGTCGAAGCTGTCCCCGCTGCACGAGCCGCTGCAGGACCTTGTCGACTGCCGCTCGACTACCGAGGTCGAGGAAGTCAGCGGGCGTCCAGACGCGGCCGGGAGGCGCTTTGGCGACGCGCGCCATCACCGCCGGCCTGAAGTCGTGCATCCGATATTTGTACACATACGTCGGACGAAACGCCAAACTGTTCGTCCGATAGGTGTTGACAAATTTCGGACATGGACCGTGCCTGACACTGTGCTCAGACCACCCCACAGTGGGCCTATCTGAGGCCAACGCTGCTTTCGCAATGCGAGAAATCCGTGCGGGCCGCTCGGCCTCGGGACTTGATCGGCGCTGGGAGTCGTCGGCTGGAGGCCTTGTCGTGGTCGCGGGGCTACAGGACGAACAGGTGCTGCAGCGTCGTCTACGTCGGTGCTGTGTGGTATGACTATCGGCTCTGAACGACCGGGAGGAGGTCGGACGTCGGCGCCACCGGCCCGACGTCGCCGGGGAAGAGCGAGGCGACATGAGACCAGCCGCATCCATTCGAGCCGCCCTCCGATGGTCTGCGGCCGGCTTCGGTCTGGCTGCCGGTGCGTACACCGCCTATGTCGGCGTCGCGTGGCTTCGCTACGGACACCCGGCGGATGCAGCCAGCCCGGAGGAGCAGGACGAGCTGCTCGACAGGTTCATGCCCGTGTACGAGGTGGGCGAACGTCATCACGTCCGCATCTCGGCGCCGGCCGCCCTCACCCTCGAAGCGGCCAAGGAGATGGACTTGCTCCAGGCGCCCGTCGTCCGTGCCCTCATCCGAGGGCGCGAGCTGTTTCTCGGCGCGACGCCCGACGACCAGCCACGGCCGCGAGGGCTGGTCAAGGAGATGAAGGCTCTCGGATGGGGTGTCTTGGCCGA
>JADZBZ010000462.1 GCA_020851835.1 Acidobacteriota bacterium
ACGGTGCGCGTGCACGTGCGCGTCAAGGAAGGCGACAAGGAACGGACCCAGATCTTCGAGGGCGTGGTCATCAACCTGCGTCGCGGCGGGATCCGCGCGACGTTCACCGTCCGTAAAGTGTCGTTCGGCCAGGGCGTCGAGCGCATCTTTCCGCTGCATTCGCCGACCGTGCAGAAGGTCGATATCGTGCGCTCGGCCAAGGTCCGCCGGGCCAAGCTCTACTTCCTGCGCGAATTGAAGGGCAAGGCCGCGCGCATGAAGGAAGTAAAGAAGTCCCGCTAGCCAGCTCTCACACGCCCGGGCGCCCGTGCGCCCGGGCCGATGGCTCCCCCCGTGCGCAGGACGACCGCCCGGCGAAGTCTCGAGAACGCCCTCCGGCGGTTCGGGTTCGTCCACGTCGCCGGCGTGGACGAGGTGGGGCGGGGCTGCCTCGCCGGGCCCGTCACCGCCGGGGCCGTCATCCTGCACCCGGACCGGCACATCGTCGGGCTGGCCGACTCGAAAATGCTGTCGGCCGCCACCCGATCCCGCCTCTTCGATGAAATCACGCGCAAAGCCGTCGCCTGGGTGACTGTTTCGGCCGATCCGGCCGAAATCGACCGGATTAACATCCACCAGGCTTCGCTGCGGGCGATGCAGCGAGCCGTGCTGGCGCTCTCCCCCCTGCCAGACGCCGTACTGGTGGACTGGTTCCGGATTCCGGAGCTGCCCATGGCCCAGCGTGGGGTCGTGGGAGGGGACCGGCGCTCGGCGGCCATCGCCGCCGCCTCCATCGTGGCCAAGGTCACCCGCGACCGCCTGATGGAATCGCTCCACACCACTGATCCTCGGTACGGTTTCGACCGACATAAGGGATATGCCACCGTCGACCATCTGGCGGCTGTGGCAAAGTTCGGCTATTCCGTGCAGCATCGGCGGTCGTTCCGGCCTCCGACGCTGTTTGACACGATTGCCTGAGGGCTACTGCCGTGCCGTCGTTCGACCGTGAAGGAGCGCTCAAGAGCGCCGAAAAAGCACTGAGGCAGGGGCGCATCGACGCCGCCATCGCCGAGTACGTGCGTATCGTCGAGGCCCAGCCCCGAGACTGGAACAGCGCCAACGCGCTCGGCGACCTGTACGTCAGGGCGGGCCAGATCGACAAGGGGATCGGGCACTACGTCCGGATTGCCGACCATCTCGAGACCGAGGGCTTCTATCCGAAGGCCGGCGCCCTCTACAAGAAGATCCTCAAGATCAAGCCGGGCGACGAATCGGCCCTGCTGCAGCTCGGAGAGATCGCGTCGCGGCAGGGTCTGCTGGCCGATGCCAAGCAGTACTTCAATCAGCTGGTCGAGCGCCGGAAGGCGCGCGGCGACCAGCGGGGTGCAGCCGAGCTGAGCATCCGGGTGGGCACCCTCGACCCCGACGATCTCGAGTCGCGCCTCTTCGCCGCCCGAGCGGCCTCGGAGATGGGCGACTTCACCACGGCCCTGCACGAGCTGCGCGAGGTGGCGGTGCGCCTCGAAGCCACCGGCCGGACCGACGAGCACATCGATGTGCTGGTGGACGTGGCCGCGCTGGATCCTTCCGATACCGGCACGGCGGCCAAGCTGGCCGTAACCTTCGTGGGTCGCGGCGACATCGCGCGCGCGCGCCCCTTTCTGACCCCCGAGACCGCCGGTCAGGACGCCGGACTCTGGCTCGCGCTCGCCGAGTGCGCGCTCATGGAGAACCGCCAGGCCGACGGCCGCGCCGCCGTCGCGCGGGCCGTGGGCATCGACCCGTCGCGACGCGAGGCCGCCGTGGTGCTTGGCTGCCGGCTCGCCGAGACGTCGTCAGAGGCGGGCTACCAGGTGATCGACGCGGTTGCCGATGCCGCCGTGCGCGCCGAGGACTACGCGGCGGCCGCCGCGGCGCTGCACGAGTTCGTCACGCGCGTGCGGTTCCACCTGGTCGCGCTCATGCGGCTGGTGGAGATCTGCGTGGACGGGCAGCTCGAGGCGACGATGTTCGAGGCGCAGGCGCAGCTGGCCGATGCGTACCTGGAAGTCGGGCGCGCCCTCGAAGCGCGGATCATCAGTGAAGACCTGGTGGCCCGCGAGCCCTGGAATCGCGCCAACATCGAGCGCTTCCGCAAGTCGCTGGTGATGCTGGGCGAGGCCGATCCCGACGCGATCATCGCCGACCGCCTCAGCGGCGACAGCCCCTTTCTGGCCGCCGATTTCATCGACCTCAACGAAGGCGTCGAACTCGACGCGCCCGTCCCGGAGCCCCCGGCCCCCAAGGCCAGCGAGTCGCGGAGGCGCGGCAAGGCCGACGCCGGGCGCACGGCCTCGCCAGCCGCGAACGCGCCAGGCGCCGAGGCCGCCGGCCGGGCATTCGCCGAGATGCGGGAAGACACCGATCGGCCATCCTCCGATGAGGCGGCCGCCGAACAGTACCGTCTGGCCCTGACCTATCAGGAGATGGGCATGGTCGAGGACGCCATCGTCGCGCTCGAAAGCGCGGCGCGCTCGCCGCGGCAGCGGTTCGACGCGGCGTCGATGCTCGGACGCCTGCACCTGGAGCGCGAACAGCCTGCCCAGGCCATCGAGTGGTTCGAGCGCGCGGCCGAGGCGCCAGCGCCGACGCCCGATGCGAGCCGGGCCCTCTTGTACGACCTGGCCAGCACGCTCGAAGCCAACGGCGAGAGCTCGCGTGCGCTGGCGATCTTCGCGGAGATGGAGTCGGAGTCTGGCGGCTATCGTGACGTGGCGTCCCGCATCGACCAGCTCTCGAAGACGCGGGCGCGAGGTTAGCCTCTGTTCCGGCGGCTCCTCCTAATCGTCCTGCTGGTGGAAGTCGGGCTGCTGCTGGTGCTGATTCCCTGGTCGCGATTCTGGGAGCGGAACTATTTCGCCATCCTGGTGCCGGCGCTGCAGACCGCGTTGACGAACAACTTCGTGCGGGGAGCGGTGTCGGGACTGGGTCTTGTCAACCTCGGGCTGGCCCTGGTCGAGCTGGCAGAGGTCGTGACGGGACGGCCGGGTGCGAGTTCGCCCCAGGGAAACGGCGGCTGAGATGCGCCCGCCGGTACCGAGAGTGATTGTAGTGACCGCTCGGCTCCGGCTGCTGGAGGCGTGGCCCGGAGCCGCCCCCGGCTGGCAGTCTCTGCTGGCGGCGCAGGTGCGGGGAGCGCTCGGCGGCGGCGCGGACCTGGTACAGGTGAGAGAGCCCGATCTCGACGCCGGGTTGCTGGCGGCGTTCCTCGGACAGGTGTTCGCCGAGCTGCCGGAGAGCCGGGCGCGCGTGGTGCTCAACGACCGGCTCGATGTTGCCCTCGCGGTCGACGCCGGCGGGGTGCACCTGCCCGAACGGTCGCTGTCGCC
>JADZBZ010000463.1 GCA_020851835.1 Acidobacteriota bacterium
CTGGTCCGCCCGCGGATTGACGATGCCGGTGCCTGGATTGTACAGCGTGTAGCCTTCGGCCCTGACACCCTGCGGCAGCGACAGGCTGGCGAAATAGGTGAAATCGGTGAGGTTGGTGATGATCGGCGCGGGGGTGGCCCAGCTGGGAGGGGGGGCAGCCGCGATCGAATCACTGGCCAGGCGAACGAAGCTTGTTGCCCCCACATTGATGTTCAGGGAGTACACGAGTACGCCGTTGTAGCTGAATCCCCGCAGGGCGACGATGTGGGCGACCGTATCGGTGTTGAACAGGTAGAGCACTGTTGCCGTCGCGTCGTTGTCCGTCGGCACGAAATAGACCTGGGTTTCCCCTGGGGTAGGCGTGGGGAGGACGAGGCCAGTGTCCGGCAGCCCGCTACCGGCCGGCAGCAACTCATCGCCGCCTGGGGTTTGAACCACCTGCATTACCGCGCCTTCGTCCGATGCAGGTGCTGCTGCCTTTGGTGTTGCCGTGTCAGATCTGCTGGAATTGGCGAGCGCGCTGCCACTTGGGCTGAACCACAACAGGCCAGCCGCCAAGATGTTTCCGGCAATGACCCCGACGACGATCGAAGCGAATCTCTTCATGATTCCTACGCTCCCGGAGGTCCCTGGTGGATCGGGATTCCGACTTGACACCGATCGACGGCTGCATCCTAACTCTGCCTGACCGCTCTCACCAAGTCTTCTTTTCACGTGCGTCTCGCATGGAAAACTCCGCCCCGTTCCCCCGACTCCCGCCAGCCGGCAAGTGCCGCACATCCGACGAGGTTGGGTACAGCGATTCGGTTGCTGGAGGTCGGAAAAAGGGTGTCGGGCGCCGCGCCGTGGAGAAATGGTGGAGGCGGCGGGAGTTGAACGTGAGCGCGGCGTGATCGTTAACTGGTTGATGGCGCGCGACTTCTGGTCCTAACGCATTCAATCGGCGTCAGTTGCCACTGTTCGGTGGCTCCACTGACGTCCCCGCGAAGCACCGGGCACACACCCTGTTCTTGGAGAGATATTGGAGGCGTCGGGGAAGGGTGCCCGCCGCCAACCAACTGGGCGCCGGGAATCGGATTCTCCGGTGGGCGAGCCCGCGTAGACACAGCATACAAAAACTTGTATTCCCGAAAGACGTGACCCATGCCGGACAAGCCGCTGATCTTGCTCGGCAGTTCGCGCCGTGGCGCCACCGGGTGTTCTACGTCGCGACGCGGGCCGAGGCGATTTACGTCCTGCACGCATTCGAGAAGAAGTCGAGGAAGACCGCAGCACGAGACCTGGAACTTGGCCTGGAGCGGTTCCGGGCGATCAGGAAGTTGAGGCAGCAGCATGGCAAAGAAGAACGCGGTTAGGGTGACCCCGTCTACCGGCAACGTGTTCCGAGACCTCGGGTTCTCCAGAGAGGAGTCCGAGCACCTCCTCGTTCGTGCCGACCTGCTCATTCAGGTGCAGAAGGCGATCGAGTCGAGGCGCTTGAAGCAGGCGGAAGCAGCGAAACTGCTGCGGGTCACCCAGCCTCGCGTGAGTGACCTCTTACGCGGGCGCATCGACCTGTTCAGCACCGATGCCCTGATCGACATGCTGGCAAGGCTTGGCATCGGCGTGCGTCTCGTGGTCAAGCCGGCCAAGTCGACGAAGGTTGCATGAAGGGCCCCAAGCCGCGCCGCCTAGTCCCCGCGCGAGGGGCGTAGTGAACCGTCCTCCGAAGCGGATCAGGCCCACGTCGCGTCCTCATGGGCTGGCAGCCTCGCGCTGATGTTCAAAGCCGGCCATGGCCCGAGGCGTTCGTCCCCGAGCAACGGCACCCGACTGGCCCGCTGCACGTAGCCCTTGTGTGCGCGCTCGGCGACGGAGCGCTCGACCGTGGACTTACCAAGAACCCGTCACGTCGTCCGCGTCTCAGGGAATCATCGGCGCCGTGTCAGGTGGGATTCGCCCCGATTCATGGCTGGAGGCGTCGGGAACCTGCCCGTAAGCCCGATCTCGACGCCATGTCCCGCGAGGAAATAGGCCGAAATCCCATCGGCCGTCACTCGGCGGATGGTCGCCGCCGACGTCTTCCGTGGAGAAATATTGGAGGCGGCGGGAACGGCGCGCCGAAATGCGCGATTTCCTCAATAAAATCGCGGAAATCGATGGTGGAGGCGGCGGGAGTTGAACCCTTGGAAGGCAGCTTCTGCAAGTGGCTGATAACACGTGATTTCTGGCGATAACGTGTTGAGAAGACAAGGGTTCAAAGCAGGCGAGTAGTGCGCCGCAACCCGCCGGAGTGCACGCCGGTCGACCCTGGTTGTGGAGACATTGTGGAGACGGTCGCGCGCGTCCGCGAGCCGTATAATCGAGCCATGAGTCTTGACGACTACAAGGTCGTGCTGTATCGGCAAGGCGATGGGTCCTGGGTAGCCGAAATCCCCGCCGTGGGTGGCTGCTACGCCTTGATGGACACGCGCGAGGCGGCGTTGGCCGAGCTCGGCGAAGTGTTCGCGGTGATCGCCCAGGAGCATCGAGACCGCGGCCAGGCACTTCCGAAGGACACCACCGAAATCGTGCATGCCTAGCGCTACCGCCCGTGAGTTTCAGCGAGTGGCGTCGGCTCTCGGTTTCGTGAGGCGTCGTCAGACGGGCAGCCACGAGCGCTGGATGCACCTCGACGGACGATCCGTGACGGTACCACTTCATGGTGGCCGTGAGATCGGCCCGCCCCTCTTCTTCAAGATCCTGCGCCAGCTGGGCGTGTCCCTCGAGGAGTTCGACCGGCTCCGCTGATCGACCCCGGACCACTCAGGGGACGGCGACCGCGGTGTCCGCCGACCGTGGACCTTGGCCGCCGACGCCGACGGCCCGGACACGCACGTAGTAGGTCCCCCGAGGCACGCCGGGGACGACGAGCGAAGTGCCCGTCACGGTGATGGCGGCGATGTCGGCGAGGCCAGGCGCCGACCTACCCTCGAGGGCGTAGTGCGTGGCGCCTGCGACGGCGTTCCACGTGAGCGTCACGGTCGAGCCGCTGATGGTGCCGGTGAGTCCAGTGGGCGCATCAGCGTGGGGATGACGAACAGCCGCTCGGGAAGTGTGAGGCCGAGCGAGCCGAAGAGCGCCGCGAGATTGGCCGCATCCCGCAGCTGCCCGGAGGCGAGGTCGAAGGACTTCAACGTCGCGCGAACTCTGGTGTAATCGAACCTACCGCTGCCGGCGTGCGTTTCAGCCTCGGTGATAAGCGCCACCTGGGCGTTGGGGTCCACGTGCACCAATGGCGTTACGCCGCGGCTCCGCTTGCCGGGCAGGAGGGGCACGACGGGACGCAGGTCGGCAAGAGTGGCAACCCATCTCAGTGTCGACGCGTCGAGCAGCACGACCGCTGCGTCGGCAGTCGTGCTGTCAAACGTAAAGACGACCAGCCGGCTCGCGCTGCTCCAGTGCACCGATGGGCCGCCCCAGCCGATTGCCGCGGGCGTGAACGCCGTCGTGAACGCCAGCGGGGCGAGCGTGTCAGGGGCCAACATCAGAAGTCCACCTGGTGAACCATAGACGCCGGCGGCCACGAGCGCTAGCCGTGCGTCGGCCGGACTAGCCTAGCAGCGATCGAGGTGACGTCTATCGGCCAGGGCAGCGAGCGTTGGTCGAGGATCGCGCCAATGGCGACTGACACGCGGGTGAGGACGGGTGGCACGATCACGTGTCCGCCAACAATGGGTGGCGAGAAGTCCGACTCGATGACGAGCAGCGTGCGTCCCGCGTCGGCGAGCGCGTACGACCATAGCGAAAACCCGAAGGCGCCGGGCACGATCCGTGACGGCACGTCGACGGGAGTCATAGCTGCGTCTGGCGCCTTGAGCAGTCGGAGCGCTCCGTTGAACCCGAACACCAGGACGAAGCCGCTGGGGCTGGCGGCCACGGGGCCGCCGGCGTCGGGGAGCAGGCGCACGCCGCCCGAGATCAGGTCGACGAGACACAGATCGCTGTTGGAGTTCCACGCCAGGTAGCGACCGTTCTCGAGCGTCCACGTCGGGGGCGACCCGTCGGCGCGGCACTGCGCCGGTGTGTCGGCCACGCCGACGATCTGCCCGAGACGTCCGGGGGCCGTGGCGAGCTCGCCGAGATACGGGTCGACGCGCGCGAACAGGCGCTGCACAGATGCGGGAGCACCGGCTGCGAGGGTGAGGCTGCACACGAAGAGAAGGGCGGTCAATCGACGCATTGCCAAGGCCGGGTCGTACGGACCGCGGCGACGCTGGTGCTCGAACCGATCTTCGAAGCGGACTTCGATGAGGCGGCCTACGGGTACCGTCCCAAGCGCGGCGCGCTCGATGCCGTGCGGGCCGTCCACCTGGCGATTGATGAGGGGCACACCGAAGTGGTTGACGCCGATTTGTCCAAATACTTCGATACGATTCCGCACTCAGCACTCCTGCGGTGCGTCGCGCGCCGCATCAGTGATGGGAAGATGCTGCATCTCATCAAGATGTGGCTGAAGGCGCCGGTCGAGGAGACCGACGAGCGGGGGCATCGACGGATGAGTGGCGGAAAGAAGGCCACACGAGGAACACCGCAGGGTGGGGTGGCGTCGCCGCTGTTGGCGAACATCTACATGCATCGATTCATCAAGGCGTTTCGCAAATACGGTCTTGACGGACGGTACGGCGCGGTGTTGGTGACCTATGCTGATGACTTCGTGGTCCTCTGTCGGCACGACGCCGTCGAGGTGCTCGACACGATTCGGCGGTGGATGGCCAGCATTGGGCTCGCGCTGAACGAAGACAAGACGCGTGTGTGTCATGCCCGACGTGAATCGTTCGACTTCCTCGGCTACACCTTCGGTCCGTTGTACTCACCGCGAACCGGCGGACGCTACAACGGTGCTCAGCCTTCGCGGAAGGCGGTTGCCTCCATCCGGAAGCACATTCGTCGGCGACTGTGGCGCGGCAACCAGGCGCCGTGGGACGACGTGGCGCGCGACCTCAACCGCAGCGTGCGGGGCTGGTGCGCGTACTTTTCCTACGGTTCGGTAACGACGGCCCGGCACCATGTGGAACAGCATCTGTACCACACGGTCCGGCGCTTTCTCCGCCGACGGCACAAAATCGCTGGACCTGGCTACCGTCAGTTTCCCATCCGCGATGTGTTTGGGAAAATGGGCGTTCGGTCGCCCGGACGCTGCGCGCAACTGGCGCCGCCGATCCTGCACGCCACCGCGCTTCTCCTCGACTCTACCAACCTGGTTCAGCGCCGCGGTCTCGCCGGGCGTGGTCACGGCTTCGATGGCGATCATCAGTCGGTCTCGTCGATGTCGAGGGGTTTCAGGGGGATCCCCAGGATCTCGGCAACTTTTTTTGGAGGCTGATGATCGTCTCCGCCCGCGCCAGCTTGCGCTGCAGTCGGCGGTTGTCGCTCTCGAGCTGCTTCACGCGCGGGTCAATCGGCTTGGGCGTGGGGCCGCGCTTGCGCGCGCGCCCGGCGATGAGCTCGCCTTGGTCGCGCTGCCGGCGCCAGTTCACCAAGTGCGAGCTGTATAACCCCTCGCGGCGCAGTAGCGCGCCCAACGCGCCGTGCTTCGTGTCTCGCGCGCCGTGCTTCGTGCACGCGTCGGCTTCCTTGAGAATCCGGAGTCGATAGGCGGCGGTGAACTGTCGGCGCTGGACCTTTGTCGGCACTTCAGGGTCGGGGGTGGTGGCGCGCAACGTGGCCGAGGGACCGGACGCTCCGGTCGCCCTCCGGGCTCCCTCCGCCTCCGGCCCCTCGGCCACGTTCATCTCTACGGCTGCAGGCATACGATTCATTCATCGAACCCTCCCCACCCCTACACTAATCTTCCTCGGGAGGTTGTCTCACGGATTATTGGCACAGGGGGGGAATGCGGGCAGGGGGATGCGGGTGGACATCGGCGCGCGGTAAAATCCATCGCCTCGCTCCACAGATCCATCGTCGGCGGCGAGGAACACGAACACATGTCGATCGGTCTCCGGATCGACGCCGATCGGCAGCTTGTCCGGGAAGTAGCGGACGGTCTGTTCCTGCGCGTCCTTACGGAACACCAGACGCGGTAGCTCGTCGTTCTGCAGAGCGCCCCGCAGGAGGCATACGAAGTTGTGCGAGTACTTGTCCCGCTCGGTGCCGAGCCAGAGGTACTCGCGCTCGGCCAGGACCGCGTCGAGCAGCATCATCCGCTCGATGGCGCGGCCGATGGCAATGGGCTTCCGGTTGCGATTCTCCGGCTCGCCGATCGCCGCGTAGAGCGGTTTGTAGTGAACGTGGAAGATGCGCGTGCGTCCCGTGCGGCCGACGTGACACGCCGTGGCAAACCGACGGGCCAACAGGCATTCGAGGAAGGCGTGAACCTTCTGTCCGTGCGTGATGCCAGCGAAGGCCGCGTAGTGCCGGCCCATGAACACGCCAGAATGCTGCAGCACCGTCAGCAGCCGAGTGCGTAGTCCTTTCTCATGCGTATGCCCATCTCTCCTCCCTGGCTTGCGGGCACGTCATGACGGTAGACCAGGAGGGGGATGAACGTCGGGGGCAGCTTCATCCCCCTGTCCAGTCCAAGCGCAGCACCACGAGCGCGCGTGGCGAACCAACCCACGTCATGCTCACGCGACAACAAGGCCCGCGCTGCTGGTGCGGGTTGCGGCGAACGCGCTGGACCGGACCCGGCGGCGCTCTCTGCCGCCGTCCTCAGCCCGCGCGCACAAGTGCAGCTACGAGAGGGGCGTGAGCGACCCCC
>JADZBZ010000464.1 GCA_020851835.1 Acidobacteriota bacterium
ACACCTTGAACGAGTGGGTGGAGCGCGTGCACCGGGCTGGCATCCAGGTGAATTGCCATGCCAACGGCGACGTGGCCATCGACATGTACCTCACCGCCGCCGAGCGCGCGCTGAAGCTCGTGCCCCGCGCGAACGCACGCCCGAAGATCACCCACTGCACGCTGGTCAATCCCTCGCTGGTCCAGCGCATCAAGGCCATCGGGGCGGTGCCGGCCCTCTTCACCACCTACGCCTTCTACAATTCGGACAAGTTCGTCTACTACGGCGAGGACATGATGCAGCACTGCATGGCCTTCCGCTCGCTGCTCGACGCCGGCGTGTACGCGGCGGCCGGGTCGGACTTCAGCCCCGGACCGTTCGCGCCGCTGATGGGTATTCAGGGCATGGTCACGCGCCGGGGCTGGGATGGCAAGGTGTGGGGCGTGAACCAGAAGGTGAGCGTAAGCGAGGCGATCGCGATCAACACCTTCAACGGCGCGTGGGCGTCTGGCGAAGAAGCCATCAAGGGCTCGATCACCGCGGGCAAGCTGGCAGACTACGTCGTGCTGGCCGACGACCCGCACACGGTGGACGCCGAGAAGATCAAGGACATCCAGATCGTGCGCACCGTCGTGGGCGGGACGATCTCGCACCAGGCCTAGCTCGGCCGCGGGGCTGCCGTCATCGTCGAGGAGCCGGGCCACTCACGACGACGGCGCGGCGTACCGGGCCGAATGGTCTGCTAGAAGCCGACCATCAGGCTCAGCCGTGCCGTGCGCGGTAACACCGGATGGAAGTGCACATCGTCGATGCCGCCGGCGGGCTCGCCCGGCAGACGCGACGCGTAGAAGTAGTCGATGTCGCTGTCAGCGGCGTTCAGCAGGTTGAAGACGTCCAGCCCGAGACGCAGGTTGGGTCGAAACGCGTAGCCGGCGTCGAAGTTGACGAGGCTCGTGGCCCTGGACCGTACGGAGTCGTCTTCCACGAGAGCGCGGGGCCCGAAGTAGCGCAGCCGGACGCTGCCGAAGAGGCGCCCGAGGCCGTTGACCGTGGCACCTCCGGAAACAACCGTGGCCACCGCTCCTGGTACCAGGT
Source organism: Acidobacteriota bacterium (assembly GCA_020851835.1). GTDB lineage: Bacteria > Acidobacteriota > Vicinamibacteria > Vicinamibacterales > UBA2999 > VFZN01. The sequence goes on from JADZBZ010000464.1 coordinate 1,075, forward strand.
CCCCCGCCGCGTCGTCGTCGGTGAAGCGAGCGCTGGATAGGCTCAGATCGGCGTCGAAGGTGAGCCACGGGCGCGGCCGGTAGTAGTTGGCCCACTCGACGCCGTAGCGGTGGCTGGGGCGCCCGGCCTCGGTCGTGCCGGCGTCGCCGATGAAGATCAACTCCGAGTCGAGGCTCAGCGTCCAGACAGCGAGGCTCGATTGGAGGTGCGGGATGTGCACGGTGCGTACGCCCACTTCGGCGCCCCTGGCTCGCGCCAGCGGCGTGACGCGGTCCACTGGTTCCCGCGTGGCCGGGTCCACGGTGATGGTCGCGCCTCGTGCATCGTTGCTGTGGAAGCCGTAGCCGCCGTTGACGTAGAACTCGGTACCGTCCCACGGGCCGAACGTCGCGCCGACTTTGGGGCTCACCAGGCCGGCGGTGTCGGTGCCGCTGTTGACCGGGATGTCGGCATCGACGCCGAAGCGGTAGCCATCGACGCGCACCCCCGCCAACGTCCGCAGCCAGGGCGTCCACGCCGTCTCGTTCTGTCCGTAGACCCCGAGGCTGGTCTGCAGAACGGCGTCCTGTCGGACCGTCTCCAGCCGCGCCCTCGCGGCCGTGTGGTACAGGCCGACGCGTGTGATGTCGTCATGGCGCAGTTGCACGCCTGCCGTATTCTGCGCGGGCCGGCCCAGGAACCGTCCGAGGCGGCGATGGCTCACCTTGCCCCCGGCCACGACGCGGTGGTCGGCCTGCTGGAACTGGTCGCCGTTCACGGGGTCGTCCAGAAAGTAGGTGAAGTTCGAGAACAGGTTGAGGTCGTATCCGATGCCGAAGGCCGTCAGCTTCGTGCTGGCGTTCTGCCGCGTGCGTTGCCATTCGACCGAGCCGCTGTATCGATAGGAGTCGCCGCCGTCGGTCGGGTCGAGGGTGCCGAAGCGATCGATCAGGCCATCGTCCACCGCACGCGAGGGCACCTGATCGGTTGAATTCCACGTGCCGCGATAGCCCATCCCGGTCACCGCGAAGCCATTGAGGGCATCGCCGCGGCTGAATCGCACGACGCCATTGACCTTGCGGAACCGGTCCGGCTGGAGCCAGGGACCGTCGTTGCGCTGCACTTCGAGCCCGGCGAGCAACGTGCCCGGCCCCACGGCCTGCGAGCCGGCGACGATGGCCCGTCCGAAGCCCTGGCCGCCTCCGCCGACGCGCATCAGCGGCCTCGCCAGGCTGTTGGCGTAGGTGATGGTGGCGGCGCCCGCGGTAGCGAAGTCGCCCTGGTCGGCGAAGTAGGGGCCCTTCGAGAACTGCACGCCGCTGACGAGCTCGGGCATCAGGAAGTTCAGGTCCGAGTACCCGTGTCCATGGCCGTGTGTGGGCATGTTCACCGGCATGCCGGCCACCGTCGTGGCGAAGTCGGTGCCGTGATCGAGGTTGAACCCGCGGAGGTAGTACTGGTTGGCCTTGCCCTCGCCGCTGTGCTGGCTGATGACGACGCCGGGCACGGTCTCCAGGACCTCGCCGGTGCGCATGATGGGACGGGCCTCGAGCTGCCGGGCCGTAATCGCGCCCTGGCTGGCCGACTGCGCAATGCCCACGAGGCTGCGCGTCGGATCCTCGACGTCGGCGAGGTTGACGAACGAGGACTTCGCCGTCACGGTGACGTCGGCGCTCAAGGACA
>JADZBZ010000465.1 GCA_020851835.1 Acidobacteriota bacterium
AACCTCGGTCGTGAAGGTGCGCCCGTCCACGTCGAGGTAGAGCTGCCGCTCGGTGAGTGACAACGCGACCGACGAGCGCCGCTCGAGCGTCGCCGACACCTCGTCCACGAAGCCGTCACCGAAGGCGAACACCGGGATGGCCGGTGCGCGGAACACGTGACGCCCCCCCAGTTGCGCCAGCACGTGCGGCACCGCACGGTGGGTGTAGACCGCCACGCGCGACGCCTGCCGGCTGCCGCGGTGCACGCGCTCGGCATCGGGCATCCCGACTTCAATCCAGGCCGTGATGCGGCCCGTGAGGTCGCGCACCAGGACGGCCGGCTCGGAGCCAGCCGCCACGCCCTCCGTCAAGACGATACCCTCGGTGTGCTCGAGGCAGAAGGCGAGCAGCCTGGTGAGCATGAACGCCGGCGTCTCGGAGGCCTGGCGCGCCACGCGCACCGACAGCGTCTCGTACACACCGCGGTCGATGTCCGCCAGTTCGACGGCGAACGCGTAGATGGTGGCGGCCTGGGCCATCAGGTCAATAGCGGACGAGAAAAGGCGCCGCGAGCAGGACGATGCCGACGACCATCGTCCACGCGAAGCTGTCGATGAAGTATGGAAAGACGCAGAGCAGAAAGCCCGCGACCAGCGCCACCGGGTTCGTCGCGCGGCGGCCGTACAGGAAGTATCCCGAGCCGACGATGCCGAAGAAAACGGCCGCGACGAAGGAGTTCATGCATCGCGGATGATATCAGCCGCGCGCCTTCACGCCGCCCACATCCTGGCGACGGCGCGCCGCATCAGCACGCCGCTCACGAGCAGGACCACCAGCGACACGACCGCGCGTCCCGTATGCCCCATCAACAGGTGGCCCACGCCGAAGAGTGCGGCGTAGACGAACGCGCAGCTCGCCACGGTGCCGCCGAAGGCGAGAGGCAGGTTGTCGGAGGAGGCGAGGCCGCCGCACTCGCGCCTGATGTCGCGCCAGCCGGGACCGGCCGGACGGGCTGCCCGATAGAAGCGGACCAGGGTGGCCCGATCCGTTGGCGAGGTCAGCCACGTGACCGCAAGCCACACCGTTGTCGTGGTGACGACGGTGGCGATCAGGGAGAGGTGCGGCGCGAACGCGACGCCTCGCCCCTCGAGCAGGAAGAGGCCGAGCGCCAGGATGAACGAGCTGGCCATGGCCGCGATTTCGCTCCACGCGTTGATTCGCCACCAGAACCATCGCAGCAGATACAACAACCCGGTCCCCGCGCCAATCGAGAGCAGCAGGTTGAACGTGGTGCGCGCCGAGTCGAGCACCAGCGTCAAGGACCCAGCCGCCAGCATCAGGGCCCCCGTGACGAGCCGTCCCACGAGCACGTAGTGCCGCTCGTCTCGGTCGGAGCGCAGGAAGCGGCGATACAGATCGTGCACCAGGTACGACGTGCCCCAGTTGAGGTGCGTCGAGATGGTGGAGACGTAGGCGGCCAGCAGGCCGGCCACCATCAGGCCGAGCACGCCGGCGGGGAGGAACGTCAACATCGCCGGATACGCCATGTCGTTGCCGACCAGGGCCGGGTCCACGTGCGGGAGCGCCCGCCGGATGTCGGCCACCTCGGGGAACACGATCATGGAGGCGAGCGCCACGAGAATCCACGGCCAGGGCCGGACGGCGTAGTGCGCTACGTTGAAGAGGAGGGTGCCGGCCATGGCGTCTCGCTCGCTGCGGGCGGCCAGCATGCGCTGGGCGACATAGCTGCCGCCGCCCGGTTCCGAGCCCGGATACCACGTGGACCACCACTGCACGGCCAGCGGCACGATGAAGAGCGGCACCGAGACGCTCCAGTCCGCCAGGTCCGGCACGAGCGACAGCGTGGAAGGTGTCAGGTGCGAGAACAACCCGTGGAGCCCGCCAACCGCCGGGTGTCGCAGCGCGTAGAAGGCCGCCGCGAACGATCCGGTGAGGGCGATGCCGAACTGGAGGAAGTCGGTGACCAGCACGCCCCAGAGCCCCGACGTGGCGGCGAAGGCGACGTTGATGAAGCCGCACACCAGGAGCGTCTGCCCCATCGACCAGCCGAGCAGCACGTTGGCGATCTTCGCGGCGGCGAGGTTGACCGACGCCATGATGACGACGTTGAACAGCACGCCGAGATAGACGGCGCGGAAGCCGCGGACCCACGTCGCGGCGCGACCCGAGTAGCGCAGCTCGTAGAACTCCAGATCGGTCAGGACTCCGATCCGCCGCCACAGGCGCGCGTAGAAGAAGACAGTCGTCATGCCCGTGAGCAGGAATGCCCACCACGCCCAGTTCGACGCCACGCCGCCCTCGCGCACGAGATTGGCGACCAGGTTCGGCGTGTCGGTGCTGAAGGTGGTGGCCACCATCGACACGCCCACCAGCCACCACGGGGCCGCGCGTCCCGACGTGAAGAACTCAGCCGTGCTCGACCCCGCCCGTCGCGCCATCCACACAGCCGGCGCGAACGACACGGCCAGCGAGACGAAGACGATCACCCAGTCGAGGGTGGTCAATTGCACGGGCGCCAGCCTGCTCCACGTCCGCGGCAGGGACGGCGCGGCACGGCGAAAACACCGGCTCTCCGAGCGGCCCCGGCTGTGGATTCGCCGCCCAGCCCGACCGCGGCAGCCGCAACCGCGGCGCCGCCAGGCTGCAGGACGTCGCGCCGGTTCAGCTCGTCGTCGGGCGGAGGCGGCATGGGCGCCCGTATCGTCGCCGCCGGTGCCGGGAGTGTCAAGAAGGCTGAACAAGGGTGAACAAGAGCCGGGGCGCCCGCCTTCTGCCTTTGTTGTAGAGTTCCCCCATGCCGAACGCCACCTCGCCGTCGCGTTGCGCATTTCTGTCGGCCTCGGCGATGGTGGCCGCTGCCCACCGCGTGGAGCGGATCATCCCGGCCACCGCACGGGGCAAGTCGCAATAGGGTGTCGGGCCTTCTGCCGTGAGATGCCGCGTCGTCGTTCTCTTTGCTGCGGCCATGCTCGCCCTCTCGCTGGGATGCGGCGACCAACGGGCGCGCCGGGCCGAGGCGGACGCCAGGCGGGCCGCCGCCGAGGCCGAGGACGCCCGGTCCCGCGAGGAAGCAGCGGCCAGGCGCGAAGCTCAACGCCTGTCGGCCCTGTGGAGGTATCAGGA
>JADZBZ010000466.1 GCA_020851835.1 Acidobacteriota bacterium
AGGCGATGACGACGTCGGTGGCCGTTTCGGTGATCGCGAGGTGCACCGATGGCTCGCGCACTTCGCTCGTCAGCAGCGTGTTCCGCATGGAGTCTTCGCGGCTGATGCGGCTCACCGGGAACGAGGTTCTGCCGCTGCCGCCGGGCGCACCGCCCGGTGGGCGTCCGCCACCTCCGGCGGTGGTGTCGCCACCGGCTCCGCTGCTGGTCATCCAGTCCGCGCTGAAGCCGACTTCGCGTGGAAACTGGCTCAGCTCACGGTTGAGGACCCATCGCCCCGCCAGAGCCGGCGCCTCCTGTGCCGCGGCCACTCCCGGACGCGCGACGCTCGGCCCCAAGGCCAGTACGAGCAAGGCCGCAATCAACCGAGTGCGGATCGGGCTCACGCCGCACCAAACGGTTGCTCGAGCGACGGGCTCGTGGGCGTCAGCAGTTCGAACACGAACTTCACGCTTTCTTCAATCCCGAGCCGGCCGGCGGCGATGCCGCGATCCTTGAGTCCAGCGACCACGCGCAGGAACGGGCTCTCGTCCTCCTGCCACGTCCGTATCTCCGTGTTCGTCCCAAACGGGCTGTCCGCGAGCAGTTCGCGCGCCCGGTCCTCTTCGAACGCGGGACACACGACGAACGGGTCGCCTCTTGCGGGAATGAGGAGTGCCCACAGTCGTTCACCGCCGCCCAGCGACAACCGCAGAAATGAGCGTCGCGACAGCATGGCAGGCTCCTCAGCCCAATAGACTACCTTTCTCGACCTTTGTCGACGACGAGCCGGCGGCCCCGTCGTCGGTGATGCGCGCGGGTTCATGTCTTCGTGCCCTTCGTCTGCTTCCTGCCCTCGTGGTTTCTGTTCCCGAAGACCGGCAGCCGGCCCTCCCGAAAGGCGGCGACTCCCTCCTTGAAGTCGTCGCTGCCGTAGCAGCGCGCGATGATGTCGTCGGCCGAGCCGGCCGGCGGCGTGCGGAACGCCCGCAGCCGCAGCAGCATCTCCTTGCTCGCGGCCATCGTGCTCGTGGCGTGCGTGGCCAGTTCCAGCGCAATCGCCATCCCCTCCACCGCCAGCGCCTCCTGCGCCACGAGGCGCGTCGCGATCCCGAGGGCGAGCGCCTCGTCGGCCTCCACGAGTCGGCCGGTCAGCAGCAGCTCACGCGCGCGCGCCGGGCCGACGAGATCCACCAGCCGGGCGGTGTTGGCCATCGACAGGCAGTTGCCGAGCGTGCGAGCGATGGGAACTCCGAAGCGGGCCCGCGGCGAGCAGAGGCGCAGGTCGCAGGCCAGCGCGATGAGGCAGCCGCCCCCCACCGCCGCCCCGTCGACTTCAGCGATGGTGGGCACCGTGACGCGCTCGAGCCGATCGACGACCGCGTCGAGCCGCCGCTCGTAGATCACCCCATCGGCGCCGTCCGCGAAGTCGGCGAACTGCGAGATGTCGGTGCCGGCCGCGAAGGCACCGCCGGTGCCGCGTATGATAAGCGCGCGGATGCGGGCGCCGGCGTCTGCATCCTCGCAGGCGCCGGTGAGCGCTTCGTACATGTCCCACGTGAGCGCGTTGCGCGCGGCGGGGCGATTGAAGGTCAGGATGCCCAGCGAACCGGTGATGTCCCAGGACACGTTGCTCGACGGCATAGTGGTTCTCGATGCGACCCAGGTGATGGCCGGGCCCTACTGCGCGATGTTACTGGCCGACATGGGCGCGCGGGTCATCAAAGTGGAGCCGCCCGCCGGCGACTCGACCCGGGCCATGGCCGGCGCGCAGGGCGGCGACAGTGCCGCGTTCGGCGCGGTCAACCGGGGCAAGCGCGGCGTGGTCCTCGACCTGACGCAGGAGGCCGCCCGCGACGTGTTCGTGCGGCTGGCGCGGTCGGCCGATATCCTGGTCGAGAACTTCAGGCCCGGGGTGATGGCACGGCTGGGTCTCGACTACCCGCGCCTGGCGGCCGAGAATCCGCGGCTGATCTACGCGTCGATTTCGGGTTTCGGCCAGACCGGACCGGAGGCGGGCAAGGGCGGCTTCGACCTCGTGGCGCAGGGCATGTCCGGCGTTATGTCGGTGACCGGCGAACCCGATGGCCCGCCGGTGAAGGCCGGCATCCCGATAACCGACCTCGGCGCGGGACTTTTCGCGCTGGCGGGCATCCTGGCGGCGCTGCACTGGCGCACGGGCTCGGGGCGCGGGCAGCACATCGATACGTCGCTCTTCGAGGCCGGACTGGCGCTGTCGGTCTGGGAGGCCACCGAGTACTTCTCGGGACGCGGCGTCCCGGCCCGGATGGGCTCGGCGCACCGGATGGTGGCGCCCTACCAGGCCTTTCGCTGCGCCGATGGTTTCATCAACGTCGGCGCTGCCAACCAACGCACCTTCGGCCGGTTCGCGGCCCTGCTGGGACACCCCGAATGGACCTCCGACGCGCGGTTCTCGACCTCCGGCGCCCGGGTGGCGAACCGCGCGTCGCTCTCCACCCTCATCGAGGCAGTGACCGCCGCCGAGCCGCGCGACATTTGGATCGCTCGACTCGAGGGTGCGGGCGTGCCGTGCGGTCCGATTCTCGACTACGCGGAGGCGTTCGCCCACCCGCAGGCCGAGGCGCGTCAGATGTCGGTGCACGTCGATCACCCCCGGCTGGGCCCCACGCGGGCCCTGGGCACGCCGCTCAAGCTGTCGGCCACGCCGCTGGACCCCGTGCGGCGCGCCCCGATGCTCGGCGAACATACCGACGAGGTGCTTGCCTGGGCCGGCTACAGCGACGACGAAATCGAGCAGCTCCGCGCGGCCGGCGCGGTGCTCTGACCGTGCGTGGTCGAGGTTGAAGCGCGTATCTGACGGCCCCCTGTTCGTCCTGGCATCCGGGCTCCTGCAACCGTAGAACTCGACACCTTGTCTGAAGGATAAGGAAACGGACATGGGACACTCGGTTGCTGCACGCCATGCTCGCCAAGCGAGGTTTCGACAAGGACCGGTCAGGCCCGGGGTGAATGGTCGTTCGCCACGACGCGGTCGCGCCCGCCTCGCTTGGCGGCGTAGAGCCGCTTGTCGGCCACGCCGAACAGGGCGTCGGGGTTGTCCGCATCCTCGAGCGAGACGCCCACGCCGATGCTGAGGGTCACGGGCAGCGTGACGCCTCCGCCGGGCAGCACGCACGGGGAGCGGGCGAGCGCGGCGCGCACGCGCTCCATGGCGATGATGGCCTCCTGCCGGCCGGTCTCGGGCATCAAAATGGCGAACTCCTCGCCGCCCACGCGCGCGACGCGGTCGAGCCGGCGCAGTGTCGCCTCGAGCACCCGCCCCACGTGCCGAATCACCTCGTCCCCGGCCGGGTGGCCGTGTTCGTCGTTCACGCGCTTGAAGTAGTCGATGTCGGCGACTCCGACGGAGAAGGGCCGCTTGAAGCGCGCCGAACGCAGCCACTCGTCCTGGAGGAGGGTGTGCAGCTCGCGCCGGTTGAGCAGGCCCGTCAGCTCGTCACGCAGCGCCAGGGCGCGCAACTGCTTGAGCGTGGCGCCCATCTTCACGGCGTAGCGCACGGCCCGCTCGAGCAGGCGCGGGTTGAGGTTGGCCTTGGGGAGGAAGTCCACGGCGCCGGCCTCGGCTGCCGCGATGTCCACGTCCTCGGTGTCGGCCACCGTGATCACGATCACCGGCGTGTCGGTGTTGAGCCGCCGCGCCTCGAGCAGCAGGTCGAGGCCGGTGCGGTCGTCGAGCTGGTAGTCCAGCAGGCACGCGGCATGCCGCCCCGACGCGAGCGCCGTCAGTCCTTCGTCGTAGGTGAGCGCGCCTTCACAGGCATAGCGCGAGTGCTCGAAGGCCTCGATGAGGCGCTCGACGATGCGATGCTGGAGCGGGTCGTCGTCGATGCAGAGGAGGATGGGCCGATCCGATGCGGGAGCCGTCATGGCGCGAGACGCCGCGGGATCATCGCCCCTCGACCGGCACCCAGGACTGCGGGTAGACCGGCCCCGTGTACTCGGCCCTCGGGCGGATCAGCCGGTTGTTGGCGAACTGCTCGAGCACGTGGGCCGTCCAGCCCGAGATGCGGCTGACGGCAAAGATGGGGGTGTAGAGATCGATGGCGATGCCCATCGTGCAGTACATCGACGCTGAGTAGAAATCCACGTTCGGGTAGAGCTTCTTCTCGGCTCTCACGAGCGCCTCGATGCGCTCGGACATCTCGAACCAGCGCAGGTTGCCGGCCTCCCGCCCGAGCTGCTTCGACATCTCGCGCAGGTGCGTGGCGCGTGGATCCTCGGTGCGGTACACCCGGTGGCCGAACCCGGAGATCTTCTCCTTGCGGGCGAACTTGCCCTTGATGAACGCGTCGATGCGCTCGGCCGGGGCGTCCTGGCCGATCTCGATGAGCATCTTCATGACGTCGGCATTGGCCCCGCCGTGCAGCGGCCCCTTGAGGGTGCCGATGCCCGCGACGATCGCCGAGTGGATGTCGGTGAGCGTGGCCGCCGCCACCCGCGCGGCGAAGGTCGATGCGTTCAGCTCGTGGTCGGCGTGCAGCGTCAGGGCGACGTCCATGGCCCGCACGGCGGCGGGTTGCGGCCGGGTGCCCGTCAGCATGTACAGGAAGCTGGCCGCGTGCCCCATCGCCGGGTCCGGAGCAATGGGTCCGCCACCCTGCTGCATGCGCCCCCAGGTGGCCACGAGGCTGGCGATCTGCCCGGTGAGCCGCACCGCCTTCCGGTACGATGCCGCCGGCGAGTGGTCCCGGGCGTCGGGGTCGTAGTGCCCGAGCGCCGAGGCGAGCGTCCGCAGCGCGTCCATGCCGTCAGAAGGCGGCAGCATCTTCATCAGCCGCAGGACGGACTCGGGCAGCCCCCGCGCCGAGGCGAGCTGCGACTGCAGATCGCCGAGCTCGGCGCGCGTCGGCAGCCGCCCGTGCCATAGCAGGAAGCAGGTCTCCTCGAACGTGGCCCGACTGGCCAGGTCGTGGATGTCGTACCCGCAGTACGCCAGCACGCCCCGGTCGCCGTCGAGGAAACAGATGCGGGACGTGGTGGCGACGATATCTTCGAGACCGGCCCTGGCTTTGACCTCGGCAGACATGGGGGGATCTTAGCAGGGTGCCGGGGGGGGGCGGGCGCCCCCTCTTCGCGGCGCGTGTTCCCTCCACCGCGCGCGCCCGGGTGCGATTCCAGTCGGAGGGATGGACGTCCCGGATGCCCGGACGGCAGCTATGCCTCTTTGCGCTGCGCGACCGCCACGACCGTGTCGCCTCCGAACTGCTGGAACAGCGACAGGAGTCCCGTGTAGAGGAAGCCCACCTGGAACAGCATGAGGAACGGCACCGTGCCGTAAATGCCGTTGGCGAGGGCGTAGAACAGCGTGGCCGTGAAGTAGACGCCGAGGGCCACTTCGATGAGCGGCTGGACGATGACTGCCTGGCGGTACTTCTTGGTCGCCCAGTCGTCGGCACGTCCCTCGACGCCGTACTTCGGCGTGCGGGTGAATTCGCTGGGCTTGTGGAACAGGGCTTCGAGCACCGCGCGCGTGTTGTTCACCGCCAGGCCGATGCCGATGGACATGAGAAACGGCAGGTACTTCAGCCGCTCGGTCCAGGTCTTTGGGTACAGCTCGCGCTGGCAGACCATGTAGAAGTTCGCCACCGACGCCGTCGCCGCGAAGAACAGCGGGACGTCGATGAGCATCATCTCGTACCAGCCCATGTTGTAGCGGATGATCATCGACGGCGCCATCAGCACCGAGAGCACGCACATCAGCGGGTAGTTGAGATTGGCCGAGAGGTGGAAGAAGGCCTCGGCCTTCACCTTCGGCGGCTGGTTGGACCGCAGAATCCGCGGCATCAGCTTCAGGAACGTCTGGATGGAGCCCTTGGCCCAGCGGTGCTGCTGCGACTTGAACGCGTTCATCTCGACCGGGAGCTCGGCGGGCGCCACGTGGTCGTTGAGGAAGATGAACTGCCACCCCTTGAGCTGGGTCCGGTAGCTGAGATCCAGGTCTTCGGTGAGCGTGTCGTGCTGCCAGCCGCCACCATCGGCGATGGCCTCGCGGCGCCAGATACCCGCCGTACCGTTGAAGTTGAAGAAGCAGCCCGAGCGGTTGCGCGAGCCGTGCTCCAGCACGAAGTGCGCGTCGAGCAGGATGCCCTGGATCTTCGTCAGCAGCGAATAGTCCTGGTTGATGTGCCCCCAGCGCGCCTGCACCAGCGCCACCTTCGGATCGGTGAAGAAGTGCACCGTTTCCATCAAAAAATCGGGCTTGGGCAGGAAATCGGCGTCGAAAATGGCCACGAACTCGCCGCGCGCCACCCGCAACCCGGCTTCGAGCGCACCGGCCTTGTAGCCGGAGCGGTCCTGCCGATGCAGGTACTTGATGTCGAGCCCCTGCGCGGCGTGTCGCCGCACGGCAAGCTCGGCAATCGTGCGCGTCTCGTCGGTGGAATCGTCCAGCACCTGAATCTCGAGGCGCTCCCGCGGATAGTCGATCCGACACACCGAATCGATCAGGCGGTCCACCACGTACATCTCGTTGAAGACCGGAAGCTGGATGGTGACGACCGGCAGGGCGGCGAAGCGGGAGGCCGGCGTAGGCTGTTCGTGCTTGTGCTTCATGTACAGGTAGACCAGGTAGTACCGGTGCCACCCGTAGACCGCGAGAATCAACAGGACGAAGAAGTACGATGCGAGGATGAACGTGTCGATCGGCGTCATGCTAGGCCCGAGTCAGGTCCGCCAACACAAACCAACATTGTATAGTCGAGTTCGGTAAAGTCAACGGAACAGGCACGATACGACCCATGACCCCAGATCAGCTGCGCACCCTCCTGGACGAGGTCCAGAGCGGCCGCCGTCCGGCCGCCGAGGCCCACCGGACGCTCCTCGCCACGCTTCGGGCCGAGCCCCTGGCCGACCTCGGCTTTGCCAAGGTCGACCATCACCGCGTCACGCGACAGGGCTTTCCCGAGGTCGTGCTGGGCCTCGGCAAGTCGCCCGCCCAGATCGCGGCCATCGCGGCCGCCATCGCCGAACGCGGCCATCCGCTCCTCGTCACCCGTGCGGACGATGCGGCGTGGGAGGCGGTGCGGGACCGGCTCCCCGAGGCACGTTACCACGAGGTGGCCCGCGCCATCACCCTGCCCCGCGACGTTCCGCCGGGTCAGGGCCGCGTCACCATCGCGTCGGCCGGCACCTCCGATCTGCCGGTCGCCGAGGAAGCGGCCGTCACCGCCGAGCTCATGGGCAACGAGGTGGACCGCGTCTACGACGTAGGCGTGGCCGGCATCCACCGCGTGCTGCGAGAACGGGCCCGCCTGGAGACCGCCCGCGTCATCGTCGTCGTCGCCGGAATGGAAGGGGCGCTGCCCAGCGTGGTGGCGGGCATGGTGGCCGTGCCCGTAATAGCCGTGCCGACCAGCGTCGGCTACGGCGCCAGCTTCGGCGGCATCGCAGCGCTGCTGGGCATGCTCAATTCGTGCGCCAACGGCGTGTCGGTGGTGAACATCGACAACGGGTTCGGCGCCGGCTGCATCGCCAGTATGATCAACCACCTGTAAGAGGATGTTCGCGACTCGCCCTCTCGAATTCGACCGCATCGTCGCCGAGGTGACGGCGCTGTCGGCGACCCCCATGGGGCGCGCGCGGCTCGAGGCGCTGGAACCAGCCGCCGATCCGCGAACGACCGCCGCGCGGCAGGAGTCGACCACCGAGACCGTCCGATTCCTGGAGCAGCATGCCGGCTTTCCGCTGCGCGCCGGCCAGGGTCTGACCGGCGCCCTCGAGGAACTCGCCATCGAGGGCCGCCCGCTCGGTCCGCTTGCGCTGCGCGCGCTGACCGACTTCGTCGATTCGGTCGAGCGGTCGCGCGCGGGCATCCTCGACGCCAAGGGTGAATTCCCCGTGCTCTCGGCCCTGGCGCGTCGGCTCGCCAGCTTCAAGGCCGAGGTCGGTGCCGTGCGCGAGGCCATCGACGGGTCGGGCGAAGTGCTCGATGCCGCCAGCCCCGCCCTGCGCGGTATCCGCGAGAGCCTCCGGCAGCGCCGTCAGCGGCTGCGGCAGACGCTCGAGCAGTTTGCGCGCGGCCGGGACACGGCGAAGTACCTGCAGGATGAGGTCATCACCGAGCGCAACGGCCGGTTCGTGCTCCTCGTCCGGGCCGAGCACCGTGCCAACGTGCCGGGCATCGTGCACGGCAGCTCGGCCAGCGGCGCGAGCTTGTTTCTCGAGCCGGCCGCCACGGTCGAGATCAACAACGACATCGTCGAACTCGAAGAGCGCGAGCGCGAGGAGATCTTCCGCATCCTGCTCGCCTTGACCGACCGGTTCCGCCACCGGCCAGGCGACGTGCGGGCCGTCGAAGAGGTGGCCGCCGAGCTCGACGTGCTGCAGTCGCGGGCGCGCTACAGCACCCGTGTAGGCGGGGTCGAGCCCACCTTCGTGGCCGACGGATCGTTTGAACTGCGTGGCGCGAGGCACCCGCTGGTCGAGCAGCCGGTGCCCATCGATGTCGTGCTCGATCCGCCCTGTCGCGTCCTGCTCATCACGGGCCCGAACACCGGCGGCAAGACCGTGGCACTCAAGACGGCGGGCCTGTTCGCACTGATGGCCCAGGCCGGCCTGCACGTCCCGGCGGCGACGGCCCGCCTGCCGGTGTTCCGGTCGATCTTCGCCGACATCGGCGACGAGCAGTCGATCGCGGCGAGCCTCAGCACGTTTTCGGCGCACATCAGCAACCTCGTCTCGATGGATCGGGCGCTCGACCTGCCCTCGCTCGTGCTGCTCGACGAGGTGGGCACCGGCACCGACCCGAACGAGGGCGGCGCGCTCGCCACGGCGTTGGTGCAGCACTTCCGGCAGCGCGGCGCGCACCTGATCGCCACGACGCACTTCGACGCCGTCAAAACATGGGGCACGACGACGGATGGCGTGACCGTGGCGGGCTTCGCCTTCGATCCGCAGACCTACGCGCCGACCTATCGACTCATCTACGGCGCACCGGGCCGGAGCCTGGCCATCGAGATCGCGCAGCGTCTCGGCCTGCCGCTGGCGGTCGTGGCGGCGGCGCGGGGATTCCTGAGCGACGACCAGAAGCGGCTGCAGGCGCGGCTCGACCGTGTGGATACCCAGGCGCGTGCCCTCGAGGCCGAGCGTGGACGGCTTGAGCGCGACCGGCGCGCGGCTGCCGACGAGCGCAAGGTCCTGGAGGCGCGGGAGCGTGCGCTGGCCGAGCGGGAGGAGGCATTCAAGAAGCGCCTCAACGAGAAGATCGAGGAGCGGGTGCGGCAGGCCCGCCGCGACATCGACACGGTGATCGACCAGCTTCGGGACAAGTCTGACGCCCTCGTCGAGAAGGCGTCCCGGCGCGCCGCCGGGGCCCTGGTCAACACCGGAGAGGCCGGGGCCGCCCGCGCCGGGGCACGGGCCGCCGTCGAGCGGATTGCCGAAGGCCTGCGCCAGCCGGTGGCCGCCGGGACTGGAGTCTCGGTCGCCGGGACCGAAGCCTCGGTCGCCGGGACTGAAGTCCCGGCGCTCCAGGGTGTTCCGGCGCCCCAGCGCGGAGCGGGGTCTGGGAGATCGGGGAGCGCCGGGGCTTCAGCCCCGGCGGCGGCCGTCGGCGCCCGCGTGGCCGTCGGCGGTCTCGGCCTCGAAGGCATCGTCGTCTCCATCCAGGGATCGCACGTGGAGGTGGACGTGCGCGGCAAGAGGCTTCGTGCCAGGCTCCGGGACGTGCGCGTGCTGGCCCCGCCCGCGCCGGCTGCGGCCGGCAAGGTCCGCGTCACGGTGGACCTCAAGCCGCGCGAGGGCATGCTGAGCGAAATCAACGTGATCGGCTGCACCGTGGACGAGGCCGTGGACCGCGTGTCGCGCTTCCTCGACGACACGATGGTCACCGACATGCGCGAGATCCGGATCGTGCACGGTTTCGGCACGGGTCAGTTGCGCAAAGGGATCCAGGCGTTCCTGAAGAGCCATCCGCTGGTTCTCAAGTACGCGCCGGCGCCGGACAACCAGGGCGGCGGCGGTGCGACGGTCGTCACGATCAAGGAGTGAGGAGACGGCCCCCGTCATCAGTTCTCAGATGGATCGGCGGATACGATCACCCAATCGCCCGATCGCCCGGTAAGATCACCAGTTCGCCAGCTCGAAAGATCACGAGACTTGAAATTCCCTCAGCCGTTCATCGATGAAGTCCGATCGGCGGCCGACATCGTCGTCGTGATCTCGGACTACGTGTCGCTGCGCAAGGCCGGGGTGAGCTACAAGGGGCTGTGCCCGTTCCACGGCGAGAAGACCCCGTCGTTCAACGTCAACCGCGACCGGGGGTTCTTCCACTGCTTCGGCTGCGGGGTGGGCGGCGACGTCTTCAAGTTCATCG
>JADZBZ010000467.1 GCA_020851835.1 Acidobacteriota bacterium
CCCAGGCCGCGCAGGAACATCCGATCGTGCGACACGAAGATCATCGTGCCCTCGAAGTCCTTGAGCGCCTCGACGAGCATCTCCTTGGTCGCCAGATCCAGGTGATTGGTCGGTTCGTCCAGAACCAGGAAGTTGGGCGGGTCGTACAGCATCCGCGCCATCACCAGGCGTGATTTTTCGCCGCCCGACAGTGCCTTGATCTTCTTGTCCACATCGTCGCTGGAGAACTGAAACGCGCCCGCGAGGCTGCGCAGCGCGCCGATGCCGTCGTGCGGGAAGTCGTGCTGCAGTTGTTCGAGGATGGTCAGGTCCGGGTCGAGCAGATCGAGCGACTGCTGGGCGAAGTAGCCCATCTTGAGGCTGGCGCCCAGGCGCACCTCGCCCGCGTCGGGTGTGGTCGCGCCGGCAATCATCTTGAGCAGCGTGGTCTTGCCGGCGCCGTTCTTGCCCATGACGGCCCAGCGCTCGCCACGGCGGATGGTGAGGTTCATGCCGTCGTAGATCACCCGACGGCCGTACGCCTTGTGCAGGTCTTCGATGACCGCCACCTGATCGCCAGACCGGGGCGGTGCCCGGAACTCGAACTTCACCAGCTGGCGCTTCTTCGGCAGCTCGATCTTGTCGATCTTGTCGAGCGCCTTGATGCGGCTCTGCACCTGCGCCGCTTTGGCGGCGTGGGTCTTGAAACGCTCGATGAAGCGCTGCTCCTTGGCCAGCATGGCCTGCTGGCGGGCGAAGGCGGCCTGCTGGTTGGCATCGCGGATGGCGTGCTCGCGCTCGTAGAAGTCGTAGTTCCCCGAATACACGGTGATTTCGCCGCTGTCGATCTCGGCAATCCTGGTGACGAGGCGATTCATGAACTCGCGATCGTGGGAGGTCATCAGCAGCGCGCCCGGAAGCGAACGCAGGAACTGCTCGAGCCAGATGATGGACTCGATGTCGAGGTGGTTGGTCGGCTCGTCCATCAGCAGCACGTCGGGCTTGCCGAGCAGCACGCGCGCCAGGGCCACGCGCATCTTCCACCCGCCGGAGAGCGCGGCCACGTCGTCGTCGATCTGGTCGTTCTCGATGCCCAGGCCGTGCAGGACCTCGCGCGCCTGCGCCTCGAGCGTGTAGCCACCCAGGTGTTCGTACTCCTCCTGCACCTCGCCAAAGCGCGCGAGGACCCGGTCCATCTCGCCGGCTCGGGCGGGGTCTTCCATGGCCTGCTGGAGCGCCTCGAGCTCGTGGTGCAGGTCGCCCAGCCGTCCGCTGCCGGCGATGGCTTCGTCCAGGACCGTACGGCCCGACATCTCCTCGACGTCCTGGCGGAAGTACCCGATGGTGACCTTCTTCGGCACGGCCACCTCGCCCTCGTCCGGGACCTCCTCTCCGACGATCATGCGGAAGAGCGTGGTCTTGCCGGCGCCGTTGGGACCGACCAGGCCGACCTTCTCGCCGGGATTGAGCTGGAACGATGCGTCGACGAAGACGAGCTGGCGGCCGTACTGCTTGTTGATGTTGGCGAGAGAGATCATCGCGGGATGGGCGCGGCGGGTGCGGTCCCGGGCGGTGGAGCCGACAGGTCGAAGCCGGTGAGCTCGGCCAGCCGAAGCGGCGACAGCATCTCTTCGTACCGTTTGCCGTCGATCTCCCACGTCGGATACGTCGTGATGCGCGCGTTCCGGCACTCGGTGGTCTGCGGCGTGCCCTGGGCACCCATACTGCACTCGATGTACGGCAGTCGCTTCGCGGCGCCCCCGAACATCTCTTTCTGCTGCTGGCAGTGGGGGCACCATGACGCGCCGTACACCTTGGCGCCGCGATCGACCAGGTGCACCGCCAGCGCACGCAGCGTCGGATCCTCCTCCGCCGGCGGCTTGCCGATGACGCCGATGTTGTTGAGGTGCAGGAATACGATGAGGCCGACCGACACCGCGCCGCGGACTCGTAGCCACCGGGACCACGTGAAGCCCGGCAGCGCCGGCGGGCGCTGGAGGGTGAGCAGCGCGAAGACGGCCGTCATCAGGGCCAGCGACGTGAGGCAGTACGGACAGGTCGCGCCGAGCACGGTCAGGGAGATCGTGGTGAGGTAGGCGCTGTAGAGCACGCCGAAGAAGGAAATCGTCCAGGCCAGTCGCCATCGACGGTGCGGGTCGGCGAGAAACGCCGCGATCGCGAGTGCGAGATAGGTGAGCAGCCCCCAGAACGCCGTCGGCAGGCCCAGCAGGGTGGCCCAGCGGCTCGACAGCACCGCGTCGCAGCCGCTGCCCGCGCTGCAGCCCTGCACGGCCGTGCCCATCCAGCTCGTCCACGACAGGTATCCCGCCAGCAGACAGCCGACCAGGCTGAGGCCCAGCAGCGGCCAGGCGGGCGTCGAATCGAACACGGGAGCCTCGACCGGCGCGCTAGGTTTCGGCTCTTTCTTCGCGTTGGCTTTCCGGCCCATGCGTGCGAGTCTACCGCAAGCCCGGCCCGCCCTGGCTGCAGTGGACGCGCGTCCGCGCTACCATGCCGCATGCCCGTGCTCGCGTCTCGACATCCCTCGTTGATGATCCTCACGGCGATGCTCCTGGTCTTCGGAGGGGCGCCCGCGCGGGCGCAGGGCTCGGTGCAATTGCCCGATCCGGCCGGCCGCATCAGCGATTTCGCCAACATCCTGGACGAGGCGACCCGATCGGGCCTCGACCAGTTGATCGAGCGGACCGAGGCGCACACGACCGCCGAAATCGCCGTCGTCACCGTGCCGTCGCTGCAGGGCCTGACGGTGGAGGACTACGCCGAGCGGCTGTTCAGGCGGTGGGGTATCGGCCAGGAGAAGGTGGACAACGGCGTGCTCGTGCTCGTGGCGCCCAACGAGCGGGAGGTCCGGATCGAAGTGGGCTATGGCCTCGAGGGTGTCCTCCCCGACGGCCTCGCCGGAGAGATCATCCGCACCAACGTCATCCCGCACTTCCGCGACACCGACTACGCGGCTGGCATCGACGAAGGGGTCAGGCGCGTGGCGGACATCATCGAGCGCAACCACGTGCTGACGCCCGAGGAGCGGCAGGCGTTCGAGGCCGCCGCTGAGGGCCGCCCGCCGATCTGGCTCATGGTGCCCTTCTTCGGGCTGTTCATCGGCATCGGCGGGTTCATGGCGGGTGTCGGCGTGGGCTCGAAGACGGGCTTCCCCTTGCTCTTCGGCAGCCTCTTCGGGGGCATCCCGTTCCTGATGTCGCTGGTCCCGTTCTTCAACGCGCCATTCTGGGCACTCGGGCCGCTCGCCGTCATCATGGCCGTCTTCGGCTATCGTACCGGCCGCCGACCGCCGGGCTGGGTCCGGGAGATGCGGTCTCGGCCCGGCTCGAAGGGCGGGAGCAGTGGATGGGTGATGGGCGGCAACAGCAGCGGGTCGGGTTCCGGATCCAGTTGGAGCGGTGGCTCGGGCTCGTC
>JADZBZ010000468.1 GCA_020851835.1 Acidobacteriota bacterium
CGGCCTGGCCAACTCGTCGGGCCTGGTGGGCCGCCGCTACATGGCGCACCTGGCGACGATGATGCAGGGGTTCCATCCGCTGCGGCCGAACGACACGGTGTTCCAGAAGACCGTGGCGATCAACGACTACTACTTCCGCGGGCCCGACACGCCGTATCCGCTCGGCCACATCCAGTCGCAGGGCCGCACTCACGGCATCATGGCCAAGGTCGTGGGCGACACCCTCGTTCCCGGTATCCCCCTGCGCGCCTACGACGCCTGGGTGTCGCGTGGGGTGGACTGGCTGGTGATGTCAGAGGATCTGCCGCATGCCGACAACCGCGTGACGGTGGATCGGGAGGGGCGCATCCAGTTGCACTACCGGCCCAACAATCTCAGCGCGCACCGGCGGCTGGTGGGCGAGACGCGGCGCATGCTGCGGCGCCTCGGGTTCTGGAAGGTGATGACTCACTCGCACAAGAGCCGGAACACCACGCACCAGTGCGGGACGCTCTGCTTCGGTACCGACCCGGCCACCTCGGTGCTCGACCCGTGGTGCCGCGCCTACGACGTGGAGAACCTCTTCGTCGTGGACGCCTCGTTCTTCCCCTCGTCGGCCGCCGTCAATCCCGCACTGACCATCATCGCGCAGGCCCTGCGCGTCGCCGATTACATCGCGGGAGCGGACCACTAGTGACACTAGAGGGCGCCGTACGCCTCCGGCGACGGGCCCTTACCGCCCGACGATCTGACCGACGAGCGCCAGCGTGTTGTAGACGCCCCACGACAGTGGCAGCCCGACTGCGATCCAGGCAGCCGTGACGAGGCCCCAGTGGCTGGCCGGCGTGCTGCCGCCCATGGCGGCGATCGCGACACGGGCCGGCGCCGCTGGCGGCGGCGCTGGAGGGCCGGAGGGCGCTACCGTCACGAACCGGTCGTCGGGCACGGGCCTCACGGCCAGGTTACACAGCAGGCCCACCGCGAGGAATCCGACGAGCACCCACATCGTGAACGTGTAGGCGTCCGCCGGTGCAACCCCGCGGCCGATCTGGAACTCGCGGATGTAGTTCACCAGCACCGGCCCGAGGATGCCGGCCGTGGACCAGGCGGTGAGGATGCGGCCGTGGATGGCGCCCACGAACGTCACGCCGAACAGGTCGGCGAGATACGCGGGAATGGTGGCGAAGCCGCCGCCGTACATGGTGAGGATGAGGCAGAAGATCGCGACGAAGATCGCGAGGCTCCCGGTGCGTCCGGCAAACGGCACGCTGGCGTACAGCAGCATCCCGAGCGCGAAGAACACCGTGTAGGTGGGTTTGCGCCCGATCCGATCGGACAGCGACGCCCAGGCGATGCGGCCGACGATGTTGAAGAGGCTGAGGAGGCCAGCAAAGCCTGCGGCTGCCGATGCGCTGACACGCCCTTCGAAGACCTCCTGCAGCATCGGTGAGGCCATGCCCAGGACACCGATACCGGCGCTGACGTTGAGGCACAGCACCGCCCAGAGGAGCCAGAACTGGCGGGTGGTCCAGGCGGCACTGGCCGGCACCGCGCGCACGGCCTCGGACGTCACCTCGCCCGGGGGCGGCGTCCATCCGGCCGGCGTCCAGGCCGGCGGCGGCAGGCGGTAGGCGAGCGCGCCGGCCATCATGGCCGCGAAGTAGAGTGCGCCCATCACGGCGAAGGTCTCCCAGACGCCCACCGAGGCCGGGGTCTGGAAATAGCGCATGAGAAGGTCGGCCAGCGGCGTGCCAATCATGGCGCCGCCGCCGAAGCCCATGATGGCCAGCCCGGTGGCCATGCCTCGGCGATCCGGAAACCACTTGATGAGTGTCGAGACGGGGGAGATGTAGCCCAGGCCGAGCCCGCAGCCGCCAATCACGCCCGAACCGAACCAGAGCAGCCACACCTCGTGCAGCCAGATGCCAAGCGCCGAAATGAAGAACCCGCCCCCCCAGCAGCAGGCGGCCACCACACCCGCCTTGCGCGGTCCCTCGCGCTCGAGCCACGGACCGAAGGCCGCGGCCGACGAGCCGAGCATCACGAAGAACAGCGTGAACATCCAGCCGAGCGTGCTGATGCGCCAGTCGCCAGGGGCCGATTCGGTAATGCCGATCGCCCGGCTCAGCGGCAGCCAGAACACGCTGAAGCCATAGGCCATCCCGATCGACAGGTGGATGGCCAGGGCGGCGGGGGGCACCAGCCACCGGTTGTAGCCGGGGGCCGCCACGATGCGGTCTCTGGAGAGAAAGGAGGTCAAGGCGGGCCATGATAACGCGGGTGGTGCTGTGGGCCCCGGTCGGGAGGTACGCGGCCCCCGGTCGCGACCTTGCTACTATCGGCAGATGCGCGTTCGCTCGTTCAGCCACGTCGGGCTCACCGTCTCGGATTTCAACAAGGCCGTCCAGTTCTACTGGGAGGTCTTCGGTTGTCCGCTGGTTGGCGTGGCCGACACGCCGCCCGAGCGCGTGCGGGCCTTCTTCGGCGTCGACGCGCCCGCGCCGTCCTGCAAGATCGGCTGGATTCGCGTGTCCGGCGGCGGCGTGCTCGAGATCTTCCATTTCGAGCCGCGCCAGGTGGCGGCCCCGATTCCCTGGAACCGCGTGGGACTGACGCACTTCTCGTTCAACGTCACCAACCTGCCGCGGTGGCACGACTACCTGGCGAGCAAGGGCGTGGAGATCGTCAGCCCGCCCGAGCGCTCACCCCGCGGCCACTCTTTCTTCTTCGTCCGGGACTTCGACGGCAACCTGATCGAACTGATGGACCTCGGCTACATGTACCACGTGCTCGGATGGTTGGGGGCACTGGGCGGGTGGCTGTTCCGGCGGGGCATGTATAAGGAGTACTACGCACCGGCCGCCGGGCAGATCCGGTAACAATTACCCGGCCGTCGGGTAAGTCCTGCCCGATCGCGCGAGCCGTCTCGGCCCCTGGGGCGTCACGCCGAGTTCCTTTCGTGCGTTACCGGCTCGCCTGTCTCAACTTGGCATGCTTTCTGCCTAGGCCGTGGCGCACGCGCCTGCTCCCGGGCGTGGTGTGGATGGCGACACGCGCATGAACCCACCAAGAGTCTTCGAGGAATCGCGTCAGTTCGAGCCACTGCCCAGCGCACGCACGGCTCACCGGTGGGTGCAGGTCTTTGCACTTCTTGCCGGCGCTGTGCTGATCTGGAACACCCCAACCCATGCCCGCCAGGGCGTCACCCGGCGGGCGGCCGCCCATTTCCTCGAGCAGGCCACGTTCGGGCCGACAGCCGCCGACGTCGATCTGGTGATGAGCTCGGGCTACGACCAGTGGCTCAACGACCAGTTCGCCATGCCCGAGAGCCCGATGCCGGACGACCCTGACGTCAGCGACGTCCGCAACGCGCTGTTCCTGAGCATGGTCAACGGGCCGGACCAGCTCCGCCAGCGCATGATCTTCGCTCTGAGTCAGGTGATCGTGGTCTCGGCCAATAAGAACAACCGCGGCAACGAACTCGCCCCGTGGGTCCGGCTGCTCTCCCGGAACGCGTTCGGCAACTTCCGCACGCTGCTTCGGGAGGTAACGCTCAGCCCCACCATGGGCAAGTACCTCGACCTGGTGGTGAGCCGCTGCACCCGCAACACCGCGACGTGCCCGAACGGGTCCACGACCTCGGTGCCGAACGAGAACTACGCCCGCGAGGTGCAGCAACTCTTCACAATCGGCTTGTGGGAGCTCAACCAGAACGGCACCGTGCGCCTGAACGCCTCGGGACAGCCCATTCCCACCTACACGCAGGCCACGCTCGTGGAGTACGCCAGAGCGATGACCGGCTGGGGGTATGCCTCGCCGACCGACTTCTCGGCCGAAATGGTGCCCGTGATGACGACGGGCAGCACCCCGCAGCCGCGCTATCACGACATTGGTGCCAAGACCCTGCTGAGCGGCGTCGTCCTGCCGGCCTCGGCCAACAACACGGCGGCCCTGTACAGCGACATCGAGGGAGTCGTCGACAGCATCATGGCGCATCCCAACGTGGCGCCGTTCGTCTCGACCCGACTGATCCGGTCGCTCGTGACGAGCAACCCGACTCCCAGCTACATCCAGCGCGTGGCGACCGTGTTCTCGGCGACCAGCGGCGACCTTCGTGCGACGCTCACGGCGATTCTTACCGACCCCGAAGCTCGCGCGTTCACCATCACCGACGGACGGCTGAAAGACCCGATCCTCGGCATCATGGGTCTGACCCGCGCGCTCGGAATTCCGGTGAGCAACCCGGGCAACATCCAGTGGAGCTTTTCGAACCTCCTGGAACTCGTCCTCACGCCCTCCACGGTGTTCAACTTCTACAACCTGCTGACCCCGTTGCCGGGCAACGAAGCGCTGTTCGGCCCGGAGTTCGGCATCTACCCGCCGGCCCTGGCCGTCCAGCGGGCGAACTTCATCTACGGCATCCTCTATGAGTGGTACAACAGCATCTTCGCGATGGGGACGGTGATCCCGACCTACGAGGCGCTGGCCGCCGATCCGGCGGCGCTGGTCGAGGCCGTGAACCAGAACCTGACGTTCGGGCGGATGTCCTCCGAACTGCGGGACCTCATCACCACCGCCACGGCGGCCATTACCGACACATCGCCCAGCGGTCTGCGGGAGCGGGCTCGCGGCGCGCTCTACCTGGCGGCCATCTCCAGCGAGTACTCGGTGTATTCGGACACCTCCGTGGCGGGCGCGGCGTCGGTGCAGCCGCCGACCGGTCTGGCGGTGTCCGCCCTGACCGGGAACACCGTGTCGATCAGCTGGCGCGCCCCGCTCATCGGTCCGGCGCCCACCGGCTACGTACTCGAGGGCGGCGTCCGTCCGGGTGAAGTGCTCGCCACCATCCCGATCGGAAGCACGACGCCGACCTATTCCTTCCAGTTGCCTTCGGGCGCGTACTACCTCCGGCTGCGGACGACAGCGGGCGCCGCCGTCAGCCGTGCTTCGAGTGAAATCCGGATTTACGTCGGGGCCACGTCGGGCCCAACCGCGCCGAAATCGTTGTCGGCATATGGCAGGGACTCATCGGTGGTGCTCAAGTGGGTCAACACCTTTGGCGGCGGCGAACCCTTCGGCATGGCGGTGGACGTCACGCAGTCGGGCGCCCGCGTAGCCAGCATCCCGCTGCCGTTCGCCGACACCTGGAGCTACGACGCCGTGCCGCCGGGCACCTATGCGTTCACGGTGCGCGCGACCAATGGCGTCGGCACCAGCGGCTCATCGAACAGCATCACCCTCACGTTCCCCCTGAGCGGATGCTCGTCTCCGCGGTCACCCGAGGCGTTCTCCTTCGCCGCCAACGGACGAACGGTCTCGGCGTACTGGCTGGCGCCGTCCACAGGGACGACGCCGACGCGCTACACCGTGGAGGCGCGGCTGCGGAATCCCAACACCCCGATAATCGCCCTCGGGAGCTTCGTCGTCACGGCGACGACCCTTTCGAGCCCGGTCGGCCCTGGCCGCTACGAGGTGCGCGTCCGCTCGGAGAACATCTGCGGCAACAGTTCGTTCACCGGCTGGCAGTCCGTTACGGTGCCTTAGGAGCAGCCGAATCATGGGTCACTCTCACGACGTTCCCGCTCGCCGCAATTTCCTGAAGCTGAGCGCCCGGCTGGCGGCGCTGGGGATCACCAGCCTCGGCGTCAAGCCCGCCGCGGGCTTCTTCGCCAGCGAGGTGCAGGCCCAGCGAGGCGTGTCCGATTACAAGGCGCTCGTGTGCGTCTACATGTTCGGCGGCAACGACAGCAACAACCTGATCGTGCCGGCGGACAACTACGCGGCCTACTCCGCGGCGCGCGGTGGCACGGGCGGCGTGGCTCTGGCCGCCAATACGCTGCTGCCCATTCCCGGCCCTGGCGGCGCCGCCTACGGGCTGCACCCGTCGCTCGCCGAGATGGTGCCGATCTACAACGCCGGCTATCTGGCGTTCGTGCTGAACATGGGGGCCCTCATCCGTCCGCTGACCAAAGCCCAGTACCGCGCGGGCGGTCAGGCGCCGCCCAACCTGTTCTCGCACTCCGACCAGACCACCCAGGCCCAGACCGGTTCGCCGACCCAGCACACGGGCTGGGGAGGCCGGCTGCTCGACCTCTTCGGCGCCACCGATTCGTTGTCGGCCGTCTCGGTCTCGTCGCCAGCCATTTTCCTCGACGGCACCGACGTGCGCAGCAACGTCATCCCGCCAGGCGCGAACCTCGGTCTCAACGGCATGAGCTTCTGGCCGCCGGCAGCCGCCGACGCCCGGCGGCAGGCCGTCAACGCCATGGTGCTGATGGACGGGGGCAACCCGATTCGAGAGGCGGCCAACCGCATGTTCGCCGACGGTCTGCAACTGGCCGACACCCTGCAGGCGAGCGGCGGGCTGCCCCCGACGACCTGGCCGTTTCCGACCACCTCGATTGGCAACCAGTTGCGCGAGGTGGCCCGGTTGATCCGGGTGCGGTCGCAGATGGGGCCCGGACGCCAGGTGTTCTTCTGCTCGATTGGCGGCTTCGACACCCACAGCTCACAGATGGGCACGCACGCCAATCTATTACGCGATCTATCGCAGTCCCTGTCCGCCTTCGCGTACGCGACGCTGGATCTGGGTCTGGCCGGCAACATCACGACGTTCACGCAGTCGGAGTTCAGCCGGACCACGCAGACCAATGGCACGGGCACCGACCATGCCTGGGGTGGGCACCACATGGTGATCGGCGGCGCGGTGCAGGGCGGACTCTACGGCTCGACGCCCGATTTCATCCTGGGCGGCGACATGGACACCAGCAACCGCGGCGCCTGGATCCCGACCATCGGGTCGGTCCAGTTCGGTGCGACGCTGGGCCGGTGGTTCGGGGCCACGCCCACCGAACTGGTCTGGGCATTCCCGGACCTCGTGAATTTCCCGGCGGCCGACCTCGGCTTCATGCGCGCCTAGGCCGACCGGCAGGGCGACTGGTGTGACCGAGACTCGGATTTCTGTCGAGCGTATCGTGCGCCTGGGTATTCCCGTCGCATGGCAGGAGGCCGTCGAAGTGGCCCGCGTGGCCGGGGGGCTGTCCGACGCGAGGGGGATCCCGTTGCGCGCGTCGACCACGTTCATCTCCGCAATCGGCACGGTCGAGTTGGCGTGGGGCGCCGAGGACGCTCCCGACACCACCGTGTCGATGCCGCAGTTGCTGCGCCTCCTGCTCGAAGGGCAGCACGCCCCGCCCGAACTGCAGGCGTTTCTCGCCTCCGCCGACGATGCCCTGCTCGGGTTCCCGTCCGAGCACGACGGCGCGCCCACGCCGCGCGTCAACCTGTACTGGTTCGTCGGCCCCAATCCGGGCGTGCCCATTGCGCGGCTGGC
>JADZBZ010000469.1 GCA_020851835.1 Acidobacteriota bacterium
CACTCGCCGCGCCCCTGCCCGTTCGACCGCGCCGGTGCGTGCGGCCATGCGGGCGTCGACGCGGGCGGCCCAACTGTCCGCGCGCGCGTGCGCCGCCACGCTGCGCCGATGGGGCATTTGCAGCCTGGGCGCGCTGGCCGCCCTGCCGCGTCCCGAGGTGTACGAGCGGCTGGGAGACCTGGGCGTCTCGTGGCAGCGGCTGGCCGGCGGTGAAGACGATGGGCCGCTGGTCCCGTGGGTGGCCGAGCCGGTGTTCGAGGAGGCACTCGAGCTCGAGTGGCCGATCGAAGGGTTCGAGCCGTTGTCGTTCGTGCTGGCGCGGCTGTTCGAGCCGCTGTCGGCAGCGCTCGAGCGCGCCGATCGCGGCGCGGTGGCGATTCGCACGGCGTTGCACCTCACCACTCGGGAGGTGCACCTGCGGGTGCTGCCGCTGCCGGCGCCGATGCGGGATCC
This sequence comes from Acidobacteriota bacterium, assembly GCA_020851835.1. Lineage (GTDB taxonomy): Bacteria > Acidobacteriota > Vicinamibacteria > Vicinamibacterales > UBA2999 > VFZN01. The sequence continues at coordinate 454 of JADZBZ010000469.1, forward strand.
GAAGACGCTGCGCACGCTGGTGCTGCTGGATCTCGAGTCGCATCCGCCTGGAGCGCCGGTGGACCAGGTGCAGGTCCGCGTCGAGCCCACGCCGGGCCGCGTGCTGCAGTGGACGCTCTTCGAGCGTGCGCGGCCCGCGCCCGAGCAGGTGGCCACGCTGCTGGCACGGCTCACGGCGCTTGTGGGCGCCGGGCATGTGGGCGCGCCCGCGCTGGTGGACGCGTGGCGGCCGGGGGCGTTTGCGATGGCGGCGTTTGGAGTGCCGGGTACCGAGTGCCGGGTGCCGGGTGCGAGTGCGGAGTGCCGAGTACGGGTGCCGAGTGCGCTGCGTCGCTTCCGTCTGCCCGTGCCCGTGCGGGTGCGAGTCGAGGAAGGGCGTCCTGTGCGGCTGACGACCGATCGCCATGGCCTCACGGGCGGTGTCATCGTGCAGGCGGCCGGTCCGTGGCGCACATCGGGCGAGTGGTGGGCGAGCGAACCGAGCCAGGCCCCGTCCCCGCAGCCCCTGCCGCCCGGCACGGGTCCGGCTCGCCTCTCGTCGCGCGACATGGCCTGGGACCGCGACGAGTGGGACATCGCCATGGCCGACGGCACGGTCTACCGGCTGTTCGTCGAACGTCCCGTGGGGCAGTGGTATCTGGAGGGCATGGTGGATTGAGCGCCGAGCCCTTGCGTGATTGCACTCTCGTCCTGGCTCTTCATACCGTCGTGGTGCCGCTGTCATGTACGTCGAACTGCACGCTGCCTCCGCGTTCTCGTTTCTCCGTGCCGCCTCGCTGCCCGAAACGCTCGTCGAGCGGGCGGCGGAGATGGGCTACCCGGCCCTGGCGCTCATCGACCGCGACGGCGTGTACGGCGCCCCGCGCTTTCACAAAGCCGCGCGCGCCGCCGGCCTGCGCCCGCTCATCGGCGCAACGCTGACGATCGACGCGGGCCCTGGAGCCACCAACGGTGCGAACGCCCGGGCCGCAGATGCCACGGATGCCACAGATGACCAGATAGATCGAGCGCTCATCAGATCACCGCATCAGATCCCCAGATCGCCACGTCACCAAATTTCCAGATTCCCCCTGTCTGTCCTTGTTTCTTCCCAGGTGGGCTGGCAGAACCTCTGCCGCCTCGTCTCGCGTATGAAGTTGCGCGCGCCGAAGGGCGAGGGGGCGCTCGCGCTCGGCGAACTCGACGGCCACGTGCGCGGGCTCATCGCGCTGGCGGGGGCGCCGCTGCTTCAGGTCCGGCGGTTCGGGGTGGGCGGGCTGCTCGATCGGCTGGTCGGCATCTTTGGCCGCGACCACGTGTACGTGGAACTGCAGCGCCATCTGCGCCGCGACCAGGAAGACGACAACGAGATGCTGGTGACGCTGGCCGAGGCCTTCCGCGTGCCGGTGGTGGCCACCGGCGGCGTGCGGTTCGCCACGCCCGGCGAGCGGCCTCTTTTCGATGTGCTCACCTCCATTCGCGAGCACGTGCCGCTCGCGCAGGCCGGGCGGCGGCTGTCGGTGAACGCCGAGTGCTACCTGAAGCCGCCCGCGCAGATGGCCCGGCTTTTTGCCGATCTGCCGCACGCCGTCACGGCCACGCGCGCACTGGCCGACCGCCTGCAGTTTTCCATGCAGGACCTGGGCTATCGCTTCCCGCGTTATCCGGTGCCGCCGGGCGAAACCGAAAGCTCGTTTCTCCGGAACATCGCCGACGTGGGTGCGCGCACCCGTTACCGGCCCTACCACGATCGCGCCCGCGCCCAGGTGACGCGCGAGCTGGATCTCATCACGAAGCTCGACCTCGCCGGGTACTTCCTCATCGTCTGGGACATCGTGAACTTCTGCCGGCAGCAGGACATCCTCGTGCAGGGACGCGGGTCGGCGGCCAACAGCGCCGTCTGCTACAGCCTGGGGATCACGGCGGTGGACCCGGTGGGGATGGAGCTGCTCTTCGAGCGCTTTCTCTCGGAGGAGCGGGGCGAATGGCCGGATATCGATCTGGACCTGCCCAGCGGCGACCGGCGCGAACGCGTCATCCAGCACGTGTACACCAAATACGGCGCACACGGGGCGGCGATGACCGCCAATGTCATCACCTACCGCGGCCGGAGCGCCGCCCGCGAGGTGGGCAAGGCGCTCAGCCTGGACGGGTCCGACATCGACCGCCTGGCGAAGGTGATGCACCAGTTCGAGTTCGTCGATCCCGACGACACGCTCTCGCACCACCTGGCCGACGCGGGCCTCTCCCGAGACGACGATCGGGTGCGGCAGTTCGGACGGCTGTGGCAGCAGATGCAGGACCTGCCGCGCCATCTCGGCCAGCATTCCGGCGGCATGGTGGTGTGTCAGGGCGAGCTGTCCTCGGTCGTGCCGCTCGAAAATGCCAGCATGCCCGGCCGCGTGGTGGTGCAGTGGGACAAGGAAGACTGTGCCGACATGGGGATTGTCAAGGTCGACCTGCTGGGGCTTGGCATGATGGCCGTGCTGCAGGATGCCATCCGTCTGGTGAACGAGCGGCAAGCCGACTGCGTCGACCTGGCGCACCTGCCCGCCGACGACCCCGCGGTCTACGCCATGCTGCAGGCCGCCGACACGGTGGGCGTATTCCAGGTGGAGTCGCGCGCGCAGATGGCGACGCTGCCGCGACTCGAGCCCGTGTGCTTCTACGATCTCGTCGTCGAGGTGGCCCTCATCCGCCCCGGCCCCATCGTCGGGCAGATGGTGCACCCGTACTTGAACCGGCGGGCGGGGCAGGAGCCGGTGATCTACGACCACCCGCTGCTCGAGCCCATCCTGAAGCGCACGCTGGGCGTGCCGCTGTTCCAGGAGCAGCTGCTGCGTATGGCCATGGCCGTAGCCGGGTTCACGGGCGGCCAGGCCGAAGACCTGCGCCGGGCCATGGGCTTCAAGCGATCCGAGAAGCGCATGCAGCAGCTCGAAGGACTGCTGCGCGAGGGGATGGCGAAGAACGGCATCACGGGCGCGGTGGCCGATCGCATCGTCTCGTCCATCACCTCGTTCGCCCTGTACGGCTTTCCCGAGTCGCATGCGGCAAGCTTTGCGCTCATCGCCTATGCCAGCGCGTACTTGAAGGTCCACTTCCCGGCGGCGTTCTACACGGCGCTGCTCAACAACCAGCCGATGGGCTTCTACCACCCGGCCACGCTGGTCAAGGACGCCCAGCGCCGCGGTGTGCGGTTCGCGCCCATCGACGTGCAGGTGTCCGACTGGGACTGCACGGTGGAGGAGGACGGCGCCATTCGCTTGGGCCTTCGCTACGTGAGCGGCCTGCGTGCGGAGGCGGGGAAGGCGATGCCGAGGCGGGAGCCAGCAACGGACACAGTGGTACGGCTGGCGTGTCCCAAGTGCGGGTGCGACGATCGGTCGATGATCGAGGAGGGTGTGCCCGATGCGCTGCAGTGCTTCTGCAACGTGTGTTCTCACGAATGGACGATGGCACCGGCGCGGATGCGGTTCCGGTCCATCGACGATCTCGTCCGGATGACCGGACTGCGGCGCGACGAAGTCACGGCCCTGGCCGAGATCGGCGCGCTCAACAGCTTCGGAATGGACCGGCGATCGGCGCTGTGGCAGGCCGAACGCGCCGCGCGCCCGTCTGGTGAGCTCTTCGAGGCCAGCGAGTCGGCGGGCCTCGATGCCGATGCCAGCACCCCGCACCCGGCGCTCGGCGGCCCCCTCCCTCCCATGACGCCCACCGAGCGGCTGGTGGCCGACTACGCCGGCACCGGCCTCACGCTCGGCCCGCACCCCATGTCGTTCCGGCGCCACGAGTTGTCGATGCGCGGCGTGCTCCGCGCCATCGATCTGCCGCGCGCCCGGGCCGGACGCCGGGTGCGCACCGCGGGCATGGTCATCACGCGCCAGCGGCCAGGCACGGCCAAGGGCTTCGTGTTCCTCACGCTGGAAGATGAGACGGGCATCTCGAACGTGATTATCCGGCCCGACCTGTACGCCGCCACCCGGCTGGCGGTCGTCGAATCACCGTTCCTGCTGGTGGACGGCGTGCTGCAGAACCAGGA